>NZ_JBEXXK010000006.1:0-306364 GCF_040630405.1 Streptomyces sp. NPDC005811
GGTACTGCAGGGGGGACCCTGTGGGAGAGTAGGACACCGCCGAACAATCATTCCGGGAAACCCCCGCACCGTATGGTGCGGGGGTTTTCTGCGTTCAGGGCATAAGGCATTTGGATTTTCGCGGGCTCCGCAGGAGAGCCCGCTTTTCTTATAGCCGCCCTGTTGCCTTCAGCGCCAGGTAGGCGTCGGCGAGGGCCGGGGCGAGGTCGTTCGGAGTCGCGTCCACGACGGTGACTCCGTGCCGGCGGAGTTGTTCGGCTGTGCGGTGGCGTTCCGCCTGGGCCTGGGCGGCGGATGCAGCGTCGTAGACCGCGTCGGCGCTGCCGCGGGAGGTGGCCATGAGGGCGATGTGGGGGTCGGCGACCGATGCGACGAGGACGGTGTGGCGCTGCGTGAGCTGAGGGAGGACGGGGAGGAGGCCTTCCTCGACGGGCGCGGCGTCGAGTGTGGTCAGCAGGACGATGAGGGACCGGCGAGGTGCCGTACGGAGTGCGGTGGTGATGAGAGTCCTGGCGTCCGTCTCGACCAGTTCGGGTTCGAGGGTGGCCATGGCGGCGACGAGGGAGGGCAGGACGTCGCGGGCCGAGCGGCCTTGGACGAGGGCCCGTACCCGCCGGTCGTAGGCGAGGAGGTCGACGCGGTCGCCGGCGCGGGAGGCGAGGGCGGCGAGGAGGAGGGCGGCGTCCATGGAGGCGTCGAGGCGGGGGGCGTCGCCGACACGGGCGGCGGATGTGCGGCCGGTGTCCAGGACCAGAAGGATGTGGCGGTCGCGTTCGGGGCGCCAGGTGCGGACGGCGACGGTGGAGTGGCGGGCTGTGGCGCGCCAGTCGATGGAGCGGGTGTCGTCGCCGGGGACGTATGCGCGCAGGCTGTCGAACTCGGTGCCCTCGCCGCGGGTGAGGGCGCTGGTGCGGCCGTCGAGTTCGCGGAGGCGGGCCAGTTTCGAGGGCAGGTGCTTGCGGCTGGTGAACGGGGGCAGGACGCGTACCGTCCAGGGGACCTTGTGGGTGCCTTGGCGGGCCAGGAGGCCGAGGGGGCCGTAGGAGCGGATGGTGACGCGGTCGGCCTGGCGGTCTCCGCGGCGGGTGGGGCGCAGGCGCGTGGTGATGCGGCGGCGTTCGCCGGCGGGGACGGTCAGCTGGTGGCGGGAGGCTTCGGTCTCGGTGCCGGGCTCCCAGCTGCTGGGCGGCCAGGCGTCGCGGAGGCGGGCGCGCAGGGGGCGGCGGGAGGGGTTGGTGAGGGTCAGGGTGACGTCTGCGGGCTCACCGAGGCGTGCGGTGGTGTCACCGGAGCGGGTGAGGCGCAGGGGGCGTACGGGAGCCGCCAGGGCGTAGTCGCAGGCGCAGGCCAGGGCGAGGGGGGCGTTGACGGCGAGGAGGCCCGTCCAGCTGGGTTCCCAGATGCCGACGGGGAGGGAGCCGAGGGCCGCGAGGAGGGCGGCGCGTCCGGTGAGTGCCATCAGCGGGGCACGGGAACGTGGGCGAGGAGTGCGGTGATGACGGAGTCGGCTGTCACGCCTTCCATTTCGGCTTCCGGGCGGAGCTGGACGCGGTGGCGGAGGGTGGGGAGGGCGAGGGCTTTGACGTCGTCGGGGATGACGTAGTCGCGGCCGGTGAGCCAGGCCCACGCGCGGGAGGTGGCGAGGAGGGCGGTGGCGCCGCGGGGCGACACGCCGAGGGTGAGGGAGGGGGATTCGCGGGTGGCGCGGCAGATGTCGACGACGTACGCGGTGATCTCGGGGGAGATCGTCGTCTTGGCGACGGCCGCGCGGGCCGCTTCCAGGTCGGCGGGGCCGGCGACGGGGCGTACGCCGGCGGCGTGGAGGTCGCGCGGGTTGAAGCCCTCGGCGTGGCGGGTGAGGACGTCGATCTCTTCCTGGCGGGAGGGGAGAGGGATCGTCAGTTTCAGGAGGAAGCGGTCGAGTTGGGCTTCGGGGAGGGGGTAGGTGCCCTCGTACTCGACGGGGTTCTGGGTGGCGGCGACGAGGAACGGGTCGGGCAGGGGGCGGGGGGTGCCGTCGACGGTGACCTGCCGTTCCTCCATGGCCTCCAGAAGGGAGGACTGGGTTTTCGGCGGGGTGCGGTTGATCTCGTCGGCGAGGAGGAGGTGGGTGAAGACCGGGCCGGGCTGGAAGGAGAACTCGGCGGTGCGCGCGTCGTAGACGAGGGAGCCGGTGATGTCGCTCGGCATGAGGTCGGGGGTGAACTGGACGCGTTTGGTGTCGAGTTCGAGTGCGGAGGCGAGGGCGCGGACGAGCAACGTTTTGGCCACTCCGGGGACTCCTTCAAGGAGAACGTGTCCGCGGCAGAGGAGGGCGACGACGAGGCCGGTCACGGCGGGGTCCTGGCCGACCACGGCCTTGGAGATCTCGGCGCGCAGGGCCTCCAGGGAGGCGCGGGTGCGGCCCGGGTCCCCGGTGTTCCCGGCGTTGTCGGTGGTCGGGTCCATCATGGACGGCGTACCTCTCTTTCGAGGGCGTCGAGTTGGTCGGCGAGTGCGATGAGGGCCGTGTCGTCGCTGGGCGGCGGGCCGAAGAGAAGGGAGTGCAGGGGCTGTCCGCCGGACTGGAGGCGGGCGGACAGGGCGGGGAGGAGTGCTTCGGGCGTGTGTGCCTGGGCGACGGGGACGCCTGCGAGAGGGGCGAGTCGGGTGCGGGTGGTGGAGCGAAGAGCGGTGGACGCGCGGTCGCGGGCGCGGGCTTTGCGGTAGAGGCGGGCGCGGCCTTCGACGGTTTCGGAGGCGCGGATCGCCACGGGGAGTTTCTCGGGGACGAGCGGGCCGAGTCGGCGTGCCCGCCAGAGGGCGGCGAGGGCTGCCGCGACGAAGAGTTGGAGGGTGCCCCAGAGCCAGCCGGAGGGCAGCAGGTCGACGAACGTCTTCTCGTCGCCGGGTTCGGTGGCGGAGGTGTCGGAGAGTGAGGGGAGGTACCAGGTCAGATGGGGGCGGGAGCCGAGGAGTTGGAGGGCGAGCGAGGCGTTGCCCTGCTGGTCGAGTCGGGTGTTGTAGAGGATGTCGGGTGCGCCGAGGACGATGGTGTCGCCGCTCGCGGGGGTGTCCGGGATGCGCAGGAGGGTGGCCAGGCGCTGGCTGGGATAGCACGTGTCGGCGTCGAGGTGGCGGGTGCTGTAGCGGATGCCGCCGGTCTCGGCGGTGCCGGCGCGGCGGGCCTCGGGCAGGGCGCAGTCGGGCGTGAGGGTGGAGCCGCGGCTGGTGGCCGGGTCCGCGGTGACTCCGGGGGCGAGGGTGGAGACGGAGGGGCTGCCGGGGGCGACGAGGACGGTGCGGCCGCCGGAGCCGGAGGTCGCGGTGTGCAGTTCCTGCTGCTGGCGTTCCGTCAGAAGGTCGGGGGAGGCGACCAGGAGGGTGGTGTCGGGGCCGGTCGCGGCGCGGGCCTCGGCGAGGGTGGTGACGACATGGGTGGACACGCCGCGGTCGGCGAGGAGTTCGGCGACGGCGCGGCTGCCGTAGGGGTCGGCGGAGCGGGGGTCGAGGGCGCCGTGCCGGGCGTCGGAGCGCAGGACGGCGAGTGTGACGCCGGCCGCCAGGAGGAGCGTGACGGCGAGGGCCACTCCTCGCGTGCGGGTCCACACCTGGCGGGCGGTGGGCGAGGCGGCGGTGGAGGGGAGTGTGGCCTCGGCGGTCATCCGGCGGCTCCCCGGCGGGTGGTGGGGGGAGTGTCGGCGGTGCTGCTCGTGGTGAGCAGGGGTCTGGTGTGTTCCAGGTCGTGGTCGAGTTCGGCGATGTGGCGGTACGCCTGTTCGGTGGCCGGGCGGCCTCCGTACGTCACGTCGTCGAAGGCGCGGGCGGCGGCGTGGAGTCGGTCGCCGTGGGCGGGGAGGGTGCGGCCGGCTTCCGCGGCGGCCTCGTCGGCGGTGCGGCCGGGGCGGATGTCGAGGAGGGCGCGTTCCTCGAGGGAGCGGACCACGGCACGCATGCGTTCCTGGAGGGCATGGCTCCAGTGGCCCTGGGAGGCGTGCGCCTCGGCGGCGGCGCGGTGTTCGGCGGCGGTGCGGGGGCGGTCGTCGAACAGGGTGGCGGTGGAGGTGGGTTGGCGGTGGGGGGTGCCCAGGCGCCACCACAGGGCGCCCACCACGGCCACGACGGCCGCGAGGACGACCAGCAGCCCGACGGTGCCCCCTGGAGTGGCACCGGACGCGGTGGCGAACAGGTCGCCGATCCAGTCCCAGAGCGTGTTGAGGGCGCGCTGGAGGAGGCTCGGGTCGTGCTCGTGGTACAGGCGTTCGGACAGTTCGCGCCGGGCCGCCTCGCGCGCGGGATCGCGCGGGATGGTCAGCGGAGGCGCGTCGTCGGAGCGGACGAGTGTGCCGTGCGGAAGTGGTGGTGCGGTGAGGGTTCCCCCCGTCAGGCTCACCGCATCAGCTCCCCGCGGTGGTGCCGGGGTCGGGGGAGCCGTGGCCCTGGACACCGGCGGCACGGGCCAGGTCGAGGTCGAGGGCCTCGCGCCGGATGCGCTGGTCGATGTAGAGGAGGACGACGACCCCGGCCGCGATCGGGAAGGTGATCATGGAGCCGATCACCGAGCCGATACCGCTGACGATCAGGTAGGTCCAGCCGTAGTCGCCCGTGCCGTCGACGAGGCCGCCGACGCCGCTGTCGCTCATCGCGGCGCCGGCGAAGGCGAACGGGACGAGGACGATCGTGGCGACGATGTTGGCGATGATCAGGGCGAGCAGCTGGATGCCGAAGACCCGCCACCAGGAGCCGCGGACGAGTTTGGCGGAGCGGCCCATCGCCTTCGTGATGCTCTGCTTCTCCAGCATCAGCGCGGGCGAGGAGAGGGAGAGGCGGACCAGCAGCCACAGGGCGACGAAGACCGCGGCAAAGGTGCCGAGGACCGAGAGCGCGGCCCCGCCCTCACCGGCCCCGGCGGCGCTCACCAGGATGCCGGGCAGTGCGCCGGCGGCGCCCACCGCGCCCGCGATGAGCAGCAGCAGGAAGATCAGGCCGAACAGCCGGGGGATCCGGGGACGGGCATCGCGCCAGGCGTCGCCGAGGGTGACCGGCTTGCCGAGGACCGCGCGGCTGATGACGGCCGTGAGCAGGGCTGTCGCGAAGATGGTGCCGACCAGCGAGACCAGCAGCAGGACACCGGAGTTGAGCAGGACGTCGCCCATGGCGCGGGTCTGCTCGTCGAGGGTGGCGCTGGGGTCGCTGAGGGCGGAGGTGTCCGTGGTGTGGTCCAGGACCAGTCCCTGGAGCAGGACGACGATGACCTCGGTGACGATTGCGACGGTCAGCGAGATGCCCAGCACCGTGCGCCAGTAGGTGCGCATGGTGGCGACTGCGCCGTCGAGGATCTCGCCGACGCCGAGCGGGCGCAGCGGGATCACACCGGGCTTCGCCGCGGGCGGCGGACCGCCCCAGCCGTTGCCCCAGGCCGGGTAGGGGGCGTAGCCCGGGTGGCCGTGGGGCGCACCGCCGTACGGGCCGGCGGGCGGGCGGCTGCCCCAGCCCGGGCCGGGCGGTGGGGGCGGCGGAGGCTGGACGGGGTTCTGCGGGGCGGCCTGACCCGGGTGCTGGGGGCCTGCGGGCGCGGACCACTGGCCGGGGGGCGGCTGCTCCTTGGACCACTTCGCCTGGGGGTCCGGTGGATTCGCGGTCGACCGGCCCTCGGGCTGCGTGTCGGTGGGCTGGTCTGCGGGGTCGGACGCGCCGGGCTCCCGCCCGTCGGACGGGGCGGATCCGGGCGAGGCCCAGCCCGGAGTGTCTTTCATCGTCGCTCCTTCACGATGCCCGTCCGCGGGCGCGGTGGCAGGTTGGCTGCCATCGTGCCATGGGGTGGTCATCGGGAGACCGGCCGCGGTAGGGGCTGCACACCTTCAATTGTCCGCCGGACTATGGGCAGACTGACCGCATGGCTGATCAGTACGCGCGATCCGGTGAGGACAAGCGGCAGGCCGAGATACCGGCGATCCGTTGGGAAGAGCCGCCCGAAGGCCCCGTGCTGGTGCTTCTGGACCAGACGAGGCTGCCGGCCGAGGAGGTCGAGCTGGTCTGTACGGACGCGTCGGCGCTGGTGGAGGCGATCCGCTCGCTGGCCGTGCGGGGGGCGCCGCTGCTCGGCATCGCCGGGGCGTACGGTGTCGCGCTCGCCGCCGCCCGGGGCTTCGACGTGGAGGAGGCGGCCACCGCGCTGGCCGGAGCACGGCCCACCGCGGTGAACCTGTCCCTCGGCGTGAACCGGGCCCGGGCCGCTTACCGGGCGGAGCTGGCGGGGGGAGGAGATCCGGCGCGGGGGGCGCAGGCCGCGCTGGCGGCGGCTCGGCGGCTGCACCGGGAGGACGCCGAGGCCAGCACCCGGATGGCCGGGCACGGGCTGGCGCTTCTGGACGAGCTGCTGCCCGGCGGCGGGCACCGGATCCTCACGCACTGCAACACCGGCTCGCTGGTGTCGGGCGGGGAAGGGACGGCGTTCGCCGTGGCCCTGGCCGCGCATCGGGTGGGGCGGCTGCGGCGGCTGTGGGTGGACGAGACGCGTCCGCTGCTGCAGGGCGCCCGCCTGACCGCGTACGAGGCGGCGCGCAGCGGTATGGCGTACACCCTGCTGACGGACAACGCGGCGGGATCGCTGTTCGCGGCGGGTGAGGTGGACGCGGTGCTGATCGGGGCGGACCGGATCGCGGCCGACGGTTCGGTGGCGAACAAGGTGGGGAGCTATCCGCTCGCGGTGCTCGCGCGGTACCACCATGTGCCGTTCATCGTGGTCGCGCCGGTGACGACCGTCGACCCGCACACGGCGAGCGGGGCGGCGATCGAGGTCGAGCAGCGCCCCGGGTTCGAGGTGACCGAGGTGACGGCGCCACAGGCGCCGGTGACGGGAGCGGGAGGCGGGATTCCGGTGGCGCCGCTGGGGACCCAGGCGTACAACCCGGCGTTCGACGTGACGCCGCCGGAGCTGGTGACGGCGATCGTGACGGAGGAGGGCGCGGTGTCGCCGGTGACGGCCGAAGGACTCGCCGAACTGTGCGCGAGGGCCCGTCCCGGGACGGGTGCCTGATGCCCCGGAGATCACGGTCTGTCGGCGAGGGCAGACAGTGACGGTCCCGTACGACTATCGTCACCGGGCGGTGAGGCTTCTCACCTGCGTCACCTTCACCGTTATGAGAATGGGATGATGTCGTTTATGAAGGGACGAGTCCTTGTCGTCGACGACGACACCGCACTGGCCGAGATGCTCGGCATCGTGCTGCGTGGTGAAGGTTTTGAGCCGTCTTTCGTAGCCGACGGTGACAAGGCGCTGGCCGCGTTCCGCGAGGCGAAGCCCGATCTGGTGCTGCTGGATCTGATGCTGCCCGGACGGGACGGCATCGAGGTGTGCCGCCTGATCCGGGCGGAGTCCGGTGTGCCGATCGTGATGCTCACGGCGAAGAGCGACACCGTCGACGTGGTCGTCGGGCTGGAGTCCGGCGCCGACGACTACATCGTCAAGCCGTTCAAGCCGAAGGAGCTCGTCGCCCGCATCCGGGCGCGGCTGCGCAGGTCGGAGGAGCCGGCGCCGGAACAGTTGGCGATCGGTGACCTCGTGATCGACGTCGCCGGGCACTCCGTGAAGCGCGACGGGCAGTCCATCGCGCTGACACCGCTGGAGTTCGACCTGCTGGTCGCGCTGGCGCGCAAGCCGTGGCAGGTGTTCACCCGCGAAGTGCTCCTCGAACAGGTGTGGGGTTACCGGCACGCCGCCGACACCCGCCTGGTCAACGTGCACGTCCAGCGACTGCGCTCCAAGGTCGAGAAGGACCCCGAGCGCCCGGAGATCGTGGTGACCGTCCGAGGCGTCGGATACAAGGCGGGGCCGAGCTGACATGTCCGGGGACAGTGCCGCTTCGGCCCCCGGCCGGTCCGGGGTCCGACCGGAGCGGCCTGTCGGCCGGAAGACCATGGGTTCACGTTTCGGACGCCTCCTCGAAGGCGGGCTGCTCCAGGGCGGGATGCAGGGCAGCCCCGTCCTGCGCCTGCTGCTGCGCTGGGTGCGCCGGCCGCTGCTGCCCGTCATGCGGCTGTGGCGCCGCAACATCCAGCTCAAGGTCGTCGCGACCACCCTGCTGATGTCGCTGGGCGTCGTCCTGCTGCTCGGCTTCGTCGTCATCGGGCAGGTCCGCAACGGACTGCTCGACGCCAAGGTCAAGGCCTCCCAGAGCCAGGCCGCCGGCGGATTCGCCGTCGCCAAACAGAAGGCCGACGAGGCGGTCGCCGCAGGCGGCGGCGACGGGAACGCCATCGACAGCAGCTCCTCCCAGAACGTCACCGAGTGGATGAGCGAACTCGTGTCGTCGCTGTCCAGCGGCGGCCAGGGCGCCTTCGACGTCGTCACCCTCCCCCCGGGCGACGACAGCGGCGGCGGACCGGGACCCCGCTCCTCCGGCTACGTCGACCCCAACAAGAGCGTCCCCGAAGCCCTGCGCGACCACATCAACACCAACGCCGGAGCGGCCCAGAGCTACTCCCGCATCCTCTACAGCAACGACAAGGACTCCCAGCCGGCCCTCGTCATCGGCAAACAGCTCAACGACCCCAACGGCGACCCCTACGAGCTGTACTACCTCTTCCCGCTCACCCAGGAGGAGAAGTCCCTCAGCCTCGTCAAGGGCACCCTCGCGACCGCCGGCCTCTTCGTCGTCGTCCTCCTCGGCGCGATCGCCTGGCTCGTCGTACGGCAGGTCGTCACACCCGTCCGGATGGCCGCGGGCATCGCCGAACGGCTCTCCGCCGGACGTCTCCAGGAACGGATGAAGGTCACCGGCGAGGACGACATCGCCCGCCTCGGCGAGGCCTTCAACAAGATGGCGCAGAACCTCCAGCTCAAGATCCAGCAGCTGGAGGACCTCTCACGGATGCAGCGGCGCTTCGTGTCCGACGTGTCGCACGAGCTGCGCACACCGCTGACCACCGTACGGATGGCCGCCGACGTCATCCACGAGGCGCGGGAGGACTTCGACCCCGTCACCGCGCGCTCCGCCGAACTCCTCGCCGACCAGCTCGACCGGTTCGAGTCCCTGCTCGCCGACCTGCTGGAGATCAGCCGCTTCGACGCCGGCGCCGCCGCCCTGGAGGCCGAACCCATCGACCTGCGCGAGGTCGTCCGGCGCGTCGTCAGCGGCGCCGCGCCCCTCGCCGACCGCAAGGGCACGACCATCCGCGTGCTCGGCGACCAGCAGCCCGTCGTCGCCGAGGCCGACGCCCGGCGGGTCGAGCGCGTCCTGCGCAACCTCGTCGTCAACGCCGTCGAACACGGCGAGGGCAAGGACGTCGTCGTCAAGCTCGCCGCGGCCGGCGGGGCCGTCGCCGTCGCCGTACGCGACTACGGCGTCGGACTCAAGCCCGGCGAGGCCACCCGTGTCTTCAGCCGCTTCTGGCGCGCCGACCCGGCACGCGCGCGTACCACCGGCGGCACGGGCCTCGGACTGTCCATCGCCCTGGAGGACGCCCGGCTGCACGGCGGCTGGCTGCAGGCCTGGGGCGAACCCGGCGGCGGCTCACAGTTCCGCCTGACCCTGCCCAGGACCGCCGACGAACCGCTGCGGGGCTCGCCGATACCCCTGGAACCCAAGGACTCGCGGCGCAACCGCGGCCTCGGCGAATCCGGACAGGCCGGCCGGGGCGGCGAGAAGAGCGCCACCGTACCCGTGCAGCCCGCCCGGGAACCGCTCTCGCCCGCACACGCCCCGCTCGCCCCCCGCATGGCCACGGCCACGCCCACCGCCGACCCGACGGCCCTGCCCGGCAACGGCGCACGCGTCGTACCCCGGCCCGCTGCCGCCTCGGCGACCCGGAGCACCGACGAACCGGCCGGTGGCACCGCCGCGGAACGCACCGACGCGGCACACAGGGGCGCGACGCACACGGACACGGCACACAGGGACACGGCACACAGCGACGCCCCGGAGCACACCCCGGGCCGGCCGGACGCCGGACCGCAGGGCCCGGACGAACAAGGGGAGGCATTCCGTGGGCGCTGACCGCCAGAAGCGCGACCGGCGCACACCGGCGCGCGTGGTGGCGTACGCCGCCTGTGGTGTCGTACTGCTGGCCGGATGCGCCTCCATGCCCGACCGCGGCGATCTGCGGGACGTCGAGTCCACACCGCGCCAGGACACCCAGGTACGGGTGTTCGCCATGCCGCCCCGCGACGACGCCCCGCCCTCGGAGATCGTCCAGGGCTTCCTCGAGGCCCTGACCAGCGACGACCCCAGCTATGCGACGGCGCGGCAGTACCTGACCACCAGCGCCGCACAGACCTGGCAGCCGGAACTCTCCACCACCGTCCTCGCCGACGGACCCGGCGCCGAGGCCGGACGGTCGGGCGGCCGGGACGGCGACGACACCTCCTTCACTCTGACCGGCACGAAGGTCGCCACCGTCGACGCCCAGCAGTCGTACACACCCTCCTCCGGCGGCTACGACCAGACGGTCCACCTCACCCGCGACAAGAAGAGCGAACAGTGGCGCATCGACGTGCTCCCCCAGGGAGTCGTCATGGGCAAGTCGGACTTCCAGCGCAACTACATGTCCGTCAACAAGTACTACTTCGCCTCCAACACCACCTCCGCCGCCTCCGGGCAGCCCATGGCCGTCGCCGACCCCGTCTACGTACGGGAACGCGTCGACCCCACGACCCAGATGGTCCGCTCCCTCCTCGGCGGACCCACCAGCTGGCTCCGCCCGGTCGTCAGATCCAGCTTCCCCACCGGCACGGCACTGAGGAAGGGCGTCAGCGCACTCACGCCCGACGACCAGAACAAGCTCACCGTGCCGCTCAACGACAAGGCCGCCCACATCGGCCGGGGCAAGTGCTCCGAGATGGCCGCCCAGCTGCTGTTCACCATCCAGAGCGTCACCCCCACCGTGCAGGAGATCGCGCTGCGGGCCGGCGGCCGGCAACTGTGCTCGCTCAGCGACGACGCCGCCTCCGCCGTCGCCGCCCGCGGCAGCGAGGCCGACCCCGAGTACCTCTACTTCATCGACGGCCACCACCAGCTCCTCCGCATGCCCTCCGGAGCCGGCGGCAGCGGCAACGCCAAGGCCGACCCCGTCCCCGGCGCGCTCGGCGACGGCACCAAGCCGCTGCTCTCGGTGGCCGTGGCGCGCGACGAACACAGCGCCGCCGGGGTCACCCTCGACGGCAAGAGCCTCTACGTCACCTCCACCGTGACCAGCGGCTCCCTCGGCGACCCCGTCCTCACCAGCACCGGCAAGACCGAGGCCGACCGCCTCACCACCCCCACCTGGGACGCCCAGGGCGACCTGTGGATCGCCGACCGCAACCCCGTCGACCCCCGGCTCCTGCTCCTGCAGAAGGGCGGCGGCAAACCCGTCGAGGTGCTCACACCGCGCCTGGACGGCCGTATCAACGCCGTACGGGTCGCCGCCGACGGCGCGAGGATCGCGCTCGTCGTGGACAAGGACGGCAAGCAGTCCCTGCTCATCGGGCGCATCGAACGGTCCGCGGGCAGCGGAGACCAGCCGTCCGTGTCCGTGCAGGAACTGCGCTCCGCCACGCCCGAGCTGGAACAGGTCACGGCCGTGGCATGGGCCGGTGACAGCCGTCTCGTCGTGGTCGGGCAGGAATCCGGCGGCGTCGAACAGGTGCAGTACGTGCAGTGCGACGGCTCGATCCCCGAGTCCGGCACCCTGCCCGGCCTCACCGAGGTCACCAGCATCGCCGCCTCCGAGAACAGCGACAAACCCCTCTTCGCGACCTCCAAGGACGGACTGCTGTGGCTGCCCGGCGGGAGCGGGTGGCGCACGCTGAAGGAAACCGCCTCGACGGCGTTTTATCCGGGGTGATCCCTTCGGCGTCGGCCTTTCCGGGGCCGTCCTCCGATTTGGCCGGCCGGGCTCTCCGCGGGAGAGCCCGGCCGGCCTTTTATCTGACTTACCGGTCGGTTTTCCACAGGCCGCCGCCCACGGTTTTCCACAGGGGTGGCCGTCGCCTTCCCCCCTCGGCACAGTGGAGCACGTGGAAGGCGTTCGCACCTGGTGGCAGGAACTCAGCGGCCTCGTACTGCCGGCCGAGTGCGCGGGCTGCGGACGGGCCCGTACGGTGCTCTGCCCGCGGTGCCGGGGCGCACTCCACGGAAACCGGCCGCGGCGGGTACGGCCGGAACCGGAACCGGCCGGACTGCCCGCCGTACACGCGGCGGCGCCCTACGCGGACGAGGTCAGGGCGGTGCTGCTGGCGCACAAGGAAAGGGGTGGGCTGGGGCTGGCGGGGGTGCTGGGGGTGGCGGTGGCGGGGGCGGTGCGGGTGGGGGTGGGGGAGGCGGGGGTGGGGGAGGGGGAGGGCCCCCCGCCCCCGGCGCCCCTTCTCCTCCTGGTCCCCGTCCCCTCCTCCCCCGCCACCACCCGCGCCCGCGGCCACGACCCCGCCCGTCGTATCGCGCTCGCGGCGGCCGGGGAGCTGCGGCGGGCCGGGGTGCGGGCGCGGGTGGCGCCGGTGCTGCGGCAGCGCGGGCCGGTGGCCGATCAGGCGGGGCTGAACGCGCGTGAGCGGCAGGAGAACCTGGTGGGCGCGCTGGCGGTGGTGCGCGGGGGCGGGCGGTTGTTGTGCGGTGGGCCGGTGGTGCTCGTCGACGATCTGATGACGACGGGTGCCTCGCTCGCGGAGGCGGCGCGAGCGGTGCGGGCCGCGACGGCGGCGGAGCCTGTGGGACAGGCGCGGGGGCATCGTGTGACGGCGGACCCCCGTCCGATGGCGGTCCCCGGGCGGGTCCTCCGGGGTGGTCGTGGTGGGTCGGCCGTGTACGTCGGGGCCGGTCGGGAAGGGAGAGGGGTACGGCGGTTCGGGACGACGGAGGGAGTGGTGGGGGTGTGGCGTGGCGGTGACGTGCTCTGCGCGGCCGTGGTCGCGGCGTCGCCGGATTCCTTCGCAATAAACCGGAACTGACTGAGAACTTGCGTCGTTGCAGGTAATGACAGGGTCAATTCACCTGAACGGAGGTATGGCGCAGTAGAGGGTGACGACATCCGTCCGAGCGAGATATGTTCGGTTGTGAGGGAAAGCCGCAGGCCACACCTCTCATATCCGAATGCCGTGCTGCGGTTTGGGTAATCGTCCGTGGCACCTGGGGTGTAGATCTCGCCGATGGGGGAGGAGGAGGTGGAAGTCACCAAGTCCGAGGTTCCGGTGCTCACCGGCGCCTGGTGCAAAAGGGAGACGCTCCGCACTGAGGCGGAGTGATCCGGGAACGGAGTTCTGCGTGGACATCGTCGTCAAGGGCCGCAAGACCGAGGTGCCCGAGCGGTTCCGCAAGCACGTGGCCGAGAAGCTGAACCTGGAGAAGATCCAGAAGCTCGACGGCAAGGTGATCAGCCTCGACGTCGAGGTGTCCAAGGAGCCCAACCCCCGACAGGCCGACCGGTGCGAGCGAGTGGAGATCACGCTGCGCTCCCGTGGCCCCGTGATCCGGGCGGAGGCCGCGGCCAGCGACCCGTATGCGGCACTCGACCTGGCGGCGGAGAAGCTGGACGCCCAGCTGCGCAAGCAGCACGACAAGCGGTACACGCGCCGTGGCGCACGCCGGCTCAGCGCGGCAGAGGTTCCCGACCACGTCCCGGGCGTGGCGACGCTCAACGGCAACGGACACCCCGTTCCGGCCGAAGCATCGGACAGCGTGCCGACGAAGAAGATCGGTTCGCTGGAGGTGCAGGGCGATGGCCCGCTCGTGGTCCGCGAGAAGACCCACGTCGCCGCTGCGATGACTCTCGACCAGGCCCTCTACGAGATGGAACTGGTCGGCCATGACTTCTATCTTTTCGTCGACTCCGAGACCAAGCAGCCGAGCGTCGTCTACCGGCGCCACGCCTACGACTACGGCGTGATCCACCTCGACACGGACCCGATGGTCGCCCAGGCACACTCTCCCGAGGCGGGCGGGGCGCTGGGCGGCTGACCCTGCCCGGTGACAGTTGGTTGACGCGGTGTGCCCCTGGAGCGCTGTGTGCGCCCCCAGGGGCACCCGTGCGCGACCCTTCGGGGCAGCGCTCTGTCACCGCTTTGTCGTACGGGCATGGAATCATGGCCGGTGCGGCCCAATCGGTGGGCCGCAGCCTTGGGTTGGCGATGGCTCAGGACCACAGCCGCAGCCTTGCAGGGGGAGGAACGATGGCGGACAGCTTCGGACCGATGCGGGACGAGGATGCCGACGACGGCGTCGTCGGCATGGGCCCGGACGTGGGTGCTTCACGCAAGGAGCCGATCAGAGTCCTTGTCGTGGACGACCACGCCCTGTTCCGTCGGGGGCTGGAGATCGTGCTCGCGGCCGAGGAGGACATCCAGGTCGTCGGTGAGGCCGGGGACGGCGCGGAGGCCGTGGACAAGGCGGCCGATCTGCTGCCGGACATCGTGCTGATGGATGTGCGGATGCCCAAGCGTGGCGGTATCGAGGCCTGCACCTCCATCAAGGAGGTGGCTCCCAGTGCGAAGATCATCATGCTGACGATCAGCGACGAGGAGGCCGACCTCTACGACGCGATCAAGGCGGGGGCGACGGGCTATCTCCTGAAGGAGATCTCGACGGACGAGGTCGCCACCGCGATCCGGGCGGTCGCGGACGGGCAGTCGCAGATCAGCCCGTCGATGGCGTCGAAGTTGCTCACCGAGTTCAAGTCGATGATCCAGCGCACCGACGAGCGTCGGCTGGTGCCCGCGCCCCGGCTGACGGACCGTGAGCTGGAGGTGCTGAAGCTGGTGGCGACCGGGATGAACAACCGGGACATCGCCAAGGAGCTGTTCATCTCCGAGAACACCGTGAAGAACCATGTGCGCAACATCCTGGAGAAGCTGCAGCTGCACTCCAGGATGGAGGCGGTGGTGTACGCGATGCGGGAGAAGATCCTCGAGATCCGCTGAGGCCGGCGCAGCGGGTGAGGTCGGTCAGCGCAGGGCGGTGACCAGGGCGCGGGTCACCGCCTGGGTGAGGGCGTCGCGCAGTTCCGGTGCGTCGACCCGTTCCACGCGTACGTCCATGCAGTCGACCCAGCTCGCCGCCTCGACCAGTGCCTCCGCGACCGCGGGCACGGCTTTGGGGCTTTCCAGGCTGACCTGTCGGGCGACCAGGGTGTGGCCCTCGCGGGCCGGGTCCACGCGGCCCACGAGCCGGCCGCCGGCCAGGACGGGCATCGCGAAGTAGCCGTGGATCCGCTTGGGCTTGGGGACGTACGCCTCCAGGCGGTGGGTGAAGCCGAAGATCCGCTCGGTGCGTGCCCGTTCCCAGATGAGGGAGTCGAACGGGGACAGCAGGGTCGTACGGTGGCGGCCGCGCGGGGGTGCCGCCAGGGCCGCCGGGTCGGCCCAGGCCGGCTTGGACCAGCCTTCGACGGTGACCGGGACCAGGCCCGAATCGGCGATCACCGCGTCGACCTGTTCGCCCTTGAGGCGGTGGTAGTCGGCGATGTCCGCGCGCGTGCCGACGCCGAGGGACTGGCCGGCGAGGCGGACCAGGCGGCGCAGGCACTCGGTGTCGTCGAGTTCGTCGTGCAGCAGGTCGGCGGGGACGGCGCGCTCGGCGAGGTCGTAGACGCGTTTCCAGCCGCGGCGCTCCACGCAGACGACCTCGCCGTACATCAGGGCGCGTTCCACGGCGACCTTGGTGCCGGACCAGTCCCACCATTCGCTGGTCTTCTTCGCGCCGCCGAGTTCGGTGGCGGTGAGGGGGCCTTCCGCGCGGAGCTGTTTGACGACCTGGTCGTAGGTGCCCTCGGGGAGGTCGTGGTTCCAGTGGGGGCGGCCCCGGTAGGCGCGGCGGCGGAAGGCGAAGTGGGGCCATTCCTCGATGGGGAGGATGCAGGCGGCGTGGGACCAGTACTCGAAGGCGTGGGTGTCCTTCCAGTAGGCGTCCTCGACGGTCGTGCGGCCCACGCGTCCGAGGCGGGCGTAGGGGATCAGTTCGTGGGAGCGGGCGAGGACGGAGATGGTGTCGAGTTGCACCGCGCCGAGGTGGCGGAGGATGCCGCGGACGCCGGCCTTGCGGTCGGGGCTGCCGAGGAGGCCCTGGGCGCGCAGCGCGATCCTGCGGGCTTCGTCTGCGGAGAGCTCGGTGGCGGGGCGCGGGGTCGTCATGTCTCGCACGATAGGCGGTGGCACTGACAGCCCGGGGTGAGCTGGGGATTCGGCGGCGAGGGGGTGCCTGGCGAGGGTCTCAGGGGGGTCCTGGGGGTGTCAGGGGGGCGAGAGGTGCGAGATGTGTCCTACGGCGTGTGCCGGGCCGGTGGCGGCAGGTAGGGGGCCGCCGAGGGGAGGCCGAGGTCGGAGGGGAGGAGGGAGCCGACCCAGCAGTCGCGTCGTACGCCCTTGTTGTTGAGGGCTGAGCGGAGGGTGCCCTCCAGGGTGAAGCCGGCGGCCCGGGCGACCGCGCGGGAGGCCTGGTTGCCGACCTCGGCGCGCCATTCGACGCGGTCGACGGCGAGGTGGGTGAAGGCCCAGTGGGTGGCGGTGCGGGCGGCCTCGGTGGTGTAGCCGTGGCCGCGGTGTTCCTTGGCGGCCCAGAAGCCGATCTCGGCGGTGCCGAGGGAGCGCATGGTGAGGCCGAGCATGCCGGTGAGGGTTCCGTCGGGGAGGAACACGCCGAAGGTGTACATGGAGGCGTCGGCCCAGCCGTCGGGGGCGACCTGTTCGGTGAAGCTGTGGGCGTGTTCGGGGAGGTAGGGGGAGGGGAGGGTGGTCCAGCGCTGGATGTCGGGGTCCTGGGCGGCGGTGAGGACGGCGTCGGTGTCCTGGGGGCCGACGGGGCGCAGGACCAGGCGGTCGGTGGTGAGGGTGACGGGCTCCATCGGGAGATTGTGGTGGGGTGCGGCGGGTGGGCGCCATCGGTTTGCGGGGTCGTGCCCGCGCGCGTGGTGGGTGTCCCCGGGTGGGGGCGGGCCGTGCCGGTTGTGCGGGGTGTGAGCGGGTGATCACGATTCGCGCAATTCGTGGGCGGGGGGCGGCACCATCGGCGGGGGCCGGACGTTGTCCCGTTTGAAGAAGATTTTGGCGCGTGAGTGCGACAGTGTGCGGTCCTCGTCACGGCAGGCCTCCCGGCGTGGCGGGGTCCTCGCATACGATGGCCGTTGCTCAGTAAGTCAAATGGAAACCGACCGTGCCAGGCCCGACCGGCAAGGAGACCAACCCCCGTGTCCGTCCTCTCGAAGATCATGCGTGCAGGCGAAGGCAAGATCCTGCGCAAGCTGCACCGCATCGCGGACCAGGTCAACTCCATCGAAGAGGACTTCGTCGACCTCTCCGACGCCGAGCTGCGGGCCCTCACCGCGGAGTACAAGCAGCGGTACGCCGACGGCGAGTCCCTGGACGACCTGCTGCCCGAGGCGTTCGCCACGGTGCGTGAGGCGGCCAAGCGTGCGCTGGGGCAGCGTCACTACGACGTGCAGATCATGGGTGGTGCGGCCCTGCACCTCGGCTATGTCGCCGAGATGAAGACCGGTGAGGGCAAGACCCTCGTCGGTACGCTGCCCGCTTATCTGAACGCCCTGTCCGGCAAGGGTGTCCACCTGATCACGGTCAATGACTACCTGGCCGAGCGTGACTCCGAGATGATGGGGCGCGTCCACAAGTTCCTGGGTCTGGAAGTCGGCTGCATCCTGGCCAACATGACGCCGGCCCAGCGGCGCGAGCAGTACGCGTGCGACATCACGTACGGCACGAACAACGAGTTCGGCTTCGACTACCTGCGCGACAACATGGCGTGGGCGAAGGACGAGCTGGTGCAGCGGGGCCACAACTTCGCGATCGTGGACGAGGTCGACTCGATCCTGGTCGACGAGGCGCGTACGCCGTTGATCATCTCCGGTCCGGCCGACCAGGCGACGAAGTGGTACGGCGATTTCGCCAAGCTGGTGACGCGTCTGAAGAAGGGCGAGGCGGGCAACCCGCTGAAGGGCCTGGAGGAGACCGGCGACTACGACGTCGACGAGAAGAAGCGCACGGTCGCCATCCACGAGGCGGGTGTCGGCAAGGTCGAGGACTGGCTCGGCATCGACAACCTGTACGAGTCGGTGAACACGCCTCTGGTGGGCTACCTGAACAACGCCATCAAGGCGAAGGAGCTCTTCAAGAAGGACAAGGACTACGTCGTCATGGACGGCGAAGTCATGATCGTCGACGAGCACACCGGCCGTATCCTCGCCGGTCGCCGTTACAACGAGGGCATGCACCAGGCGATCGAGGCGAAGGAAGGGGTGGACATCAAGGACGAGAACCAGACGCTCGCGACGATCACCCTGCAGAACTTCTTCCGCCTCTACAAGCGGCACGACCACAACGGCAAGGAAGAGCCCGGTCTGTCCGGCATGACCGGTACGGCGATGACCGAGGCCGCCGAGTTCCACCAGATCTACAAGCTCGGCGTGGTGCCGATCCCGACGAACAAGCCGATGATCCGCAAGGACCAGTCGGACCTGATCTACCGCACCGAGGTCGCCAAGTTCGAGGCGGTCGTCGACGACATCGCGGAGAAGCACGAGAAGGGCCAGCCGATCCTCGTCGGCACGACGTCCGTCGAGAAGTCGGAGTACCTCTCGCAGCAGCTCTCCAAGCGGGGCATCCAGCACGAGGTGCTGAACGCCAAGCACCACGAGCGTGAGGCGTCGATCGTCGCCCAGGCGGGCCGCAGGGGTGCGGTGACGGTGGCCACCAACATGGCCGGCCGTGGTACGGACATCAAGCTCGGCGGCAACCCCGAGGACCTCGCGGACGCGGATCTGCGTCAGCGCGGTCTGGATCCCGAGGAGCACATCGAGGAGTGGGCGCACGCGCTGCCCGCCGCCCTGGAGAAGGCCGGGCAGGCCGTCAAGGCGGAGAAGGAAGAGGTCGAGGAGCTCGGCGGGCTGTACGTGCTGGGCACGGAGCGGCACGAGTCGCGTCGTATCGACAACCAGCTGCGTGGTCGTTCGGGCCGTCAGGGCGACCCGGGCGAGTCCCGGTTCTATCTGTCGCTGGGTGACGACCTGATGCGTCTGTTCAAGGCGCAGATGGTCGAGCGTGTGATGTCGATGGCGAACGTCCCGGACGACGTGCCGATCGAGAACAAGATGGTCACGCGCGCGATCGCGTCGGCGCAGTCGCAGGTCGAGCAGCAGAACTTCGAGACCCGTAAGAACGTTCTGAAGTACGACGAGGTCCTCAACCGTCAGCGTGAGGTCATCTACGGCGAGCGCCGTCGCGTCCTGGAGGGTGAGGACCTTCAGGAGCAGGTCGTGCACTTCATGGACGACACGATCGACGCGTATGTGTCCGCGGAGACCGCCGAGGGCTTCCCGGAGGACTGGGATCTGGACCGGCTGTGGGGCGCGTTCAAGCAGCTGTACCCGGTGAAGATCACGGTGGACGAGCTGGAGGAGGCGGCCGGTGACCGGGCGGGTCTGACGGCCGAGTTCATCTCCGAGTCCATCAAGGACGACATCCACGAGCAGTACGAGGAGCGGGAGACGCAGCTCGGCTCCGAGATCATGCGTGAGCTGGAGCGCCGGGTCGTGCTGTCGGTCCTGGACCGCAAGTGGCGTGAGCACCTCTACGAGATGGACTACCTCCAGGAGGGCATCGGTCTGCGCGCGATGGCGCAGAAGGACCCGCTGGTGGAGTACCAGCGCGAGGGCTTCGACATGTTCTCCGCGATGATGGACGGCATCAAGGAGGAGTCGGTCGGCTACCTGTTCAACCTGGAGGTCCAGGTCGAGCAGCAGGTCGAGGAGGTTCCGGTGGAGGACGCCGAGCCGGTCGACCTGGCCAAGCAGGACGTGGTGCCGGCGCAGGCGGGTGCGCGTCCGGAGATCCGTGCCAAGGGGCTCGACGCCCCGCAGCGGCGGAACCTGCACTTCTCGGCTCCGACGGTGGACGGCGAGGGCGGCACGATCGAGGGTGACTTCGACGACGAGGACGAGCCGGTGCGTTCCGAGGCCGACGGTCTCACGCGTGCGGAGCGCCGCAAGCAGGCGAAGGCGCGGGGGCGGCGCAAGAAGTAGGCGTCGCGCGTAAGGAGCCGTCGAGCGGTGTGAGGGCCGGGTCGCCTCGGGTGACCCGGCCCTTTCGTGTGTCCGGTGTCCGGGAGACGGTCCGGGGTTCAGTCGTCCTGGTCGCGGGGCCTGCGGGGGCCGTCGAGTTCCACGGCGGTGCAGCGCCAGCGGTGGTCGGTGCCGAGTTCCAGGCGGAAGGCCATGGCGCGCAGCCGGTCGCCGGTGCCGATCCGGGCGAAGGCCTCGATGGCGCCGGGGCGGGGGATGTAGTAGCCGATGTCCCGGACGGTGGGGCCGGGGCCGCGGGTGGTGCGCAGGGGGCCGCGTTCGGCGAGGTGGGAGAGGTCGTCGTAGGCGCTGCCGAGGGTGTGGCGGAGCATGGAGTGGACGGGTCGCCGGCCGCTGAGGACCGCGAGGAGGCGGTCGGCGAAGAGATCGGTGGGGCGGGGTTGCGGCGGGGCGGGAGAGGGGCGCTGGGGGCTTCGGGCGGGGGTGGCCGGAGCGGGGCGGCGGGTCGTGGGGGTGTGGCTCGTGGACGGGTGGCTCGTGGGGGTGTGGGGCGGGTGGGTCTGGCGGGTGCGGGGTGGGGTGCCCGCGGGGCGGCGGGGGTCGCGGCGGCCTGGTGGACGCGTCCCGGCGGTGGCGGGTGCCGCTGCGGGTGGGCGGGTGCCGGTCGCTGCGGGTGCCGCTGCGGGTCGGCGGGTGCCGGCTGTCGCGGGTGCCGCTGCGCCCACCCGTGCCGCCCCGGCGGCGCGACTGCCCGCGGCTTCGTCCGTGACAGGTGCGGCGGCTCGGTGGGCAGGGGTGTGCTTCCTCGTCATGACCTTGTTCATCGTGTCCCCGTCGGATCGACTTGATGGGTGGGCCGGCCCGACCTTCTACCGGTCGGTAACTTGCCGTCGTCGATCTTGTATGCGGTCGCGGTGAGTGAGGGCAAGGGGGCACAGAGTAGTGGGGCGGGTGAAGGGTGATTCACCTATCAGGGTGGCCGGAGGAGGGGAAAGCCCCGGTGGGAGCGGTGTGCGGGGTGAATTCCGGGGCGCGGGGTGGACGCTTCGGTGTCTGCGGGGAGGGGCCCGAAAGGGGACGGCCGCACGTATCCTGAAGGCCTCCGGGCCGAGCGTCCGGGCCGAATCCGACGACGAAAAGAGCGGCCTGCCATGCGCGTCTACGTCCCCCTGACCCTCCCCGGCCTCGCCGAGGCGCACAAGACGGGGGAGCTGGGGTCCGGGCCGCTCGTCGCCTACGCCGTCACGCCCGCGTTGCGCGAGTGGTACCTCTCCGACGACATCGAGGAACTGGAGTACGCGGCGCTGAGCCGGGCCGCGCTCGCCTCGCTGCGGCTGCTCGCGGCGGACGGGGGCGCGCCGCGCCGCAGGGTCGTGGTCGCCGTCGACGTACCCGACCGTGCGACCGAGGTGGACCCCGACCGCGGGCTGGACCCGGCGGCGCTCGGCGAGGTGCGGGTGTCGGGGGCGGTGACCCTGGCGAAGGCGGCCTCGGTGCACGTCGACGCCGGGGACGCGGAGGCCGACGTGGCCGCCGCGGCGCAGGCGCTCGGCGCGGCGGACGGCGGGGACGACGACGCCCAGTTCGTGGTGGACGGGGCCGAGGACCACGAGCTGCTGTGGTTCGCCACGCAGGAGATCCCGAACCTGGTCGGCGCCGGCGCCTGAGGGGCGCGGAGGACGACCGAGGGGGCGGGCGCCCGGGGCGGGGGCGCGAGGTCGCCTCCGCACTTGATTGTCGGTGCGGGCGGGTACGTTTGCTGCATGGGGAAACAGCAGGTGGCGGCGCACATCGTCTGGGACTGGAACGGGACGCTGCTCAATGACAACGACGCGATCATCGGGGCGACGAACGCGGCGTTCGCGGAGCTGGGCCTGGAGCCGCTGACGCTGGAGCGCTACCGCGCGCTGTACTGCGTGCCGGTGCCGAAGTTCTACGAGCGGCTCATGGGGCGGCTCCCCACGGACGCCGAGTGGGAGCTCATGGACGAGATCTTCCACCGGTACTACGCGCAGCACCGGGTGCGGTGCGGGCTCACCGACGGGGCGGTGGAGCTGCTCACGGGGTGGCGTTCGGCGGGGCGCAGCCAGTCCCTGCTGAGCATGTACGTGCACGAGGAACTGGTGCCGGTGGTGCGGGGCTTCGGCATAGAACCGCACTTCGTGCGGGTGGACGGCCGGGTCGGGCCGTCCGGGGGCAGCAAGGCGGAGCACATGGTGCGGCATCTCGCCGCGCTGGGGAAGTCGGTGGAGCCCGCCCGGACCGTGGTGATCGGGGACGCCGCCGACGACGCGGTGGCGGCGCTGCACGCGGGTGCGCGGGCCGTGCTCTACACCGGCGGCTCGCACAGCCGGGCGAGCCTGGAGGCGGTGGGCGTACCGGTCGTGGACACCCTGGAGGAGGCGGTGGAGGTCGCCTCGCGGGCGGCCGCCTGACGCTGCGGGCCGCCGCCTGACGCTGCGGGCGGCCGCCGACACCGCGGGCGGCCGCGTGGCGGTGCGGCGCCTCCGGGGAGCCGGCGCCGCACCCGGGAAGGGTCAGGTCGCCGGGGTCTTCGCGCGGAGCACCTTCAGGAACTCGCGCATCCAGGCCGGATGGTCGGGCCAGGCGCGGGAGGAGACCAGGGTGCCGTCGACCACGGCCTCGGTGTCCTGGAACGTGGCGCCGGCGGTCTGCATGTCGAGCTCCAGCGCGGGATAGGCGGTGACCCGGCGCCCCCTCAGCGCGTCGGCGGCCGCGGTGAGCAGGGGGCCGTGGCAGATCTGGGCGACGGGTTTGTCGGCGTCGAAGAACGACTTGAGGATCTTGCGGAGTTCGGGGTCGTTGCGCAGGTATTCGGGGGCGCGTCCGCCGGGGATGACGACGGCGGCGTACTGCCCGGGGTCGACCTCGGAGAAGGCGAGGTCGGCGGGCCAGGTGTAGCCGGGTTTCTCGGTGTAGGTGTCGAAGCCGGTCTCGAAGTCGTGGACGACGAACCGGAGCGTCTTGCGGGTGGGGGCGGCGATGTGGACCTCGTAGCCCTCTTCGCGCAGGCGTTGGTAGGGGTAGAGGACTTCCAGGGACTCCGCCGCGTCGCCGGTGACGATGAGGATCTTCGCGGGCATGGTGCGGCTCCTCTCTCGGGGGCGCTTCCAGCCTCAGGGTCTCTCGGTGGCGGCACCGGCGTCGACCCGTGCCCCTGTGCAGAACGTCAAAGTTCTGCCCCTTGTTTTGTACACATACGGCTCATGACGGGCCCCCGGTGGGGAGCGATAGCCTTAGTGGCGTGATCAGCGCGATAGTTCGCGGGGGTTCTGTTGCCCCTGCCCTGCGCCCGGTGTGTGCGGACCATCTCCGCGGCCGGGCGGCGGACGCTGGTTCTTGCGGGCGGGACAGGGGCGCAAGGTGCCCCGGGACGCCGTACACCCACGCGGAAGACGCGATGCGGAGAGCAGCGTCACACCTCGCGGCGGTGTCGAGAATGGCCGATAACCCCCCGCTCATCTCATCTTGCGGCATAGCGTCGGAGCAGACCGGAGACCCCGGGCCGTGGCGGCGAGCCGCAAGGGAAGAGACCGTACTTCCTTCTACGTCACGCAACGGCGCGCGACAGGAGTCAGAGGACAATGCAGACCAAGCTGGACGAAGCCAAGGCCGAGCTGCTCGAGAGGGCGGCGCGGGTCGCTGAGAACAGCCCGGTCGGGGGGTACCTACCGACTGGGACGACGAGCGAGGGCACGCCAGGAGCTCCGGGCACCCCGGACCACGACGCCCTGCTCGCGTTCCTCCAGCGCTACTACCTGCACACCGCTCCGGAGGACCTCAAGGGCCGCGACCCGGTCGATGTCTTCGGAGCCGCTCTCTCCCACTACCGGCTGGCCGAGACGCGGCCGCAGGGAACCGCCAACGTCCGGGTCCACACCCCGACCGTCGAGGAGAACGGCTGGACCTGCAGCCACTCCGTCGTCGAGGTCGTCACCGACGACATGCCCTTCCTCGTGGACTCCGTCACCAACGAGCTGACCCGGCAGGGGCGCGGCATCCACCTCGTCGTGCACCCGCAGGTCGTGGTGCGGCGCGATGTGACCGGCAAGCTGATCGAGGTGCTGCCCGCCGCGCCCGCGGCCGGTCTTCCGCACGACGCGCACATCGAGTCGTGGATCCATGTGGAGATGGACCGCGAGACCGACCGCGCCGACCTCAAGCAGGTCACCGCCGATCTGCTGCGGGTGCTCTCCGACGTCCGGGAGGCCGTCGAGGACTGGGAGAAGATGCGGGACTCGGCGCTGCGGATCGCCGACGGTCTCACCGAGGAGCCCCGGCCCGGCGACCTGGCCTCCGCCGACGTCGAGGAGGCGCGTGAGCTGCTGCGCTGGCTCGCCGCCGACCACTTCACCTTCCTCGGCTACCGCGAGTACCAGCTGCGCGAGGACGACTCCCTCACGGCCGTGCCCGGCACCGGGCTCGGCATCCTGCGCGCCGACCCGCACCACGCGGCCGAGGACGCCCACCCCGTCAGCCCTTCGTTCGAGCGGCTGCCGGCCGACGCCCGCGCCAAGGCCCGCGAGCACAAGCTGCTCGTCCTGACCAAGGCCAACAGCCGGGCCACCGTGCACCGGCCGTCGTACCTCGACTACGTCGGGGTGAAGAAGTTCGACGCCGACGGCAATGTCGTCGGGGAGCGCCGCTTCCTCGGCCTGTTCTCCTCCGCCGCCTACACCGAGTCCGTGCTGCGCGTCCCCGTCGTGCGCCGCAAGGTCGACGCCGTCCTGACGGGCGCCGGGTTCTCGCCCAACAGCCACGATGGGCGCGACCTGCTCCAGATCATGGAGACGTACCCGCGCGACGAGCTGTTCCAGACCCCGGTCGACGAGCTGCGCTCCATCGTCACCTCGGTGCTCTACCTCCAGGAGCGCCGCCGGCTGCGGCTCTACCTGCGCCAGGACGAGTACGGCCGCTACTACTCGGCGCTCGTCTACCTGCCCCGCGACCGCTACACCACCGGGGTACGGCTGCGGATCATCGACATCCTGAAGGAGGAGCTCGCCGGGACGAGCGTCGACTTCACCGCCTGGAACACCGAGTCGATCCTGTCCCGGCTGCACTTCGTGGTCCGGGTCGCGCCGGGCACCGAGCTGCCGGAGCTGTCGGAGGCCGACAAGGACCGCATCGAGGCGCGTCTCGTCGAGGCCGCCCGGTCCTGGGCCGACGCGTTCGCCGAGGCGCTCACCGCCGAACTCGGCGAGGAGCGGGCCGCCGAGCTGCTGCGCCGCTACAACAACTTCACCGAGGGCTACAAGGCCGACCACACCCCGCGCGCCGCGGTCGCCGACCTCGTCCACCTCGAACGGCTCACCGAGGAACAGAGCTTCTCGCTCAGCCTGTACGAGCCGGTGGGTGCCGCGCCCGACGAGCGCCGCTTCAAGATCTACCGCAAGGGCGACGCGATCTCCCTGTCGGCGGTGCTGCCGGTGCTGAACCGGCTCGGTGTCGAGGTCATCGACGAGCGGCCGTACGAACTGCGCTGCTCGGACCGGTCGGTGGCCTGGATCTACGACTTCGGGCTGCGCATCCCCAAGGCGCTGGGCGGCGGCAGCACCGATCTGCTCGGCGACGACGGGCGTGAGCGGTTCCAGGAGGCGTTCGCCGCGACCTGGACCGGCCGGGCGGAGAACGACGGGTTCAACGCGCTGGTGCTGGGCGCCGGGCTGAACTGGCGGCAGGCGATGGTGCTGCGCGCCTACGCCAAGTACCTGAGGCAGGCCGGGTCCACGTTCAGCCAGGACTACATGGAGGACACCCTCCGGACGAACGTCCACACCACCCGGCTGCTCGTCTCCCTCTTCGAGGCGCGGATGTCGCCGGGCCGGCAGCGGGCCGGTCTGGAGATCGTCGACGCGCTCCTCGAGGAGCTCGACGCCGCGCTCGACCAGGTGGCCTCCCTCGACGAGGACCGGATCCTGAGGTCCTTCCTCACCGTCATCAAGGCGACCCTGCGCACCAACTTCTTCCAGACCACCGAGGACGGCACGCCGCACGCGTACGTGTCGATGAAGTTCGACCCGCAGGTCATCCCGGACCTTCCGGCGCCGCGGCCGGCGTTCGAGATCTGGGTGTACTCGCCCCGGGTGGAGGGTGTGCACCTGCGGTTCGGGAAGGTCGCGCGCGGCGGTCTGCGCTGGTCGGACCGGAGGGAGGACTTCCGCACGGAGATCCTCGGCCTGGTCAAGGCGCAGATGGTGAAGAACACCGTCATCGTGCCGGTCGGCGCGAAGGGCGGCTTCGTCGCCAAGCAGCTGCCCGACCCGGCCGTGGACCGCGACGCGTGGCTCGCCGAGGGCATCGCCAGCTACCGCACCTTCATCTCGGCGCTCCTCGACATCACCGACAACATGGTCGCCGGGGAGGTCGTGCCGCCCTCCGACGTCGTACGGCACGACGAGGACGACACCTATCTGGTGGTCGCCGCCGACAAGGGCACGGCGACGTTCTCCGACATCGCCAACGAGGTCGCCGGATCGTACGGCTTCTGGCTCGGGGACGCCTTCGCCTCCGGCGGCAGCGCCGGCTACGACCACAAGGCGATGGGCATCACCGCCCGTGGCGCCTGGGAGTCCGTCAAGCGGCACTTCCGCGACATGGGCGTCGACACCCAGGTCGAGGACTTCACGGTCGTCGGCATCGGTGACATGTCCGGTGACGTGTTCGGCAACGGCATGCTGCTGTCCGAGCACATCCGTCTGGTCGCCGCCTTCGACCACCGGCACATCTTCATCGACCCCAACCCGGACGCCGCGGTCTCCTACGCCGAGCGCCGCCGGCTGTTCGAGCTGCCGCGCAGCTCCTGGGCCGACTACGGCGCCGACCTGATCTCCGCCGGCGGCGGTGTCTTCCCCCGTACGGCGAAGGCGATCCCCGTCAACGCGCACATCCGGCAGGTCCTCGGCATCGAGGCGGGCGTCACCAAGCTGACCCCGGCCGACCTGATGAAGGCGATCCTGTCCGCGCCGGTGGACCTGCTGTGGAACGGCGGCATCGGCACGTACGTCAAGGCGAGCACCGAGTCGAACGCCGACGTCGGCGACAAGGCCAACGACCCGATCCGGGTCGACGGCCAGGACCTGCGGGTCAAGGTCGTCGGTGAGGGCGGCAACCTGGGGCTGACCCAGCTCGGCCGGATCGAGTTCGCCCGCCAGGGCGGCCGGATCAACACCGACGCCATCGACAACAGTGCGGGCGTGGACACCTCCGACCACGAGGTGAACATCAAGATCCTGCTCAACGGGCTGGTCACCGACGGCGACATGACGGTCAAGCAGCGCAACAAGCTGCTCGCCGAGATGACCGACGAGGTCGGCGCGCTGGTCCTGCGCAACAACTACGCGCAGAACACGGCGATCGCCAACGCCCTCGCCCAGTCCAAGGACATGCTCCACGCCCAGCAGCGCTTCCTGCGCCACCTGGTGCGCGAGGGCCACCTCGACCGGGCGCTGGAGTTCCTGCCGAGCGACCGGCAGATCCGTGAGCGCCTCGGCTCCGGCCACGGCCTGACCGGCCCGGAGACGGCCGTCCTGCTGGCGTACACGAAGATCACCGTCTCGGACGAGCTGCTCCAGACCTCCCTGCCGGACGACCCGTACCTGCGCGGTCTGCTGTACGCGTACTTCCCGACGGCGCTGCGCGAGCGGTTCCCGGAGTACATCGACAGCCACCCGCTGCGCCGTGAGATCACCACGACCGTGCTGGTCAACGACACGGTCAACACGGGCGGTACGACGTATCTGCACCGGCTGCGGGAGGAGACCGGGGCCTCGCTGGAGGAGATCGTGCGGGCGCAGACCGCGGCGCGGGCGATCTTCCGGTCGGCGCCGGTGTGGGACGCGGTGGAGGAGCTGGACAACACGGTCGAGGCGGCCGTGCAGACCCGGATCCGGCTGCACTCGCGCCGGCTCGTCGAGCGCGGTACGCGCTGGCTGCTCAACAACCGGCCGCAGCCGCTCCAGCTCGCCGAGACGGTCGACTTCTTCGCCGAGCGCGTCGAGCAGGTCTGGTCGCAGCTGACCAAGCTGCTGCGCGGCGCGGACCTGGAGTGGTGGCAGAAGATCTACGACGAGCTGAGCGGCGCCGGGGTGCCGGACGAGCTGGCCGCGCGGGTGGCCGGGTTCTCCTCCGCCTTCCCGGCGCTGGACATCGTGTCGGTGGCCGACCGGATGGGCAAGGACCCGCAGGACGTCGCCGAGGTCTACTACGACCTCGCGGACCGGCTGCACATCACCCAGCTGATGGACCGGATCATCGAGCTGCCGCGGGCCGACCGCTGGCAGTCCATGGCGCGTGCCTCCATCCGTGAGGACCTCTACGCGGCCCATGCGGCGCTGACCGCGGACGTCCTGGCCGTCGGCAACGGCACCTCGACGCCCGAGCAGCGGTTCAAGGCGTGGGACGAGAAGAACGCGGCGATCCTGGGTCGGGCGCGGACGACGCTGGAGGAGATCCAGGGCTCGGAGACGTTCGACCTGGCGAACCTGTCGGTGGCGATGCGGACGATGAGGACGCTGCTGCGGACGCACTCGTAGCAGGGACGACGTAAGGGGCGCCTCCCCGAGGAGGCGCCCCTTACCGTTGGTCGGGTCGGCCGTTCAGACGGTCGTGGCCGGCTCGGGAGCGGAGTCCGCCGCCCGCTTCTTCGCTGCGGCCCTCTTCTTGCCCCGCTGGTCGCCGCTGAACTCCTCGTAGGCCTCCATGACCTCCTCGGTGGGCCCGTCCATCCTCAGCTCGCCGCGCTCCAGCCACAGCACGCGTTCGCAGGTGTCGCGGATCGAGCTGCTGCTGTGGCTGACGAGGAAGACGGTGCCGGCGTGCTCGCGCATCTCGCGGATGCGGTCGGCCGAGCGCCGCTGGAACTTCGCGTCACCGGTGGACAGCGCCTCGTCGATGAGGAGGACGTCGTGGTCCTTGGCGGCGGCGATGGAGAAGCGCAGCCGGGCCTGCATGCCGGAGGAGTAGGTGCGCATCGGCAGGGTGATGAAGTCGCCCTTCTCGTTGATGCCGGAGAAGTCGACGATCTCCTGGTAGCGCTCCTTGATGTGTTCGCGGGGCATGCCCATGGCGAGGCCGCCGAGGTAGACGTTGCGCTCGCCGGTCAGGTCGCTCATCAGGGCCGCGTTCACCCCGAGGAGGGAGGGCTGGCCGTGGGTGTAGATACGGCCGTTCTCCACCGGCAGGAGGCCCGCGACCGCCTTGAGCAGGGTCGACTTGCCGGAGCCGTTGGTGCCGATCAGCCCGATGGCCTCGCCCTTGTAGGCGACGAACGAGACGTTCTTCACCGCGTGGACCTTGCGGACGCCCGCCGCCTGCTCGGCCTTCTTGCGGCGCAGGATGCGGTTGAGGGCGGCGGTGGCGGTGCCCCGGCCGGCGCCGGTGCCGTTGACCCGGTAGACGATGTCGACGCCGTCCGCGATGACGGTGGGGACCGGCTCGGCGGTGCCGGGCCCGGTGTGCGGTGAGTTCTCAGCCACGGCCGTACGTCTCCTCAGCCTTCCAGAAGTAGATGAAGCCGCCGACGCCGGCGAGCAGGGCCCAGCCCGTCGCCCAGACCCACACGTGCGGCGGCAGCTGGCTCGCGTGGAAGGTGTCGATCAGGGCGAAGCGCATCAGGTCGATGTAGACGGCGGCCGGGTTGGCGCGCAGCAGGTCCGTGGCCCAGGCCGGCCAGTCGCTGTGCTTGCTGAGGAGGTTGTCGATGCTCCACATCACGCCGGAGATGTACATCCAGGTGCGCAGCACGAACGGCATCAGCTGGGCGACGTCGGGGGTCTTCGCGCCCACCCGGGCGAGGATCATCGACACGCCGGCGTTGAAGATGAACTGCAGCAGCAGGGCCGGAAGGGCGAGGACCCACGAGACGGCCGGCGGCACCCCGACGGCGAGCAGGATGAACACCAGCGCGGCCATCGAGAACAGCAGCTGCTGGAGCTGCTGGAGACAGTACGAGATCGGCAGCGCGGCCCGCGGGAAGTGCAGGGCCCGCACCAGGCCGATGTTGCCGGAGATGGCCCGGGTGCCCGACATGATCGAGCTCTGGGTGAACGTCCACACGAACACGCCCGTGACCAGGAAGGGGATGTAGTCCGGGACGCCCTTCTTGGTCTGCAGCAGCACACCGAAGATGAAGTAGTAGACCGCCGCGTTCAGCAGGGGGGTCATCACCTGCCAGATCTGGCCCAGCTTCGCCTGGCTGTACTGCGCGGTCAGCTTGGCGGTGGCGAACGCGGTGATGAAGTGGCGGCGCGCCCACAGCTGGCGGATGTACTGGGGCAGGGAGGGGCGGGCACCGCTGACCGCGAGGCCGTGACGGGCGGCGAGGGCCGCAAGGTCGTCGTCGGGGGGTCCGGCCTGTGTCATGGGCGGTGTGTGGAGTACCTGGCTCACATCCGCTGCTTTCACTCGGGGGGTGGGGGTGCGTGTGCGGCTGTTCCGGCTGCACTCTGCCGTCGCCCGGCGTTCTCTTACGCTTCTCTTTACGTTTTCTTACGTCGGGACGGGACCGTATCGTCGCAACGTGAGCGTAGGCCTAATCGACGTCGGAACGCAACCGTTTCGTCGTAACGCCCTATGCTGGGGGACATGACGACGAACGCGACGAACGCCGACGAACCGCAGGCGAAGCCGCGCCGCCGGGCTCCGGCGGGCGCGGCCGTGCTTCGCGAGGATGTGACGGAAGCCATCCGGGCTGCCGTGTTCGAGGAGCTCGCCACCGTCGGCTACGCGCGGATGTCCATCGAGGGCATCGCCCGGCGCGCCGGCGTGGGCAAGACCGCGGTGTACCGGCGCTGGCGCTCCAAGCTGCACCTGGTCCTCGATCTCGTCTCGGCGCTCGCCGTGCAGGGCCTTCCGGCCCCGGAGACGGGCAGCCTGGAGGGCGATCTGCGGATGCTGTACGAGGTGACCTCCCGGGCGCTGCGGCACCCCGCGGCCTCGCAGATCATCCCGGACCTCCAGGCCGAGGCGGCCCGCAACCCGGAGATCGCCGAGGCGCTCCAGAAGACGCTGCGCGAGGGCCAGGAGGGGGTCGCGCTGAAGATCGTCGCGGCGGCGGAGCAGCGCGGCGAGGTCCGGGCGGGCCTGGACGACGAGCTGGCGCTCGATCTGATCTCGGGTCCGCTTTACTGGCGTTCGGTGGTGATCCGCAGTCCGAAGCTGCCCAAGGGCTACCTGGGCGCGCTGGCGCGGGCGACCGCGGAGGCGATCAAGGCGCTGTGACCGGGGAACTCCGGGCGCCGTGACGGGAGTCGACAGGGGTCGACGGGAGTCGAGGTGGCATGAGAGTCGTGTTGGCCGAGGACAACGCCCTGCTCCGGGAGGGCCTCGTCCTGCTGCTGACGTCGGCCGGGCACGAGGTGGCGGCCGTCGTCGGCTCCGGCCCCGAGATCCTTCCGGCGCTGCTGCAGCACCGGCCCGACGCGGCCGTGCTCGACGTGCGGATGCCGCCGGGCTTCCGTGACGAGGGGCTGCGGGCCGCGCTGGAGGCCCGCGAGAGGATCCCCGGCCTGCCGGTGCTGGTGCTCTCCCAGTACGTCGAGGAGTCCTACGCGGCCGAACTGCTCGGCGGCGGCGCGAACGGCGTCGGCTATCTGCTCAAGGACCGCGTGGGCCGCGTCGACGAGTTCCTGGACGCCCTGCAGCGGGTCGCGGGCGGCGGTACGGCCCTGGACCCCGAGGTGGTCACCGAGCTGCTGACCCGCCGCAAGGACTCCCCCCTCGACCAGCTCACGCCCCGCGAGCGCGAGGTCCTGAAGCTGATGGCCGAGGGCCACGACAACACCACCATCGCGGGCACGCTCGTCATCACCGAACGCTCGGTCAGCAAACACATCGGCAACGTGTTCCTGAAACTGGGCCTCCCCCCGAGCGACAGCGGCCACCGCCGGGTCCTGGCGGTACTGGCGTACCTCAACAACGCCTAGCGGGAGCGCCCGCGCGGCCCGCTCAGCCGGCGAGCCGCCGGGCGAGCGCGGTGAGTTCGGGCAGCCGCAGCACCCGCTCGCCCCAGCCCGGCAGCGGTACGTGCACGACGCCCGTCCAGCGTTCGGGGACGCCGCCGATGCCGTACACCGCCCCGGCGAGCCCGCCGGTGACCGCGGCGACCGTGTCGGTGTCGCCGCCCACGTCGACGGCGGCGCGGACGGCCCCCTCGAAGGAGGAGGTGGTGCGCAGCGCCCACACGGCGGAGCCCAGACAGGGCCAGACCGCGCCGTTGAACTCGGTGGCGAGGTCCGGGTGCCAGTCGGGGGCGAGAACCGTGGCGTAGCGCTCGCGGTGCTCGGGGCGGACCTCGGCCAGGGTCTCCGGGAGGGCGGCCAGCGGGTCGCCTCCGGTCAGCGCGGCCCGCACCAGCTCGTGGAAGATCGCGGTGCCCTCCCAGGCCGCCGCGTCCCCGTGGGTGAGCGCGGCGAGACGGCGGCCGGCGTCCAGGGTGGCGGCACGGCCCCGGGGCGCGAAGTGCACGGCGGAGGTCGCCGCCCGCATCAGCGCGCCGTTGCCCGCGGCGCGCGCGCCGGTCTGGAAGTGCAGCGCGGCCGCCAGGTCCCACGGGTCGCCGCTGCCGAGGACCGCCTCGGTCTGGATGCCGATGTCCTTGGGGCCGGCGGCCGCCCAGCGCCGGAACCGGTCGAAGACATCGGCGGGGTCCAGCCCGCCGCGCTCCACCAGCGACTCCCCGACGAGCACCGCCATCTGGGTGTCGTCGGTCGCCTCCCCCGGCTCCCAGCCGCCGCCCCCGCACATCTCGCCGCCGTGCCCCGTCACCGGGAACCGCGCCGAGAAGGCCCCCTCCGGCCCGAACTCGAACGGCGCCCCCAGCGCGTCCCCCACGGCGGACCCGACGACACACCCGACGGCACGTGCGCTATCGATCATCCTGTCAGCGTACGAGGTCGCCCCGCCTACACCCGCCCCGTCTCCGGATGGAGGCGCAGCCATCCCTCCCAGGCCGACGTGATCATGTCCTGGACGTCGTGGACCGCCTTCCAGCCCAGTTCCGCGGTGACGCGGTCCGCGGAGGCGATCACACGGGCCGGGTCGCCGGGGCGGCGGGGAGTGATCGTCGGGGGGAGGGTGATTCCGGTGACGGTCCGGACGCGGTCGATCATCTCCCGGACCGAGACGCCCTCGCCGCGGCCGATGTTGAGGGTGAGGTCGCGGCCCGGGGAGGTGCGCAGGGCGTGCGCGGCGGCCACATGGGCCTCGGCGAGGTCGGCCACGTGGATGTAGTCACGGACGCAGGTGCCGTCGGGGGTGGGGTAGTCGGCGCCGAAGATCCGGGGCGGCGCGTTCCCGGTGAGTCTTTCGAAGATCATCGGGATGAGGTTGGAGACACCGGTGTCGGCCAGGTCGGGGGAGGCCGCGCCCGCCACGTTGAAGTAGCGCAGACAGGCCGTGGACAGACCGGTGGCGCAGCCGGTCGCGCGGACCAGCCACTCGCCGGCCAGCTTCGTCTCGCCGTACGGCGACATCGGTGTGCACGGGGTGTCCTCGGTGACGAGATCGACGTCCGGCATGCCGTACACGGCGGCCGAGGAGGAGAACACGAAGGACGCGACACCGGCCCCGGTGACCGCCTCCAGGAGGACTCTGAGGCCCTCCACGTTCTCCCGGTAGTAGTGCAGGGGCCGCTCCACCGACTCGCCGACCTGCTTCTTCGCCGCGAGATGGACGACACCGGTGACCGCGTGCTCGGCGAGGGTGCGGGCGACCCGCTCCCCGTCCAGCGTGGACCCCGTCACCAGGGGCACCCCCGCCGGCACGCGCGCGGCGACGCCGGTCGACAGGTCGTCGTACACCACCGCCCGCTCGCCCGCCGCGGTCATCGCCCGGACGACGTGCGCCCCGATGTAGCCGGCGCCGCCGGTGATCAGCCAGGTCATGTGGATTCCCCCAAGCAGGATGGCCGGTTGCGATGTGATTCGTCCGCGATCGGCCCGTTCGTCTCACAGTGAAGCAGGCGTGCGGCTCTCCCGCAGGGCCTGTGGACAACTCCCGGCGCGCTCGGGGGCGCGCGCCGTCGTCGCGCGCCACAGGCGGACGTACGACAGCACCGCGGCCGTGAGCAGCATGCCGTTGCGCAGGACCATCAGCCCGGTTCCGGTCCAGGTGCACTCGATGACCCTGCCGTACTCGACCGGGAAGATCACGGCGCTGACCGCGGTCGACGCGAGGATCAGCGCCACCACCGGGCGCTGGGTGGTGTGCCGGGAGGTGAGGCAGACGGCGGCCAGGCCGACCAGCCAGATCATGTACTGCGGGCTGATCACCCTGCTGGTCACGGTGAACAGCAGGACCGCGCTCAGTGCCGCGTCGAAGGGCACGGCCTCGGTCCAGTGCCGGGCGCGGATGCGCCACAGCAGGAGCAGGCCGAAGGCGACGGCGGTCAGGGCCAGCGAGGCGTGCGCCACGCTGGAGACGTAGGGCCCGGTGAACTCCATCGCGCCGTACCGGTAGTGGACCTTGCCCGGCCATCCCGCGTGGGTCGCGAGCGAGAGCACGGTCCCGCCCAGGGACTCGATCTGCACGCCCCGGCCGCCCTGCTGGCGCACGAAGGCGAGCGGATTGCGGAACACGAACACCAGCAGCAGGAACAGCGATGCCCCGGTGAGCGCCACCGACGACCACACCGACCGGGAGTCGCGCCCGCGCCGCACCCCGATCAGCACCAGCGCCGGCCACACCTTCACCAGCGCCCCCACGGCCGCGAACGCCCCGCACACGCGCGTGGAGCGGGCGAGCGCCAGCAGGGAGAGCACCGCGAGCGCCGTGACCTGCACGTCGTAGCGGGCGAACGGGACGCGGACCAGCAGCGGCAGCCCGCCCACCCAGACCGCGGCCCCGGCCAGGCGGCGGCCGGGGCGGGTGCCCGCGCGGGCGAGCGCGCAGGCGATCGCCGCGTCCGCGAGGACGGTGAGGGCGACGAACGCCTGGAAGTACGTCCACCACGGCAGCACGCCCGGCGACAGCAGCACGGGGCCGGCGCCCGGCGGGTACTGCCACAGGGTGTCGTGCGCGGGGAAGGCGCCGTGCGCGAGGACGCCGTACCAGTGGTGGTACAGGTGCCACACCTCCCGGCCCACCCGGCCGCCCAGGATTCCGAGGGAGTCGTGGGCGAGCAGCCACAGCATCAGGGCGCGGGAGGCCAGCCAGGCGGCGGCGAGGGCGACGAGAAGGTGACGACGTCTCATGACGGCGGATCGTAAGGCGCCCGAATGCCTCTTTTGTTCAGATACTCCGTCAATAGCCAAGAAGCGGTACTAAATCCAACAAAATGGGGTCCGTGGACATCAGGAACAGGGCGGGCGCGGCGGTGCTCCCTCCCGTCGGAGCGGGGCTCGCGCTCGGTCTGTGGGGGCTGGACCGCGGTGGCATGTGGCGCGACGAGGCCGTCACCTTCCAGGTGGCGCGGCGCTCGGTGCCGCAGATCTGGCGGCTGCTGCACGGGGTGGACGCCGTGCACGGCCTGTACTACCTCCTCCTGCACGCCGTCCTCGCCGTCCGCCCCGGCGAGGTCCTCCTGCGCCTGCCGTCCGTCTGCGCGGCGGCCCTCGCGGCGGGCCTGGTCGCGGCCCTCGGCACCCGGCTGGCCCGGCCGCGCGTCGGCCTGTGGGCGGGCCTGCTGTACGCCGCCACTCCGCTCGTGGGCCACTACGCGCAGGAGGGCCGCTCCTACGCCCTCGTCTGCGCCGGCGCGGCCGGGGCGACCCTGCTGCTCGTCCGGGCGCTCCAGGGGCGCCCCTGGTGGCCGTACGGCGTCGTCCTCGCGTCGACCTGTCTGCTGCACGAGCTGGCGGTGCTGCTGGTGCTCGCCCACGGGGTGACGCTCCTTCACGCGCGCGTAGGGAGACGGGACGGGGTGCGGTGGGCCGTGGCGGCGGGTGCCGCGGTGCTGGTCCTGGCGCCGCTCGCCGTCGTGTCGCGGGCCCAGGCCGGTCAGGTGGCGTGGCTGTCCCGGCCGGGTGCGGGCAGCGCGCTGCGGCTGCTGCACGCGTTCCTCGGGCCGGGCGGGCCTCTCTTCTGGACCTGTCTGCTGCTCGCCCTCGCCGCCCTGCCGGGCCCCCGCCGGCTGACCCTCGCGTCGGTGGCCCTGCCCTGGGCGGTCGTGCCCCCGCTGACCCTGCTGGCCGTCTCCCAGCTCCGCCCGATGTACGACGAGCGCTATGTGCTGTACGCCCTCGCGGGGGCGCCGCTGCTGGTGGCGGCGGGCGCCGACCGGGTGCTCGGGGCGAAGGGGGTGAGGTCGCCCCTGGTCCCGCTCGCGGGAACCCTGGCCGTCGCCCTCGCGTTCACCCAGTACCTGCCCGTGTACCGCCAGGACCGCACCCTGCGGGGCCGCCCCGACACCCTCGCCGCCGTCTCGGCGCTGGCCGCGCGGGAGGTGCGGCCGGGCGAGGCGGTGGTGTTCCTGCCGGCCATCGGGCGGCGGGCGAAGGTGTCGCACCCCGAGGGCTTCCGGGGGGTGCGGGACGTGGCGCTCCGGGCGTCCGGTCCTGCCTCGGGCACGCTCTACGGCCGGGAGCGGGGCGCCGCCGAGCTGCGCCGCGAGCTGCTCGCGCTGGACCGGCTGTGGGTGCTGGCCGAGCCGTACGCGCTGCGCTCCCCGTGGTACCCGCGCAATCCGACCGAGCGGGTGAAGCTGACCGTGGTGACGGAGGAGTTCGTGCCGGGCGAACCGAGGCGCGAGTTCGTCCGGGACGGGGTCACCCTGCGTCTCTACGTCCGCCGCCCGGCTCCTCCTCCAGCGCCGCCGCGTCCAGTGCGTCGGTGAGCTGGTCGAGGCGCTCCCTCAGCTCGCTGATCTCCTCCAGCCCGAACCCGGTCGCCGAGGCGATCCGCCGGGGCACCTGGAGTGCCCGCTCCCGCAGCGCGGCGCCCTCCTCGGTGAGCCGGATCTCCACCGAGCGCTCGTCGCGCGCGCTGCGCTCCCGGATCACCAGACCGGCCGTCTCCAGCCGTTTGAGCAGCGGGGACAGTGTGCCGGAGTCCAGGCGCAGATGCTCGCCGAGCTTCTTCACGGGCAGCTCGCCCTGCTCCCACAGCACCAGCATCACCAGGTACTGGGGGTAGGTCAGCCCCAGCTCCTTGAGGATCACGCGGTAGACGCCGTTGAAGGCGCGCGACGCCGCGTGCAGGGAGAAGCAGATCTGGCTGTCCAGGCGCAGCCAGTTCTCCGAGGGGACGGGGGCGGGGAGCGGGGTCGACGTCGGGGTCATGTCTCCAGGGTAACGCCGGTGGGCCATTTAGTTGTGCACAACTGAATTGTGTGCTCTAATTATCGCCGTGAGCGGCCCGGACGCGAGAAGCGGCCGGCCCGGCCACCCCCCGACACAGACTCTTCCGAGAGGGACGGTTCATCCATGGACGCGCTCTACACCGCAGTCGCCACCGCCACCCACGGCCGCGAGGGCCGCGCCGTCACCAACGACGGGAAGATCGACCTCGCCCTCGCCCTGCCGGTGGAGATGGGCGGCAACGGTCAGGGCACCAACCCGGAGCAGCTGTTCGCCGCCGGTTACGCGGCCTGTTTCGGCAGCGCTCTCGGCCTCGTCGGCCGCCAGGCGAAGGTCGACGTCTCCGACGCCGCCGTGACCGCCGAGGTCGGCATAGGCAAGCAGGGCGAGGGCTTCGGCCTGAAGGTCACGCTGCGCATCGAGCTCCCCGACACCCTGGACGAGGCGACCGGCCGCAAGCTGGTCGAGACCGCCCACCAGGTCTGCCCCTACTCCAACGCCACGCGCGGCAACATCGAGGTCGACCTCGTCATCGAGTAACCCGCACCGGACCGGGGCCTCCCGGGGGATCCGACCATCGGGCGCCCCCCTCGGGAGGCCTTTTTCCATCGGCCGCGCCCCCGCCGCCCCCACCGGCGCCCCCGCGGCTCACCCCACCCGCGCCAGCACCTCCCCGGTCCGCCGGCTCCACGCCACCACCACGGCCTCCTCGGGCACCGGGTGCCAGCGCGTCAGCAGCAGCCAGCGGACCCGGTAGCGGCGGACGATCGCCGCCCGCCCGGCCCGCGTCGAACCGGGCGCGAGATACGCCCGGACGTCCGCCGTCCGGCGCAGCCTCGCGCGCTCGTCCAGCGCCGCGTCCGGCCAGGGCGGCGCGGCGAGGTTCGGCCCGTACCCGGCGATCGCGTGGACGGCGAAGTACCCGTCGGTGATCACCACCTCCCCGGGCCCGATGTGCCGCGCCGCCCAGTCGTACGGCGCCCAGCGCGGCGGCTGGTCGAAGCCCACCGGATCCAGCGCGCGCGGCACGACCGCCCCCGCCTGCACGGTCAGCAGCCCCAGACAGGCCCCGGCGGCCGCCACCGCGCCCAGCGCCCTGCGCCGCACCCCCCACGGCCGGGGCGCCGCCAGCTCCACCGCCAGCGCGAACTGCGGCGGCACCAGCGTCAGGCCGAGGATCCGCCCGTAGGTGTAGTGACCGCTGACGAACCCGTACGCCACCACCAGACAGTCCAGGGCGAACATCAGCACCAGCGGATCGCGCACCGAGCGCCGCGCCCGCGCCCACAGCGCCGGCAGGCCCAGCAGCGCCAGCCAGAAATGGCCGGCCGGGTCGTCGTACAGCCGCCGGTGCATCCCGTCGACGCTGCCGTCCCCGGCCAGCGCGAACACGTCGAAGTACGGCCAGGCGGAGGCGACCAGCAGCGCCGCCGTCGCCGTCACCGCCCAGCGCGCCGCGACCGCCGGCCGCCACTCCCGCTGCCGGCCCAGGGCCACCGCGGCCCCGCCCGTCACGGCCGCCACCGCCGAGATCGGATGCACCAGCAGGATCGCCCCGTACAGCGCGCCGACCCCCGCGTACCCGGTGAAACCGCGCAGCCCGTCCGGGCCGACGTAGCGGACCAGGCGTTCGTCCCGCGCGCGTGCCGCCGTCAGCGCCCACGCCCAGAAGGCCAGGCCGATCGCGAAGGTGGACGGATAGCCGAGGTTGCCGGTCATCGACATCAGGCCCAGATAGCCGCTCCACCAGGCGCGTTCGGTGCCCCAGAGCAGCGTCATCGCGGCCAGTGCGAGCACCGGCGCCCACGGTCTCGGCGTCAGCGCCCGCACGAACCGGCCGAGACCGGTCAGCAGCACGACCAGGTTCACCGGCCCGGCGACCCTCAGCACCTCCCAGCCCGTCAGCCCCGTCAGCCGCGCGAACACGCCCTCGGCCAGCGCGTACGGCGAGTAGTAGGGGCTGCCCGCGCCCGGCAGATCGGCCATCGGATGCCGGGGATGCAGCAGATCGGCCCTCAGCCGCTCCACCACCGCCGCGTGCACCCCCGCGTCGCAGCACAGCGGCACCCGCCAGAACGCCAGCGTCGTCACCAGCCAGAACAGGAAACCGAAGACCTGGTACGGGCTCGGACGCCACACCGGCCGGCGGCGCAGCGCCCCGGCACCGCGCGCCGGACGCCGGATCAGGACACCGGCGCTCACCGGGCGCGGACCGAAAAGTGACATACGGGGGCAAAGTCGAGCAAGAGGGGCATTGGTCGTACCTTCCCTCCCGCGTCAACGGCCTCGCCCCCTGTCACCCCGACGGGTGAGCCCGAACGGAGTCGTTCCCGCGCACGGGCCCCGTCCCGCGGACCCGCCGCTCAGGTCGACGCGAGCTCCTCGTGCGGCGCGCCCGGTGCGGGCACCCGTGCCGCCCCGGCGTCCGGGAACTCCTCGCCCAGCAGCAGCCGCCGTACGACCCGTTCGGCGGCGTGTCCGTCGTCGTACGCGCAGAACCGCGCCCGGAACGCGGTCCGCAGCCGGGCGGAGTCCTCGTCCCGCCAGCTCCCGGAGGCCAGCAGCCGGGTCAGCTCGTCGAAGGAGCGCGAGACATGGCCCGGCGCCTCGGCGGTGATGTCGAAGTAGGTGCCCCGGCTCGCCGTGTACGCCTCCCAGTCGTCGGCGTGCACCACGATCGGCCGGTCCAGGGCGGCGTAGTCGAACATCAGGGCCGAGTAGTCGGTGACCAGCACGTCCGAGGCGAGCATCACGTCCTCCACGTGCGGCTCGTCCGTCGCGTCGACGAGCACCCCGCGCCGGTGCAGGTCCGTCAGGCCCATCCCGCGCGCGTGCCCGGTCGCCAGCGACGGGTGCAGCCGTACGACGAGGGTGTGGCCCTCGCCCAGGCACGCGGCGAACCGGGCCAGGTCGATCCGGTCGACGTGCCCGCCCCGGACGTACTCCCGCCGCGTCGGCGCGTACAGCACCACGGTGTGCCCGGCCGGCACGCCCAGCCGGGCCCGCACCGCCGCGCCCGCCGCCGCGTCCGCGCCGACCAGCACGTCGTTGCGCGGGCTGCCGGTGCGCGCGGAGGCGAAGTGGCACGGGTACGCCCGCTCCCACACCAGCTCCGAGTGCCGGTTGGCGACCAGACTGTGGTCCCAGCGGTCGGCGCGGCGCAGCATCTGCGGCACGTCCACCCCGTACCGGGCCCCGGGCCGGTCCAGCAGATCGGCGGCCATGTACTTCAGCGGGGTGCCCTGGTGGGTGTGGATGTGGACGCTGCCGGGGCGTTTGGCCAGCGCGCCCGGCCAGTTGACGTTGTTGACGAAGAAACCCGCCCGCGCGGTCACCCGCCGGTACGCGGGCGAGTCCAGCAGGACGTGCTCGACGCCCGCCGGGAGCCCCGCGGCCGTCTCCTCGTCGCGCACCACCCACACCCCGCGCAACTGCGGCGCGATCTCCCGCGCCTTGCGGTAGACCGCCCCCGGATCGCCCAGTACCCCCCGGTGCGAGAACGCCGAGTACACGACCAGCTGCGGGTCGATCGGCCGGCGGGCGCGCACCCCGTCCGCCGCGCGCCGGGCCCGTGCCCCGGCCGCCCGGCGGACGAGTGTCCCGCGCCGCGCCAGCTCCCGCCCCGCCCGCTCGGCCTGCCGCCGAGCCCGGTAGGCCGCGTACCCGTGCTCCAGCACCCGCAGTTCCGCCGGCACCGGTGCGCCGTCCGGCCGGCGGGAGCGGAACATCTCGGCCGTGCGGCGGAAGAACTCCTTCTTGTCGGACGGCGGCAGCCGGTCCGGCTTGGCCAGGATGTCCAGGCAGTGCTCGCCCATCTTGCGGTGCAGATACGGCCGCCAGTCCGCGAGCGCCGGGCGCGAGTCGACGAAGGCGAAGACCCGCTCGTACTGGTCGTGGATGTCGAAGTGCTTGCGGCTGGTGGTGGACAGGATGTTGCCCTGGCGGCGCTGGCGGTAGTTCAGACAGATCCGGTCCAGCACGGCGATCCGCTCCGCGCTGAGCATGACCGGGAACGTCCAGGGCGTGTCCTCGTAGTAGCCGGGAGGGAAGGAGAAGCCGTTCCGCCCGACGAAGTCGCGCCGGTAGACCTTGTTCCACACGACCATCAGCAGGTCCAGGATCTCCGGGTGCTCGGCCGCCGTGAAGGCGTCGGCGCCGACCTCGGTCAGGACGTGCGCGAGGGCGTTGCGGCGGGTGCCGCCCCACCAGTAGGTGCGCGCGTAGTCGAACACCAGCACGTCCGGGTTGTCGGCCTCGGCGAGCCGGTCGGCCATCGCGCGCAGGGCGCCCGGAGTGAGGGTGTCGTCGCTGTCGAGGAAGAACAGGTAGTCGCCGCCCGCGTGCGGCAGGCCCGCGTTGCGGGCGCGGCCGAGACCCACGTTCTCCGGCAGATGCAGCACCCGGACCCGCTCGTCGCGGGCCGCGTACTCGTCGAGGATCGCGCCGCAGCCGTCGGGCGAGCGGTCGTCGACGGCGATCACCTCGAAGTCCGCGTACGACTGCGAAAGGAGCGAGTCGAGACACTCGCGCAGGAAGCCCTGCACCTTGAAACAGGGGACGATGACGCTGAAGCGGGGCACTGCGGGGGTCAGCTCCTCACGGGGGTGGCGGCGGCGGGGGCCGGGACGCGGTCGGCGAGCGGCAGCACGGGCCCGATCGCCTCCGGGGGCTCGCCGAGCAGCACCCTGCGCACCACGCGCTCGGCGGCCCGGCCGTCGTCGAACTGGCAGAAACGGGCCCGGAAGGCGGCCCTGAGCTCCGCGGACTCCGGCGAGGCGTACACGCCGTCGCGGAACACCCGCGCCAGCTCCTGCGGCGTACGGGCCACCGGTCCCGGCGGTTCCGCCATCAGGTCGAAGTACACGCCCCGCGTCTCGGTGTAGACCTCCCAGTCGTCGGCGTACACGACGATCGGGCGGTCCAGGTTGGCGTAGTCGAACATGATCGACGAGTAGTCCGTGACCAGCGCGTCGGCGGCCAGACAGACCTCCTCGGAGGAGCGGTGGCCGGTGACGTCGAGGATCCGGCCCGTCCCCCGGGCCCGGCCCAGGTCGTAGAAGTAGTGGGCGCGCAGCAGGACGACGACGTCCTCGCCGGCCGCCTCGCAGAAGGCCTCCAGGTCCAGGCCGCCCTCGAAGCCGGTCGACCAGTCGCGGTGGGTCGGCGCGTACAGCACGGCCGTCCGCCCCTCCGGCACCCCGAGCTCGCGCCGGATCCGGGCCACGTCCTCGGCGGTCGCCGTGTAGAGGACGTCGTTGCGCGGATAGCCGTACTCCAGGTGCTCGTAGCGGCCCGGGAAGGCGCGCTCCCACATCTGCGTGGAGTGGGTGTTGGAGGAGAGGTTGAAGTCCCAGCGGTCCACCCGCCCGAGCAGCTTGGTGAACGAGCCGCTCGCGGCCGCCACCACGGGGTACGTCGACTGGTCGACGCCCATCTTCTTCAACGGGGTGCCGTGCTGGGTCTGCACATGCACACTGCCCTCCCGCTTGACCACTCCCTCCGCGAAGTTGGCGTTGTTGACCAGGTACTTGGCGCGGGCCAGGACCTGCCAGGAGCGGCGGCTGCCGATCACCGCGTGCTCGACGCCCTCCGGCACGGTGTGCGCCTGGCCGGGCTCGACGAGGAACACCGAGCGGATGTGCGGGGCGAGTTCGGCGGCCTTGGCGTGGATCGCGGCCGGGCTGCACGCGTAACCGCGGCCCCAGTAGGCGCAGTACACCGCCAGGTTCGGGTCGATACGGCGGCGCAGCTGACGCCGGTAGTACAGGCGGGTGCGCAGCCCGCGGGGGCGCGGGAGGAGCCGGGCGGCGGCCGACAGCCGCTGACGGGCGCCGCGCAGCGCACGGAACGCCGTGTACGCCCCCGCCGCGAGCAGCCGGTGCTGCACCCCGAGGCTGCCACCCGGCCGGCGCAGACCGGCGGGGCGGTGGCGGCGGTAGAGCCGGCCCGCGCGGCGGAAGAAGGCCCGGCGACGGCGGTGGGGCAGCCGGCGCGGATGCGCGGCCGTCTTGAGGACGAGCGCGAAGAGCTGCTCGAACAGCGGCCCCGACCGGTCGGCGGGCAGCCCGAGTCCGCCGGCCGCCGCCAGCACCGGCTCGATCCGGTCCAGCAGTTCGGTGTGGTGCTCGCCCGGCAGGTTGAGCCGGCTGCCCTGCCGGCGCAGCAGATGCCGTACGACGACCGAGCGCAGCACCGCGATCCGCTCGGCGTGCAGGGTGACCAGGGAGCCGAAGCCGATGTCGGTGAAGTGCCCCTCGGGGAAGGCGATCCGCCGCTCGGTGAGGAAGGCGCGGCGGTAGGCGGCGCTCCAGGCGGGCAGCAGCACCCCGGTGATCCGGGGCGCCTCGGCCGGGGTGAAGGCGTCCCGGGGGGCCTTGGCCAGCAGCGGGGCCGCCGGGTTGGCCGGCTCGCCCTCCCACCACGGGACGCGCTCGTGCTCGGCGTACAGCACGTCCACGTCACCGGTGGCGGCGAGGCGGGCGTCCAGGGCCGCCAGGGCGCCCGGGGCGAGGGTGTCGTCGCCGTCGAGGAACAGCAGGTACGTCCCCCGCGCCGCCCGCGTCCCGGTGTTGCGCGCCCCCGCCAGGCCCGCCGACGGCGGCGAGTGGACCGGCGTCACCCGGGGGTCCCGCCCGGCGTACCCGGCGACGAGGCCGGCGGCCGGGGCGTCCGGGGCGTCGCAGACCGGGATCAGCTCGAAGTCGCCGAAGGACTGGGCGAGGACGGAGTCCAGCGCCAGGGACAGCCGGCCCGCGACCCCATGGGACGGGACGATGATGCTGAAGCGGGGCATGCTGCTCTTTCTCTGTGGGCTCTGTGGGCTCTGTGGGCTCTGTGGGCTCTGGGCTCTGGGCTCTGCGGGCTCTGTCGGGCGTGCTGCGCCGGTGTGTTCGTCGGGTGAACGGCGGTCAGTGGCCGTCGGTGACGGGGTGCGCGCCGGAAGGCTGCGGTACGGCGGTGAGCGGGGGGTGGCCCGAGGCCGCCGCGGACGGCACGGGCCGGCGCTCGGCGAGCGGCACGACCGGCGGCAGCTGGGTCTCGCCCAGCACGATCCGCCGGACGACCCGCTCGGCGGCGCGCCCGTCGTCGTACGGGCAGAACCGCTCGCGGAACCCGGCCCGCAGCTGCGTCGAGCGGGAGCCGCGCCAGTGGCCGGTGCTGAAGATGTCGATCAGCTCGTCCTCGCTGCGGGCCACCGCGCCCGGCGGGACGGCCCGCAGATCGAAGTAGACGCCGCGCGCCGCCCGGTACGCCGCCCAGTCCTCGTCGGGCGCGTGCACGACGATCGGGCGGTCCAGGTTGGCGTAGTCGAACATGATCGACGAGTAGTCCGTGACCAGGGCGTCCGAGGCGAGGCAGAGCGACTCGACACTGGGGTGGTCGCCGACGTCGATGACCCCGGGCGTGCGCCGGGCGAGGAAGGCGCCCTGCCCGCGGTGCGCGCGGGCCAGCACCACGAAGCGCGGGCCCAGACGGCGCAGGACGCGCTCCAGGTCCAGGGCGGGGTGCTGGGTGCGCCGGTGGTCGCGGTGGGTGGGCGCGTACAGGATCGCGACCGTGTCGCGGGGGATGCCGAGGGAGTCGCGCAGCCGGGCCACGTCCGCCGCGGTCGCCCGCTGGAAGACGTCGTTGCGCGGATAGCCGTACTCCAGGGTCCGGTAGCGGCCGGGGTAGACGCGCTCCCAGGTCAGGGTGGTGTGGCGGTTGGCGGACAGTACGTAGTCCCATTTGTCGACGCCGCGCAGCAGCTCCTCGAAGTCCATGTCCCGGGCGGCCGCCGGGCGTTCCTGGAGGTCGAGGCCCATGTGCTTGAGGGGGGTGCCGTGCTGGGTCTGCACGAAGACCTGCCCGGGCCGTTTGACCAGCCGGCGGTCGAAGTTGACGTTGTTGACGAGGTACTTGGAGCGGGCCAGCGCCGTCCAGTAGGCGGCCGTGCCGGGCGTCAGGGGGCGCGGGCCCGGCGGGATCGCCCGCACATGCTCGGGGCGGGCGATCCACGCGGTGCGCACCTCGGGCGCGTGGGCGCGGAACGCGGCCTCCAGCGCGCCCGGGTTGCAGCCGTGCCCGCGCCCCCAGTACGCCCCGAACACCGCGCGGTCGGCGCACAGGGGCAGCCGCAGCTGGACGCGGTAGTGCGTCTGGAGCAGACCGGCCCGCAGCGCGCGGGCGAGCTTCACGGCGAGTTTCAGGGTGCGGCGGCGCAGGGTCATGGCCGCCTGGAGCCCCCGGTAGGTGCGGTGCAGGCCGAGGTGGACGAGGCTGTGCCGCAGCCGGGAGCGCAGCGGGATCCTGGTACCGGGGGTGAGGTAGCGGCGGTAGTGGGCGCGGGCCCGGCGCAGGAACTCGGCGCGCGCGGCGCGCGGCAGCCGGTCCCGCTTGGCGAAGATCGTCGTGAAGTGGTCGACCATGCGGCGGAACAGCACCGGCCGCCAGCGGGCCAGTTCGGGGTGCTCCTCGACGAACGCGAAGACCCGGTCGTACTGCTCGAAGACGTCGAAGTGCCGGCGGCTGGTGGTGGACAGGATGTTGCCGCGGCGGCGCTGGCGGTAGTGCACACAGACCCGGTCGAGCGTGGCGATCGACTCCGCCGCCATCAGCACCGGGTACGTCCACGGCGTGTCCTCGTAGTAGCCCGGCGGGAAGGCCAGGCCCGCGCGGTCGACGAACTCCCGCTTGCAGGCCTTGTTCCAGGCCACCATCAGCAGCCGGAACAGCTCCGGGCGGTCCTCCAGCCGGAACGGGGCCGGGCCCTGTTCGCCGAGCACGGAGGCGACCTTGTTGCGCTCCGCCTCGCCCGTCCAGTAGGTGCGCGCGTAGTCGTAGACCAGGACGTCCGGCTCGCCGGTCTCCTTCAGCCGGTCGGCGATCGCGCGCAGCGCGTCCGGGGTGAGGGTGTCGTCGGAGTCCAGGAACAGCAGATAGTCGCCGACCGCCACCCGCATCCCGGCGTTGCGGGCCCGGCCCAGACCCGCGTTCTCCGGCAGGTGCACCGCGCGCACCCGTGGATCGCGCGCCGCGAACTCGTCGATGATCTCTCCGCAGGCGTCCGGCGAGCAGTCGTCGACGGCGATCAGTTCGAGATCGGTCCACGACTGGGACAGCACCGATTCGAGGCACTCGTGCAGATACGCCTGAACCTTGTACGCGGGGACGATGACACTGAACCTGGGCAAGGGACATCCATGGGTCGGCGCGGGCAGGGCCTTGCCCGGGAACGGCCGATGGAGTGAATCGGTTACGGTTCGTACGGCATTCGGGGGATTCCGGGTGAACGAGCAGGGGCGGGACCGTGACGTCCCGCCCCCTCCCGCACGTTGTCCTCCGGGCTATTTGACGGCGCCCGCCATCACCCCGGACACGAACTGCCGCTGGAACGCGAAGAACACGGCCAGCGGGATCACCATCGAGAGGAACGCGCCGGGCGCCAGCACGTCGATGTTGTTGCCGAACTGCCGTACCTGGGTCTGGAGGGCGACCGTGATCGGCTGGCTGTCGGCGTCGGTGAACACCAGCGCCACCAGCATGTCGTTCCACACCCACAGGAACTGGAAGATGGCCAGGCTCGCGATCGCCGGGCCGCCCAGCGGCATCACGACCCGGAAGAACAGGCGCAGTTCGCCCGCCCCGTCCAGCCGGGCCGCCTCCAGCAGCTCGCGCGGGATCTCCGCGAAGAAGTTCCGCAGCAGGAACACCGCGAACGGCAGGCCGAAGCCGACATGGAACAGGATCACCCCGAAGACCGACCCGAACAGGCCGAGCTTGCCGAAGAGTTCGGCGATCGGGATCAGCGCCACCTGCACCGGCACCACCAGCAGCCCCACGACGGCCAGGAACCACCAGTCGCGGCCCGGGAACTCCATCCAGGCGAAGGCGTATCCGGCGAGCGAGCCGATGAAGACCACCAGCAGGGTCGCCGGGACGGTGATCAGCACCGTGTTGACGAGCGAGCCGGTGATGTCGCCGTTCTCCAGGAGCTTGTGGTAGCTGTCGAAGGTGAGCTGGGAGGGCTTCGAGAACACCGTCCACCAGCCGCTGGCGCTCAGGTCCGCCGGGGAGCGCAGCGAGGAGATCAGCAGACCGATCGTCGGCACCAGCCAGAACAGGCCGACGACGAGGAGGAAGCCCCGGACCAGACCGCCGTTGACCTTCTCGATCAGCCACCTGCCCGCGGTCGTCATCGCCGCACCTCCCGCCTGAGCCTGCGGACGTTGAACCACATCACCGGGATCACCAGCAGCAGCAGGAACACCGCGATCGCGCTGGCGATGCCGGGCTGGTTCTCCGAGAAGCCCTTGCGGTACAGCTCCAGCGCCAGCACGTTCGCGTCGTCCTGCGAGGAGCCCGGGGCGATGATGAACACCAGGTCGAACACCTTCAGCACGTTGATCATCAAAGTGACGGTGACGACCGCGAGGACCGGCGCCAGCAGCGGGACGGTGACCCGGCGGAACACCTGCCACTCGGTCGCGCCGTCGACCCGCGCCTGCTCCAGCAGTTCCCGCGGCACCCCGGCGAGCCCGGCCGCGATCAGCACCATCGCGAAACCGGCCCACATCCAGATGTACGACCCGATGATCGCCGGGGTGACCAGCGAGGGGCCCAGCCAGTCCACGCCGTTGTACGGCTCCGCGAAGTTGCCCGCGGGCAGCCTGAGCCGGGCCCCGTCCGCTGCGGCGGGGAGGGTGAACGTGCCGTCGTCGGCGGCCTGGGTGGAGGCGACCACCTTGCCGTCCTTCACCGCCTCGATCCTCATCCCGGCATAGCCCAGCTCGGTGGGGTCGGGGGCGCCGAGCGTGCCCACGCCCTTGCCGCGGGTGAAGTCCTGCCAGGTGGTGCCGGTGATCTTCGCGGGGTCGGCCTCGGCCGGTACGGCCTTCTTCGCGTCGTCGGGCATCCGGTCGGGCGCGACACCGACCAGGGGGAGGGCGACCGTCTCACCGGTGCGCACGGTCGCCCTGGTGACGTAACCGCCGCCCTCGGCCGCCAGGGGCGAGTCACGGCCGGGGTGGGCCTTGGGGAACGCGGACGCCTGGACGAACGTGTCGTGCACCCCCACCCACACCGCGTTCGCGACCCCCTTGTCCGGATCCTGGTCGTACACCAGCCGGAAGATGATCCCGGCGGCGAGCATCGAGATCGCCATCGGCATGAAGACGACCAGCTTGAACGCCGTGCCCCAGCGCACCCGCTCGGTCAGCACCGCGAAGATCAGTCCGAGGGCGGTCGCCACCGTCGGCGCGAACACCACCCAGATCACGTTGTTCTTCAGGGCCGTACGGATGCCGTCGTCCGTGAAGAGGGCCCGGTAGTTGTCGACGCCGACGAAACCGTCGCCCGACGGGTCGTAGAAGCTGCGCACGACCGAGTACCCGATGGGGTAGACCACGAGCGCGCCCAGCAGCACGAGGCAGGGCAGCAGGAACAGGGCCGCCACGGTCTTGCGCGTGCCGGTTACGGACTGCCTCATCGCCGGGTCAGTTCCCGTACGCCGCCGCCGCGTCCGACTCCAGTTTCTTCTGGGCGCCGGCCACGTCCGTCGGGTTCTTCAGGAAGTCCTGGAGATCCTTCCACTCGCCCTTGCCGGGTGTGCCGCCGAAGGCCTGCGGGGCCTGGTCGGACATGTCGAAGCGGAAGTCGTCGCCGGACGCGATCAGGGCCTTGGCGATCGTCTGCTGGACCTTGTTCGGGTACGAGGAGATCGCGACGTTCTTGTTCGGCGAGAGGTAGCCGCCCAGCTTCGCCTGGATCGTCGCGGCCTCCGGCGAGGCCAGGAAGGTCGCCAGCGCCTGCGCGCCCTCGGAGTCCTTGAAGACGACCGCCGCGTCACCGCCGGACACCACCGGCGCGGTGTCACCGGCCTTCGGGAACGGGAACACCTTCGCGTCCGTGCCCACCTTCGCCTTGGTGTCCGCGATGTTGACCTGCACGAAGTCGCCCTCGTAGACCATCGCCGCCTTCGGCTGGTCGCCGCCGGTGAACGTCTGCGTCACCGAGGCCGGGAACTCCGTCTGGAGCGCGCCGCTCGCACCGCCCGCGATCCAGTCCTTCTTGCCCCAGATCTGGGCCAGCGTGGTCAGCGCCTCCTTCACCGAGGGATCCGTCCACTTGATCTTGTGCTGGGCGAGCTGGTCGTACTTCTCCGGGCCCGCCTGGGAGAGGTACACGTTCTCGAACCAGTCGGTGAGCGTCCAGCCGTCGGCGCCGCCGATCGAGAACGGCGTGACACCGGAGTCGTACACCGTCTGCGCGGTGTCCAGCAGCTCGTCCCACGTCGCGGGCTCCTTCGCGCCCGCGTTCTCGAAGACCTGCGCGTTGTACCAGATCAGCGACTTGTTGGCGGCCTTGTAGTAGACGCCGTACTGCTTGCCGCCGACCTTGCCGATGTCCTGCCAGCCCTGCGCGTAGTTCTTCTGGAGCTCCTTCAGGGGGGCCGCGCCCAGCGGCTTCGCCCAGCCCTGGTCCACCGCCTGCTTGATCGCACCGGGCTGGGGGAGCATCGCCACGTCCGGCGGCGCACCGCCCGCGATCTTCGACCCCAGGAAGTTGATGATCGGGTCCTGCGCGGGCACGAAGGTCACCTTCGCGCCGGTGCGCTTCTCGAACTCCGCCAGGACCTTCTTGAAGTTCGCCTGCTCCGCGCCGGTCCACACGGCGGCCACCTCGAGCGTGGTCCCGTCCAGCTTCGGCAGGCTCAGGCCCCCGCCGGTGTCCTCGGTGCCGGTTCCGCTTCCGTTGCCGCTGCTCTTGTCGTCGTCCCCGCCGCACGCGGTCAGCGAGAGCGCGAGGGCTCCCGCCGCCAGCGCGGCGGCCGTCTTCACGGTCCTGCGTGTCCGGATGGTGTGGCTCGTCCTGCGCATCACGACCCCGTTCTTCGGTTCTCGTCGAACGTCGAGCGCTGTCCCGTGAGCACTGGTCTACGCCGGGTGACGGGGGTCGGCAAGAGCGCCCACCCTGTCCACCGGGAGATCGTGACCGCGTCGTGACTGCACGGTGCACGCTTGTGCGGGGGCGCTGAGCGGGGTGTGCTTCCCGTCAGACCCCCGACGGGCTGCGCGAGGCCCGCTCCAGCGCGCTCGCCAGGAGCGCCAGGTCGGTCGGGCCGTTGCCCAGCTCGCGGACCGGGCGGCGGGTAGGCGGGTCGCCCATGCGCTGCCACTCCAGGGGGACCACCGTGGGGCGCAGGGTCGCCGTGCGGGGGATACGGCCCGTGACGCGGCCGCCCTGGAAGGGGGTGAGACGGCCGTCCGCGCCCCTGAGCCGGCCCCGGCCGGGGGCGGGCTCGTCCGCGCCCGAACCCGGGGGCTCCAGATTGACCCGAACGCTGGAACGGCGGGCCGGTTCCGACTCGGCCGTGCGGGCGTCCGGAGCCGTCGCCGCCACCAGGTGCACGCCCAGCCGGTCGCCCTCGCGGGCCACCGCCTCCAGCGCCCGCATCACCGAGCCCGCGGCGGGGCGCCCGGGGGAGCCCAGGGCCGGCGAGACCAGCGCGTCGAGGTCGTCGACCACGACCACCAGACGGGGCAGCGGGGCGGGCGTCTCCGCCTGGCGCCGGGCGGCCGCCGAGGGGCGCAGCCGGATCGTGGCGCTGGGCGGGGTGTCGAGGTCGGCGGCCCCGGAGGACGAGGGCGCGGGCGCGGGGGCGGCCGGGGTGCGCTGCGGGACGATCCGGCCGGACACCTCGCGGTGCGTGTGCCACTCGGCGAAGTCGGAGAGCCCGAGCAGCTCGGCCCGCCGCTTCAGCTCGGCGCTCAGCGACTGCGCGAACTCCCGCATCCGCACCGGGTCGTTGGCGGTCAGATGACCGGTGACATGCGGGACGTCCGTACAGACGCGCAGCCCGTCGCCCTGGCCGGCGGTGCCCTGGCCCGTGGTGTCGCCGCCGTCCAGCAGCAGCACGCTCAGCCGGTCCGGGCGCTCGGCCGCGGCCAGCGAGGCCACGACCGCCCGCAGCAGTTCCGTACGGCCGCTGCCGGACGGGCCCTCGATCAGCAGATGCGGGCCCTCGGCCGCGAGGTCCACCGCGACCGGACCGCGCGGGCCCGCGCCCAGCACGGCCCAGGCCCGGCCGCCGAGCGCCTCGGTGTCGTCGGCCGCGTCGGCCCAGCGGGCCATCAGGGAGGCCGGGGTGGCCCGGGCCAGGCCCAGTTCGTCGAGGAGCCGGGCGGACGGCGGCAGGGGGGCCGACACGCGGGCGTGCCGTTCGCCGCCGCCGTCGGGGCGCAGCGGGGCCAGGGCGCGCGCGAACCGCTCGGCCCAGGCGGGGGAGACCGCGTCCACGGCGGCCAGCGTGCCCTGACCCACCGGGCCGGACCGGCCGTCGCCCTCCGGCGCCACCCGGAACAGCCGCAGCGCCGTCGCCACGTCCCCGCTCAGCAGCGCCACCGCCCCGCACGCGCGGAACGCCGGTGCCGCCGCGCAGGCCGTCTCGTACGCCTGCGTCACCGGGGCGGCCGGCGACACGGCGGGCGTCTCGGCCAGGCACAGCACATGGATGCCGGCCCGGGGGCCCGCCACCGCGAGCCGCGTGACCGCCTCGCGCAGATCGGCGCCGCCCGGGTCGCCGTCCACGACGACCACCGTGTAGGGGCCGGGGAAGCCCGCCCCGTCCTCGGCCCGCGCCCAGGACGGGCGGTGCGCGGTGGCCGGTGCCGGGGCGCCGCCGTCCGGCTGCCGGTCCGCCAGCCGGCGCAGCAGCTCGTCGGTGCGGGCCGCCGCCTGGTCGTGGTCGTAGGCGAGCAGCAGACGGCAGTCCTGGCCGTGGCCGGGACGCAGATGGGGCAGCCAGCCGAGCCAGGCCCACTCCGCGGTGCGCTCCTGCTCGCCGCGCGCCCGGTCCGTGCTGATCAGGACGATCTCCAGGGCGTCCGGCGAGTGCAGCGCGGCCAGTTGCGCCAGCACCGCGCGGGCCAGCCCCGCGAGCCGCGGGCGCGGCCCGGCCAGGCCCAGCGCGCCCGCCTCGCGCAGCCCCGCCGTCACCGGGACGGCGGGCAGCAGGCCCGAGCCGTCGGGCGCCGGCCGGTCCGCCGTGCCGAGCCGGACCGTCAGCGCCTCCGGGTGACCGGGGGCGCGCTCCCACAGCCGGGGGCCCGGGGCCAGGGCCGTCAGCAGCAGCGCCGCCGGGTCCGGCCAGGTCTCCGGAGCGGGCGCGGCGACGGCCGCCGAGGGGGCCGCGGCGCCCGGTGCGTCGTCGTGGGCGTCCGGGTCGGGGGCGTCCTGCGCGCTGCCGCGGCCGCCGGCCAGCTTCCGCGCCCAGGCGGAGAGACCGCCGCGTTTGCGCAGACCGGGCGGGACGTCGGTGCCGCGCAGGGGGGTGCCCTTGCGGCGGGAGGCGGAGGGTGTGTCGTCGTCGGGGTCGGGGGAGGCGCCGTGCGGGCCTCGGGCGCCGTCCTGCGGGCCGGAGTCGTGGGGCCCGCCGTCGTGGGGCGTGCCGTGCTGGGACGCGCCGTGGTCGGGCTCGTCGTGGTGCGGCCGGGTGAAGGAGCCCACGCCCGCGTGGCCGGCGTGGGTGTCGTGGGACGCGCCGGGCGAGGGCGCGCGGCGAGCCGTGCCGGGGGCCGGGTGGCTCTCGATGCGCGGGGCGCCGCCCTGGCCCGGCACCGAGGGGGTCTCGCGGGAGGGGTGGGGGTGCTCGGGGCGGGGAGCCGCGGAACCGGTCCAGTCGACCGTGCCGTAGGCGTGGCCGGTCGGGCCGTGGGGCGGTGCGGGGGTGCCCGCCGGGTGCGGGCCGTCGGTCCGCGCGCCCGGCACGCGTGCGTGGGCGGTGCCCGCGAGGCCGCCGGAGCGTGGGTCGGGCGTCTCGCGCGCGGGAGACGCGCCGGTCGCAGCCGCCTCGCCCGGGTTTCCCCCGGCGGCGGCCGTCGAGGGCGGGGCGCCCTGTGCCGTACCGGCGCCGCAGGGCACGCGGACGTGCCCCTCGCCGTCCGGGGTGGTGGGCACACGGGCCCCCGGGCCGCCGGGCGGAGCGAGCCGCAGCGCGGACTCGCCGACCCGGAGCAGCGCGCCCGGGGCCAGCCGGACGGGGCGGGACTGGATCCGGCTGCCGTCCAGGGTGGTGCCGTTGGTGGAGCCGAGGTCGGTGACCGTGGCGCGCCCGTCGGGGGTCAGGGTCACCGCGCAGTGCAGCCGGGAGACGTCCGGGTCGTCCAGCGGGACGTCGGCCTCCGCCGAGCGGCCCACCCGGACCTGGCCGCCGTGCAGCAGGTGCACCCCGCCGGCGTCCGGGCCCGCGACCACGTGCAGCCGGGCCGGGGCGTCGTCCACCTCGGGATGCGGCTCGGGGTCGGCCGGGGCGCCCACGGCGAGGACCGCGCCGTCCGTCAGGGGAGGTTCGCCGAGGGTGCAGCGCCGGCTGTCGAGCCGCTCCGCGCCCGCGTACAGGACGACGGGCGCGCCGCTCGCGCTCTCCCCCGAGACCGCGGCGGACAGGGCGGACGCGACCTCGGCCAGCGCCGTGCCGGCGGGCGCCGTGACCAGTACGTCGCAGCTCGCGGCGCGACCCCGCCCCTCCGCGGACGCGCCCAACGGGTCTACGACGGTCAGCCGGATCTGCATCGCCGTCAGCGGTCCCTTCTGCCCGGGCGCGGACAACCCCCCACCCCGCACGAGCACATCGGCCAGTACTCCAGGCATCCTCGCACCTGTCACCGACAATCCGCCCACCGCCCGCATGCAAGTGATCTTGATTGGTCGGCTCTGCCCGCAAAAGTGCCTGACCATTCGATCGCGGGCGATCGGACGACGATCAGTTGAGATCGGTCACGCCGGGGTGCGGCAACCGGGGGACCGGGGTGCGCGTCTTCCCTTCGAACGGGCAGGGAAGAAAGCACGTAACCGTACGTAAGGCCCATAGGAAGAGGACAGCCCGGTCCGGAGACCCCGGCACTACAGTGGGTCGGAACACAGGCAGAACAGGCAAGCAAGCAGCAGGGAGCGCGTGACGTGCGGCCAGTCGGCAGCAAGTACCTGCTCGAGGAGCCGCTCGGACGCGGCGCCACGGGCACCGTCTGGCGAGCCCGCCAGCGCGAGACCGCGGGCGCCGAGGCGGCCGTGCCCGGTCAGCCCGGAGAGACCGTCGCGATCAAGGTCCTCAAGGAGGAGCTCGCGAGCGACCCCGATGTCGTGATGCGGTTCCTGCGCGAGCGGTCGGTGCTGCTGCGCCTGACCCACCCGAACATCGTGCGGGTCCGCGACCTGGTCGTCGAGGGCGATCTGCTGGCGCTGGTCATGGACCTCGTCGACGGCCCCGACCTGCACCGCTACCTGCGCGAGAACGGACCGCTGACGCCCGTCGCCGCCGCGCTGCTCACCGCCCAGGTCGCCGACGCGCTCGCCGCGAGCCACGCCGACGGCGTGGTCCACCGCGACCTGAAGCCGGCCAACGTCCTGCTGATGCAGGAGGGCGGCCAGATGCACCCGATGCTCACCGACTTCGGCATCGCCCGCCTCGCCGACTCCCCGGGCCTGACCCGCACCAGCGAGTTCGTCGGCACGCCCGCGTACGTTGCGCCCGAGTCGGCCGAAGGCCGTCCGCAGACCTCGGCGGTCGACATCTACGGCGCCGGCATCCTGCTGTACGAACTGGTCACCGGCCGTCCGCCGTTCGCCGGCGGCTCCGCGCTCGAAGTGCTCCACCAGCACCTCAGCGCCGAACCGCGCCGCCCCTCCACCGTCCCCGACCCGCTGTGGACGGTCATCGAGCGCTGTCTGAGCAAGACCCCCGAGGGCCGGCCGAGCGCCCAGAACCTGGCGCGCGGACTGCGGATCGTCGCCGAGGGCATCGGGGTGCACGCCAACGCGATGCAGATCGCCGCCGCCGACGGCGTCGTCCATCTCCTCACCCCGGACCCGGCGCCCGCACAGGTGCCGGGCGCGGACGCCGGAGCGGGCCTGCCCCAGGGGGCGTACGACCCGAACGCCGCGACCAGCGTGCTCCCGCACACCGGTGCCGCCGCGGGGCCCGCCGGCGCAGCCGACCCCACCGCCGTCCTGCCGCACACGGGCGGCCCGGGAGGCGGCGCCGACCCGACGGCCGTCCTGCCGCCGGTGCCCCCGCACCAGCCGGGGCAGCCGCAGCCCGAGCAGCCGCACCCCTGGCAGACCCAGCTCCGGGCGGCCCGCGACCGCAACGAACAGACGCAGGTCCAGCAGTACCTCGACCCCGGCGAGGACCCGCTGCGCCGCCGCCCCCAGCGGCAGGTGTCCCGGCAGCAGCCGCCGCAGCAGCCGCCGCAGCGCCCGCAGCAGCGGCCCCAGCAGGGCGGCTACCCGCCCCAGCAGGGCGGCGGGTACGGCTATCAGCAGCAGCCCCAGCAGCAGTACGCGCCGCCGCAGCAGCCCCAGCAGCAGCGGTACGCCCCGGCACCGGCTCCGCAGCCCCAGCCGCAGCGGCAGGCCCCGCGGCCCGCGCCCGCGCCCGAGCCGCGGCAGCCCCGGGAGCCCCGCGAGCCGAGGCAGCGCAGCGCCAACCCGATGAAGATCCCCGGGCTCGGCTGTCTGAAGGGCTGCCTGTTCACCCTCGTCATCTTCTTCGTGGCCGGCTGGCTCATCTGGGAGTTCAGCCCGCTCCAGGGATGGATCGGCACGGGCCGCACCTGGTGGGGCGAGCTGACCCATCTGTTCGGCCAGTTCACGAGCTTCGTCGGTGACCTCGCCGATGTCGGCGGCGACTCCGGCGGCCCGGGCAAGCCCTGACCTGTTGACTTGTCGACATCTGGCGGGTGATTTCCGTCTCCGCGGTGAAGGTTGGCTCGTAGGACGCGTACTTTGTTCGGCAACACGCGTCTGTAGGAGCAGTCTTGGCACGGAAGATCGGCAGCCGGTACACCGCCCACCAGATCCTGGGACGGGGCAGCGCCGGCACGGTGTGGCTGGGCGAGGGCCCCGAGGGGCCCGTCGCCATCAAGCTGCTGCGCGAGGACCTCGCCTCCGACGAGGAGCTCGTGGGCCGCTTCGTGCAGGAGCGCACGGCGCTGCTCGGGCTCGAACACCCGAACGTGGTCTCCGTACGGGACCTGGTGGTCGACGGCAACGACCTGGCGCTCGTCATGGACCTGGTCCGGGGCACCGATCTGCGCACCCGGCTCGACCGGGACCGCAGGCTCGCGCCCGAGGCCGCGGTGGCGATCGTCGCCGACGTCGCGGAGGGACTGGCCGCGGCGCACGCCGCCGGGGTGGTGCACCGGGACGTCAAGCCGGAGAACGTCCTGCTCGACATGCAGGGCCCGCTGGGCCCCGGCGGCTCGCACCGCGCGCTGCTGACCGACTTCGGGGTCGCGAAACTGATCGACACCCCGAAGCGGACCCGGGCCACGAAGATCATCGGCACGCCGGACTACCTCGCCCCGGAGATCGTCGAGGGCCTGCCGCCCCGCGCCTCCGTGGACATCTACGCGCTCGCGACCGTGCTCTACGAGCTCCTCGCCGGGTTCACGCCGTTCGGCGGGGGACATCCGGGGGCCGTGCTGCGGCGCCACGTCACGGAGACGGTCGCCCCGCTCCCCGGCATCCCCGACGAGCTGTGGCAGCTGATCGTGCAGTGCCTGGCGAAGGGTCCGGCCTCGCGGCTGCGGGCCTCCGAGCTGGCGGCGCGGCTGCGGGAGCAGCTGCCCATGCTGGCCGGGATGCCGCCGCTCGACGTGGACGAGCCGGACACCGAGCCGGCGGCCGAGGGCGGCGAGCCCGCGGACCCGGCCGCGCCCGCCCCGGCGGCACCCTCCGGGAGGGTACGGCGGGGCTCGGTGCCGCTGGTGCCGGGCGCCAAGCCGGACTCCAACCGGGACACCCACACCTCGATGCGGGTGCCGGCGCCCGACGAGCTGGCGGGCGGGGCGCACGGGACGGCACGGGTGCCGCGCGCCGCGGGGGCACCCCGCCCCGGCTCCGCGCGGAACCGGGCGGTCACCCGGCGCCGCCGGATCACCCTGGGCGCGGCGGCGGTCGCGCTCGTCGCGGCGGTGGGCGTCGGCACCTGGGCGGCGACCTCGGGCGACGACGCGGGCGCGTCCCCCCGGGACAGCGGTACCTCGGCCCCGTCCACCCCGTAGCCACGCGCAGCCCCTCCGGGGGCCGCGACCGGCGCCGGAGGGGAGCGGATGACGGGTCCGTTACGCTGGAGGCGTGGCAGTCGTCGATGTATCCGAAGAGCTCAAGTCCCTCTCCTCGACCATGGAGTCGATCGAGGCCGTTCTGGACCTCGACAAGCTGAGGGCAGACATCGCCGTGCTCGAGGAGCAGGCGGCCGCGCCGTCCCTGTGGGACAACCCGGACGAGGCGCAGAAGATCACCAGCAAGCTTTCCCACCTCCAGGCCGAGGTCAGGAAGGCGGAAGCGCTGCGCGGCCGGATCGACGATCTCGCCGTGCTCTTCGAGATGGCCGAGGAGGAGGACGACCCGGACACCCGTGCCGAGGCCGAGTCCGAGCTCGCCGCCGTCCGCAAGGCGCTCGACGAGATGGAGGTGCGGACGCTGCTCAGCGGGGAGTACGACTCCCGCGAGGCGCTGGTGAACATCCGCGCCGAGGCCGGTGGCGTGGACGCCGCCGACTTCGCCGAGAAGCTCCAGCGCATGTACCTGCGCTGGGCGGAGCAGCACGGCTACAAGACCGAGATCTACGAGACCTCGTACGCGGAAGAGGCCGGCATCAAGTCGACCACCTTCGCCGTGCAGGTGCCGTACGCCTACGGGACCCTCTCGGTGGAGCAGGGCACGCACCGGCTGGTGCGCATCTCGCCCTACGACAACCAGGGGCGCCGCCAGACCTCCTTCGCGGGCGTCGAGGTGCTCCCCGTGGTCGAGCAGACCGACCACATCGAGATCGACGAGTCCGAGCTGCGGGTGGACGTCTACCGCTCCTCGGGGCCCGGCGGCCAGGGCGTGAACACCACCGACTCCGCGGTGCGCCTGACCCACCTGCCCACCGGCATCGTCGTCTCCTGCCAGAACGAGCGCTCGCAGATCCAGAACAAGGCGACCGCGATGAACGTCCTCCAGGCCAAGCTCCTCGAGCGGCGCCGGCAGGAGGAGCAGGCCAGGATGGACGCCCTGAAGGGCGACGGCGGCAACTCGTGGGGCAACCAGATGCGGTCCTACGTCCTGCACCCGTACCAGATGGTCAAGGACCTCCGCACCGAGTTCGAGGTCGGCAACCCCGAGGCCGTCTTCAACGGTGAGCTGGACGGGTTCCTCGAAGCAGGAATTCGCTGGCGCAAGCAGCAGGAGAAGTAGTTTTGTCGACAAGGCAACCGCCCCTGCTTCAGGGGTGGTTGCCTTTCGTCTTGCCTTTTACGTCACATTCACAGCTTCAACCTCGGTCAAAGACTCCCGACTTGGACATTGCGCCCGCAACGACCTTGACGTTGGTATGAAAAATCGGGAGGGTGCAGTGTGGCATGCGTATCTTCGGGGCGCATGTGAACCGGGGGGTTTCAGCCAGTAGTTCAGCTACCCCCGTCGATCACCGCCCCGAGCGCGCCCTCATCGACGATTCAGCTACTGGGGGTAGCAGCTATATGACAAAGAAGACGCGGATCCGGGTCGCGCGGCTCGCAGCCGGCGCCGTGATCGCCGCGGGCGCCTCCCTGACCGTGGCGGGCGTCGCCTCGGCCGTGGACGGCAACGAGAGCAACCTGGTCTCCACGGCCGCCGAGGGTGTCACCACCACGGGCGACGACCCGTGCGACATCATCGTCGACCCCAGCTGTGAGGACGGCGGCACGTCCAGCGACGGCGGCTCGGACTCCTCCTCGTCGTCCTCGGGCGACCAGAGCAACGGTGGGTCGGACTCCTCCTCGTCCTCGTCGTCCTCGGGCGACCAGTCCAACGGCGGGTCGGACTCCTCCTCCTCCTCTTCGTCGTCCTCGGGTGACCAGAGCAACGGTGGGTCGGACTCCTCCTCGTCGTCCTCGGGCGACCAGTCCAACGGCGGGTCGGACTCCTCCTCCTCCTCCTCTTCGTCGTCCTCGGGCGACCAGAGCAACGGCGGGTCGGACTCCTCCTCGTCCTCGTCCTCCACGGGCGACCAGTCCAACGGCGGGTCGAGCAGCAGCACCGGAGGTTCCTCCGACGGTGGCAGCTCCACCTCCGGTGGGTCCTCCAGCACCGGTGGGTCCTCCACCGACGGTGGAAGCTCCTCCTCCTCCACCAGCGGGGGCACCGACACCGACGGCACCTCCACCCAGGAGGAGGGCACCTCCGCCCTGACCGACACCTCGGACAGCGCCTCCGACACCACCGCCCAGGGCGGCGGCGGGGAACTCGCCGAGACCGGTGCCGGCGAGACCACCTTCCTGATCCTCGGTGCCGCCACCATGATCGCGGGCGGTGTCGCCTTCCGCGTTCTGCCGCGCCTCGTGGCGGGCCGTGGCGGGGCCGCTGCCTGACGGTAGCCGTACCTGCGCGTGACGTGAGGTGACGTACGCGAGAAGGGCCCGGAGCCGATCGGCTCCGGGCCCTTCTCGTTGCGTCGTAGGACGGGCCGCTACGCGGTCTGGTGGGCCAGCAGCGCCACCGCCGCCACCAGGACCGCCAGCAGCGCGATCAGCGCCATGGGGTTCAGCCCCGCGAAGAAGTTCTCCTGCTGCAGCCGCTCGCGGTTCGCACGGCACACGGGGCACCGGCCCTCGCTCACGGGCGCCGCGCAGTTAGCGCACACCAGCCGGTCGTACGTCATGCGCCTCGCCCTCCTTGCACCGGTTCCACGTATCTCAACGCTCACGCCACCGAGAACGTTCCCCCTCCACTGTGCCAGGTTCCCGCCGGGCCCGCGCGGCCCTGCCGGAGAGGGGCCCCGACGAACTCCGGGACAAAGTCCCGTACAAAAACGCACAAGCCTGCCGCAACCCCTCCCGGCGACTGCGCCCGCGCGCCCTATTCGCGTATGGTCACGCTCATCTACCCCCGGCGACCCGTGGTGCACCCGTGATCCGATTCGACAACGTCTCCAAGGTCTACCCCAAGCAGACCCACCCCGCACTCAGGGATGTCTCCCTGGAAGTGGAGAAGGGCGAGTTCGTCTTCCTCGTGGGGTCCTCCGGCTCCGGAAAGTCCACCTTCCTGCGGCTGATCCTCCGCGAGGAGCGATGCAGCCACGGCCAGGTGCACGTCCTCGGCAAGGACCTCGCACGGCTCTCCAACTGGAAGGTGCCGCAGATGCGCCGCCAGCTGGGGACCGTCTTCCAGGACTTCCGGCTGCTCCCCAACAAGACGGTGGCGGAGAACGTCGCCTTCGCGCAGGAGGTCATCGGCAAGTCCAAGGGCGAGATCCGCAAGTCCGTGCCGCAGGTGCTCGACCTGGTCGGGCTCGGCGGCAAGGAGGACCGCAGGCCCGGTGAGCTGTCCGGCGGTGAGCAGCAGCGCGTCGCGATCGCGCGGGCCTTCGTGAACCGGCCCAAGCTGCTGATCGCCGACGAGCCGACCGGCAACCTCGACCCGCAGACCTCCGTCGGCATCATGAAGCTGCTCGACCGGATCAACCGGACCGGCACGACCGTCGTGATGGCCACGCACGACCAGAACATCGTGGACCAGATGCGCAAGCGCGTCATCGAGCTGGAGAAGGGCCGCCTCGTCCGTGACCAGGCGCGCGGCGTCTACGGCTACCAGCACTGACCGCCCCCGCAGACGTTCCCGGAAAGGCCTCAAGTACACGCCATGCGTGCCCAGTTCGTACTCTCCGAGATCGGCGTCGGTCTCCGTCGCAATCTGACGATGACCTTCGCCGTCATCGTGTCCGTGGCCCTGTCGCTCGCGCTGTTCGGCGGGTCGCTGCTGATGAGCGACCAGGTCAGCACCATGAAGGGCTACTGGTACGACAAGGTCAACGTCTCGATCTTCCTCTGCAACAAGAGTGACGCCGAGTCCGACCCCAACTGCGCCAAGGGCGCGGTGACCGACGACCAGAAGAAGCAGATCAAGACCGACCTCGGCAAGATGTCGGTGGTGGAGAACGTGACGTACGAGTCGCAGGACGACGCGTACAAGCACTACAAGGAGCAGTTCGGCGACTCCCCGCTGGCCGCCTCCCTCACCCCGGACCAGATGCAGGAGTCGTACCGGATCAAGCTGAAGGACCCGGAGAAGTACCAGGTCATCGCGACCGCCTTCGACGGCCGGGACGGCGTGCAGTCGGTGCAGGACCAGAAGGGCATCCTGGACAACCTCTTCGGGCTCCTCAACGGCATGAACTGGGCCGCGCGCGCGGTGATGGCGCTGATGCTGGTGGTCGCGCTGATGCTGATCGTCAACACGGTGCGGGTCTCGGCGTTCAGCCGCCGGCGGGAGACCGGGATCATGCGCCTGGTCGGCGCCTCCGGCTTCTACATCCAGGCCCCGTTCATCGCCGAGGCCGCGGTCGCCGGACTGATCGGCGGCACGGTCGCCTGCGGCTTCCTGGTGATCGCCCGGTACTTCATCATCGACCACGGCCTCGCCCTGTCCGAGAAGCTGAACCTGATCAACTTCATCGGCTGGGACGCGGTCCTGACGAAGCTTCCGCTGATCCTCGCCACCAGCCTGCTGATGCCGGCGTTGGCGGCGTTCTTCGCGTTGCGCAAGTACCTGAAGGTGTGACGCACGCCCCGCGAGCCGTACGGTCAAGCGACCGTACGGCTCTTCGCGTTCCCCTAGACTCACCGCCATGTCAGGCCGCGACCTGTTCTGTCAGCCCCGCCGTTTCGGCCGCGGGGCCGCCCTGACATTGGTGTTCGCGAGCGTGCTCGTCGCCGGTGCCGCGACCGGGTCGCTGCCGGGCGACGGGGGCCGGACCGCCCCGGACGGGACGCGTGAGGCGCCCGCCGGGCACACGCGGGACGTGACCCGCGCGGCCGAGGAGGCCGCCGCGGTCGGCAAGTCCCCCATGGAGGCGGCGGAGCGCGCGGTCAGCCGCAGCGGGGACCGCTGGGCCGCCGTCTACTCCGCGGGCGAGTACGAGGAGTTCGAGGAGTCCCTCGACGGCCGCTACACCGGCGTCGGCCTGTGGGCGCGGCGCGACGCGCAGGGGCGGATCGAGGTCACCGGGGTACGGCCCGGGTCGCCCGCGGCCGGCGCCGGGATCCGCGCCGGGGACCGGCTGCGCAGCGTCGACGGCCACGGGGTCGACGGCCGCCCGGTCACCGAGGTGGTCTCCTTACTGCGCGGTGACGCCACGGACGCGGCCGCCGGCACGACCGTCACCCTGGGCCTTCAGCGCGGTACGCGCGCGTGGCGCGAGACACTGCGCCGGGCCCTGCTGTCCACGGACTCCGTCACCGTCCGCCGTGTCTCCGGCGGCGCCGTCGTCATCAAGATCTCCGCGTTCACCAAGGGCGTCGGTGACGCCGTACGCTCCGCCGTCCGGGCGGCCCCGGCCGGCGCCGGCATCGTCCTGGACCTGCGCGGCAACTCCGGCGGACTGGTCGCCGAGGCCACCGCCACCGCCTCCGTCTTCCTCGACGGCGGCCTCGTCGCCACCTACGACGTGGACGGCGACCAGCGCGCCCTGCACGCCGACCTCGGCGGTGACACCGACCGCCCCCTCGTCGCCCTCGTCGACGGCGGCACCATGAGCGCGGCCGAACTGCTCACCGGCGCCCTCCAGGACCGCGGCCGCGCGGTCGTCGTGGGCTCGCGCACCTTCGGCAAGGGCTCGGTGCAGATGCCGAGCGAGCTGCCCGACGGCTCGGTCGCCGAGCTGACCGTGGGCCACTACCGCACCCCGTCCGGCCGCGCGGTCGACGGCACCGGCATCACCCCCGACCTGGACGCCACCGACGGGGCCCTGGAACGGGCCGAGACGGTGCTCGGCGGCCTCGGCGACCCTTCCTGAACGTGTCCGCGGCCCGCGCGTAATCGGCTTTCCCTCCGGCCCCCTCCAGGTGCGAAAATGGCGGGACTATGAGCAAGGGAATGTACGTACCGAAGGAGTCCCAGCCCAAGCAGGGCGGGGCGGCCGCCAAGGCCAAGGACGGCGAGAGGGGCGGCAAGCGCAAGATCGTCGCCCAGAACAAGAAGGCCCGCCACGACTACGCGATCATCGACACCTACGAGGCCGGGATCGTCCTCACCGGCACCGAGGTGAAGTCGCTGCGCCAGGGGCGGACCTCGCTGGCCGACGGCTTCGTCCAGATCGACGGCGGTGAGGCGTGGCTGTACAACGCCCACATCCCCGAGTACAGCCAGGGCAGCTGGACCAACCACTCCGCGCGCCGCAAGCGCAAGCTGCTGCTGCACCGCGAGGAGATCGACAAGCTGGCCGTGACGTCCGAGGAGACGGGGCACACCATCGTGCCGCTCGCCCTGTACTTCAAGGACGGCCGGGCGAAGGCGGAGATCGCGCTGGCGCGCGGCAAGAAGGAGTACGACAAGCGGCAGACCCTGCGCGAGCAGCAGGACCGCCGGGAGACGGACCGGGCGATCGCGGCGGCGAAGCGGCGGCAGCGGGGCGTCTAGCCCCCCGGAATACAGTGGCATCCGCGTGCGTTGGTCACGTACGATGGCATCGCACCCCACAGAGGGTGCGGCTCCCTCTCCGGAGGGCCCTCTCCGGAGGGGTTTGAAAAAACAACATGGGGATGATCGGTTTCGACAGCGGCTGTCGAAGCAGGTGAAGCGTGTCGAGAAAGCGGCCATGATCTCGTAAACCACAGGCCGAAAAAAATAATCGCCAATTCCAAGAGCGATTCTCCCGAGCTCTACGCTCTCGCTGCCTGATCAGGTAGTGATCGTTTAGCTCCTTCATGGGAGTGTCAGCCCGGGCTCGTTCCCGACCCGGTTCCTGGCATCAGCTAGGGGACTAAACCTTGATCCCGGTCACGGGGTGAAGAGGGAAATCAAACAGTGACTGGGCCCGTCGGCGACTTGTTCGCGTGATCGCCGGGGCCGAGAAAAGCGCAGCGAACTGCACACGGAGAAGCCCTGGTTCCGCACCGTTGGACGCGGGTTCGATTCCCGCCATCTCCACTCATCCCATGTGGACGAAGGCCCTGTCGCATCGCGGCGGGGCCTTCGTGCTGCCCGGGCCCACGGGGCCAGCCCGGGAGCACAGGCCGACGACGCCACAGCAGCATCACGTTTCTCACAATTCTCTCAGAAAACTCTTGTCCTGAACCCGTCACCTCTGCCTATGGTGTTCGCCGCGCCCGACGGAGCCGACCACTCCGTCATCGTGCGCGACCACAGGCGACCGGGGGGATGTCCGTCGCCACGGGGAGAGACAGACCGTTTCGTCGTGCCGCGAGCCGACTCTTCACGCATGCCCTGATCCACGGGTGCCCCCGGTCGCCTCCATGCGATGAAGGGATGCCTCTTGCGCCCCGTACGAGGGTTCATCAGGCCCGGATCACCACGGTCCGGGCCACTCACCACACTGCTGACGGCCACCGTCGCGGCCGCCGTACTGGGCGGTCTCGCCGTCCAGCCGTCGCTGCTCGGCCGGTACGCCGCCGACGACATGGCGCCCGTGGCCGACAGCTACGACGGCTTCGACGCGAAGGCGGCCGAACAGCTCCGCCAGGACCAGTGCCTCATGACCGAGGTCCTGCGGATGGGCGGACCGGCCATGTACGGCGTCGCCCAGAACGGACTGAACCAGCCACCGGACTCGCTGCACACGGCGGCGAACCGGGAGTACTGGAACACCACCCCGCTGAGCACCGCGTTCCAGAAGGACCGCGACGACATCGACAAGATCGACCTGTACGGGCGGCTGGGTGAGTGGAAGAAGCCCCTGTCCGGGCTCTCCTACCCGGGCGGCTTCCAGAGCGTCGCGGACTTCGCCGACCCGCCGGGCCTCGCCGGGCGCGGCAAGGACTACTTCGCGCAGGTCGGCATCACGCCGTGGCTCGGCGCCCAGTGGTGGAAGAGCGAGGGCGACTACTACGAGGACCCGACCCCGAAGGCCGACGACGCGACCGCGAAGGCGGTCACCGACCTCGGCACCCCGCTCTACGGCAAGGACCCCGACCCGCACCTCCCGCAGGCCGAGTGGAACCGGGCCCTGGCCGAGCAGCGGGCCTGGGAAGACCGCGTCTTCATGCACAAGCAGTGGGCCGACGACGCCCGCATCTTCCTCTCCTCCGGCGGCTTCCCGCGCACCGCGCCCGAGCCGGGCAGCGTCGAGCACCGCATCGCCGTCGAGGACCTGAAGTCCCGGTTCGCCTCGTGCGACTGGCACAGCCCCGCCGACCCGAACAAGGTCCTCGGCAAGGAGGTCGCGGACGCCTCCGCCGAGTGGCAGCAGGAGATCGCCGCCCAGGCGACCCAGCGCAACCAGATCCTGAACGCGAGCCGGGACGCCACCAAGGCCCTCGCCGACGGCGCCTCCGCGCTCGGCGAGATGCTGGGCCAGTCCTGGATCGCCGACCATCTCGCCCGCTGGCAGGACTGGTGGTCGGCCGGCGGCCCCGGCTGGATCGGCGACAGCCCGTTCGTGATCCACGCCCACGGCGCCACCGACAAGTGCCTGGAGGTCGCGGGCGCCAAGAAGGACAACGGCACGGCCGTACAGCTCTACACCTGCAACGGCGGCGCCGGGCAGAAGTGGCAGATCTCCGGCGACCAGCTGGTCAACCCGAACTCGGGCAAGTGCCTGACCGTCAAGGGCGGCGCGAGCGCGAACGGGACCGCCGTGCAGATCTCCACCTGTGGCACGGGTGCCTCGCAGCAGTGGGAGTACGGCACCCACGGCACCACCCGCCTCTACAACCCGGGTACCGCCAACTGCCTCGACCTCGCCGACTACACCAACAGCCGTGACGGGCGGATGTGGGACTGCACGGGCAAGGCCCCGCAGCAGTTCGACGTCGTCCCCTCCGGGCACAACGGCACCGACGACCTCGACTACCCGGCCAAGGCGCAGTTCGACAAGGCGAAGAAGGGCGTCACCGACGCCCAGGCCGCGGCGAAGAAGCAGCTCGACCTGCTGAAGGCGCAGGCCGCCGCTGCGAAGAAGGCGGCCACCGACACCGACACGGCGACCCAGGCCGCCTACGCCATCGCCGACAAGGCGGGCGCCCCGCGCGGCCGGGGCCTGCTCGTCGCCCAGCAGAAGGCCCAGGTCACCAAGGCCTCGGCGGCTGCCCTGGAGGCGCTGGCCAAGGCCGGTGACACGGCGTACTCCGCGACCAAGGCCGCCGTCGGCGACAGCGAGACCATCGCGGCCCGCGCCCTGACGCAGGCCGCGCAGTCGAAGGCGGCGTTCCGTACGGCCGCCGCGAACGAGGCCCGTGCCCAGGCGAAGGCCGCCGCCGACGCTGCCGCCGTCCAGGCGCAGGCCGCCAAGGCCGCCCGGGACCTGGCGAAGGCGAAGCTGGCCGAGACGCAGAAGGCCGAGGCGGACGCGAAGGCCGCGGCGGCCGACGCGCACGCCAAGCGGCTCGCGGCGGAGGCCGAGGAGGCCACGGCGAAGGCGGAGAAGGAGACCGCCGCCGCCAAGCAGGCCGAGGCCGCCCAGCACAAGAAGAACGCCGAGGGCTACGCGGCGACCGCGACCGAGGCCAAGGGCCGGGCGGAGACCTCCGAGTCCACCGCGCGGGCCAAGCGGCAGGACGCCGAGGCCGCCCGGGACCGGGCCAAGGGCAAGCGCGACGACGCCTGGGACGCGGAGTCCAAGGCGAACGCGGCCCGGGCCAAGGCCGACGCGAAGGACGCCTACGCCGAGGCCCATGACTCGGACGCCGACGCCAAGGACTCGCGGGCCGCGGCCGACGCCGCCGACTCGGCGGCCGACGACGCGGAGTCCGCGGCGACCTCGGCCCGTGCGGAGGCGAACGCCGCGACCCAGGCGGCCGCGGACGCGGACGCCGCCGCCACCCGCGCGGAGGCCGCTGCCAAGCGGGCCCGCTCGGACGCGGACGCGGCCCAGGCCGCCAAGCTGAAGGCGGACGCGGCCGTCCGTACGGCGACCAGTGCCGCCGCCGACGCCATCAAGGCCTCCGAGGCCGCCGCCTCCGCCGCCCGTACGGCTGTGAAGCTGGCCGACGAGGCGGACCAGCACGCGGCCGACGCGAAGGCCCAGGCGGACGCGGCGAAGGCGGAGTCCGTCAAGGCGGTCGCCGGAGCGGCCGACGCGGCCGGTCACGCGTACACCACCGCGCAGGCCGCGGCGGACGCGGGTGCCTCGGCGCAGCAGGTCGCCGTGCCGGCCAACGACGCCGTCCAGCTCGGTTCGCCGTATGTCGACACCGACGCGACCGCGGGGCTGGTGGTCCTGACGGGCCAGTCGTCGAAGACGATCGCCGAGCAGCAGAAGGCCGTCGCGGAGGCGCATGCCGCCAACGCGCAGAAGAACGCCGACCAGGCGGCGAGCCTCGCCGCGGCGGCGACGGGCGACGCGAAGGCGGCGTACACGCTGGCCGCGGAGGCCGCCGGGTTCGCCGCGACGGCCCGCAAGTCGGCGAAGGAGGCCCTGGGTTACGCGGCCGAGGCCGCCCAGTACGCCGCCGACGCGCAGTCCTCGCTGGCCCGCACCATCGAGTACGACCAGCAGGCCGGCGCCGACGCAGCGGCGGCCGACAAGGCCGCGGGACGCGCCGAGGGCTATGCGACCGACGCGCGTGCCTCGGCCGACCAGGCCGCGCTGGACGCGGAGGCCGCCCGCACGGCCGCCTCCCAGGCCGAGCAGGCCGCCAAGGACGCCCGCGCGGCGGCCGACCGCGCCGACGCCGAGGCCACCCTGGCCGAGCAGGCCGCCAAGGACGCCCAGAAGTACGCGGAGTCGGCCCAGCAGGCGGCGGACTCGGCCGAACGCAAGGAGGCCAACGGGCAGGTCCAGGCGGGCGCCGGCACCGGTGCCAACGGGGTCTTCTACGTCATCGAGAAGATGACCGACGCGGCCCCGGCCAAGCAGCTCAACAAGTGCGACTACACGCTCCAGGGCTGCACGGTGACGTACGAACTGCACCTCGACCTCACGGTCAGCTACTACCTCTGCACCAACCCGGACGTCCCGGCCACCGAGTCGGGCTGCCCGGCGGAGGACACGCTCTTCCTCAAGACGGTGGTCCTCAAGAACCAGAAGCAGGAGTGGACGCACCACTTCTCCGCAGGTGACATCACGCGCCTGGGCTGGCAGGCCCTCTTCGGGGACACGCTCGGCGCGGTCCTCTACGAGGTCGTGCTCGGCGACGCCGTCCGCTGCTACCACGGTGACGCCGCGGGCTGCGCCTGGTTCGCGTCCAACTTCATCCCGGGCAAGGCCTTCACGAAGGTCGCCGAGGGGCTGCGCGCCCTGGACGCCGCCATGAAGACCGGGATCGGGGTCACCGACGCGTTCAAGGCGCTGAAGACGCTGGACAACCTGGACCCGGAGACACTGGCCCAGATCGAGCGCAGTGTGAAGGCGTACGAGGACGCGCGCACGGCGTGCAAGATCAACAGCTTCCCCGGCGCCACCGAGGTGGTCCTGGCCGACGGCAGCCGCAAGGCGATCAGTGACGTCCGGCTCGGCGACCTCCTGCTGGCCACGGACCCGCTCACCGGCCGTACCCAGGCCGAGCCGGTCACCCGCACGTTCTCGCACCCGACCGAGGACCTGCTGGACATCACCCTGGCGGACGGCGGGCGTCTGACGAGCACGCCGGGCCACCGCTTCTACGTCACCGGCCGGGACTGGACCTTCGCGTCCGACCTGCGCGCAGGCGACAGCGTGCGCACCTCCGACGGCACCCTCCGTACGGTGGCGGCGGTGAGGGACCGGGACGACCGGGCACCCCGGACGGTCTACGACCTGACGGTGTCGGGCCTGCACACGTTCTACGCGGTGGCGGGCAGCACTCCGGTGCTGGTCCACAACTGCAACGACATCGTGTTCGACGGCGCCAAGTTCCCCGGCCTGGCGCACACGATCACGGAGCACGTGACGCCCAACAGGGCGGCGGCCGAGGCCCTGGCCGCCCAGAAGACGGCCAAGTACGGCAAGGACACCCCGAACAGCGTGTGGGTGGACCAGGACACGGCCCAGAAGGTCGTCGACGCCGCCCTGGCCGACAAGGCGAGCATGATCAGCAACTGGCTGCGGGGCAAGAAGGTCGATCTGGACTGGTCGGGCTTCTTCGGACCGAAGAGCGATTCCCTCGGCACGGTGTACTACGCCAACGGGACCGCGGCGGGCCGGGCCCCCACGGCCGCCGGCAACGGCTACTACATCAAGCTGGTCAGGGCACCGAAGGGTCCGGGGATCCCGAAGCACCCCCGGGGCTACTACGTGCAGACCTGCTACCCGAAGTAAGCCCGAGGCAAGGAGAGACACACGGTGCCGCGCTTCACCGATTTCGGATTCGGAGTCCCATGGGTGATGGGGTTCTTCCACCAGGACTGGATCCACGACGGGCCGACGGCCACCGACGTCGTGGCGAAACACCTGGCGGAGGAGAGCGACGAGGAGGTCCTCGCGGTACGCCGGGACGCCCTCGCGCTCGCCGACCGGCTGCCCTCGGAGACACTCGAGGTGCTGTGGACCGCCGGAGCCCAGTACATGCCGGGATTCGTGGGGATCACGGGAGCCGAGTGGACCCGGACGGTCGTCGGCCTGTGCGACGCCGTGCTGTCCGCGCGGGCCGACGTGCGTCCCCTCACCGGTGCGGACACGGAGGACGGCCTGTCCCGGCGGGACGCGGTCGTCGCCGAGATCGAGCGGGCGCGGTTCCTCCCGGCCGAGGTGCGGGAGGCGCTCGTCGAGTGCGCCCGCGACTGCACCCCGGATCTGGCGCTCCGCGTGCTGCTGAACGCCGTCGAGCACGCGCCCGGCGCGACCCTGACCCCGGAGCAGTACCGGGCGATGGAGAGCATCGGGACGGCCCTCCACTACGGCGAGTTCGTCGTGGACCGCGTCCGGTTCCTGGTGGAGACGCCCTGACCGCGTGACCGCACGGAAGAGGGGCCCGCACTCACCCGAGTGCGGGCCCCTTTTCCGTGGGGGTCACGCGGTCATACGGTCACGCGGTCGTCCGCGCCGCCGTACTCGCCCGCCGCGTCAGCGTCGGCTGGAGGAGGGTGGCCTCCGGGACCGGGGCGCCCGTCAGTTTCTCCATCAGCAGGTCCACCGCGCGTTCGCCCAGCTCCTCCGACGGGAGGGCCACGGACGTGAGGTGGAGGCGGTCGGCGAGTTCGTCGGGGCAGATCGCCGTCACCGAGAGGTCTCCGGGGACCCGGAGACCGAGCTGCTCGAAGGCGGTGACCAGGGGTTCGAGGACCGCCTCGTTGTGGACGACCACGCCCGTGAGGGCCGGCTGGTCGCGCAGGAGGCGTTCCGCGACCCGCCGGGCCGCCGCCGGGGTCGCCTCGCAGGGGTGGACGGCCGAGGCGAGCCCGCCGCGGTCGGCGGCCGCGGTGAAGCCCTGGACCACACGCTGGGCGAAGGCCGTGCCCCGGACGTAGACCTCCGGGGGCGAGCCGACCAGCGCCACCACCCGGTGCCCCAGCTGGGCAAGATGCTCCACGCACCGCTCGCCCGCGCTCCGGAAGTCGAGGTCGACGCAGGTCAGCCCGGCGGAGTCGCGCGGGAAGCCGATCATCACGGACGGCCGGTCCAGGCTGCGCAGCAGCGGCAGCCGGGGGTCGTGGAGCTGGACGTCCATCAGGATCAGCGCGTCGACCAGGGCGGTGTCCGCGACCCGGCGCAGACCGTCCTCGCCCTCCTCCTGGGTGAGGAGCAGGACGTCGTGGTCGTGCCGCCGGGCCGCCGTCACCACCGACGCCACGAACTGCATGACCACCGGGACATGGATGCCGGCCCGCAGCGGGGCGACCAGGGCCAGGACGTTGGAGCGCCGTCCGGCGAGGGCCCGGGCGCCCGCGTGCGGGCGGTAGCCCAGCTCGCGGGCGGCCGCCTCGACGCGCTGCCGGGTCTCCGTCGAGATCGGGCGTTTGCCGCTGAGCGCGTACGACACCGTGCTGGCGGAGACCCCGGCCCGCCGCGCCACGTCCGTGATCTTCACCATCAGCGCAGCTCCAGCGTGAGGAAGCCGGTGCCCGCCTCGGCCCGGGCCACCCGGTCGCCGGCCGCGAGCGCCCAGGGCGCGGGGGAGTCGCCCGCGGAGGCCCGCAGGGTGTCCCCTTCGCGTACGACGGTGAAGACCGTGTCGCCGACCCGCACCGTCACCTCCGCCCCCCGCTCCAGGCCGTACGTCCGCAGCGTCACCCCGTCGGCGTGCGGATAGTCGGGCCGGTCGGCGTGCGCGCCCACCGGGAGCACCGCGCCCGGCCGCACCAGCAGCGGCAGACTGCGGAACCCGTGCCGTTCGCGCACCCAGCGCGGTCCGGTCACGGTGCGCCCGGTGAGGAAGTCGGTCCAGGTGCCCTCGGGGACGTAGTAGGTGACGTCCCCCTCGTCGCTGAAGACGGGGGCGACCAGCAGATCCGGGCCGAGCATGTACTGCCGCTCGACCTGCGCGCACCCGGGGTCGTCGGGGAACTCCAGCACCATCGCCCGCATCACCGGCAGCCCTTCCTCGTGGGCGACGCGGGCGACGTCGTACAGGTAGGGCATGAGCCGCAGTTTGAGGCGGGTGAAGTGGCGCAGGACGTCCACGGACTCCTCGTCGAAGAGCCAGGGGACGCGGTACGAGGAGCTGCCGTGCAGCCGGCTGTGCGAGGACAGCAGCCCGAAGGCCAGCCAGCGCTTGAACAGCGCGGGCGTCGGGGTGCCTTCGAAGCCGCCGATGTCATGGCTCCAGAAGCCGAACCCGGACAGGCCGAGCGACAGCCCGCCGCGCAGCGACTCGGCCATCGAGGCGTACGTCGCCTCGCAGTCGCCGCCCCAGTGGACGGGGAACTTCTGGCTGCCGGCGGTCGCCGAGCGGGCGAAGACGACCGCCTCGCCCTCGCCCCGGTGCTTGCGCAGGACGTCGAAGACGGTGCGGTTGTAGAGGTAGGTGTAGTAGTTGTGCATCCGCTCCGGGTCGGAGCCGTCGGACCACTCCACGTCCAGCGGCACCCGTTCGCCGAAGTCGGTCTTGAAGCAGTCGACGCCCTGTGCGAGCAGCGCCTCCAGGTGGGAGGCGTACCACTCGCGGGCGGCGGGGCTGGTGAAGTCGACCAGCGCCATGCCGGGCTGCCACATGTCCCACTGCCAGACGCTGCCGTCGGGGCGGCGCAGCAGATGGCCGAGCGCCCTGCCCTCGGCGAACAGCGGGGAACGCTGGGCGATGTACGGGTTGATCCACACGCAGATGTGCAGGCCCTTGGCCTTCAGCCGGGTCAGCATGCCCTCCGGGTCGGGGAAGACCCGGGGGTCCCAGCGGAAGTCGCACCAGTGGAACTCCCGCATCCAGAAGCAGTCGAAGTGGAAGACGGACAGGGGAAGTTCGCGCTCCCGCATGCCCTCGATGAAGGAGGTGACCGTCTCCTCGTCGTAGGAGGTGGTGAAGGAGGTCGACAGCCACAGGCCGAACGACCAGGCGGGCGGGAGCGCGGGGCGGCCGGTGAGGGCGGTGTACCGGCGGAGGATGTCCTTCGGGGTCGGGCCGTGGATGACGTAGTACGTCAGTTCCTGGGTCTCCGCGCTGAACTGCACCCGGGAGACGGCCTCCGAGCCGACCTCGAAGCTCACCCTGCCGGGGTGGTCGACGAAGACGCCGTAGCCGGCGTCGGTGAGGTAGAACGGCACGTTCTTGTACGCCTGTTCGGTGGCCGTGCCGCCGTCGGCGTTCCAGATGTCGACGACCTGGCCGTTCCGGACGAGCGGGCCGAAGCGTTCGCCGAGGCCGTAGACGGAGGTGCCGACCCCGAGGTCGAGCTGTTCGCGCAGGTAGTGGCCGCCGGTGGCCGCGTCCCGCAGGATGGCCATGCCCTTGGGGCCGCTGGCGGTGAGGGGGCGGCCGTGGGCGAGGAACTCCACCCGCCAGGGGCCGGAGCGGGCCACCCGGACCGACAGCGCCCCGGAGGTGAGGGTCGTGTGGTCGTCGTCGTGGGAGAGCAGCGGGGTGGCGGCGGAGCCGGTGAGCTCGAAGACCGGCTCGCGCGGCCGCTCGCCCGTGAAGTGGCGCAGGGTCAGGCCGATGACGTCCGGCATCGGGGTGCGGACGGTGAGCGTCATGACCGGTCCCGTCATCAGGTCGCCGCGGCTGCGGATGGGCCGGGTCGGCGCGTGGATCTCCAGGGCGCCGGCGCCGGCGCCGGTGTCGGGGCCGTCGGGCTCGGTGACGTCGAGGACCTCGGCCGGGTACGCGGCGGTGACGCCCTCGCGCAGCAGCCAGTAACCGTCGGAGAACTTCATGGTGGGGGGTCTCCTTACTTCACGGCGCCCACCGCGATGCCGCGGGTGAGCGTGCGCTGGAAGACGAGGAAGAAGACGAGCGCGGGCAGGACGCCGAGCAGGGCGGCGGCGTTGGTCATGGTGGCGTCCATCAGCCGCTGGCCCTGGAGGACGCCGAGGGCCACCGACACCGTCTGGTTGTCGTTGGAGATCAGCATGACCAGCGGGAGGAGGAACTCGTTCCAGGTCCAGACGAAGAAGAGGACGAGGAGGACCCCGAGGGTGGGACGGCTGACGGGGACGACGATCCGCCACAGCACCTGCCACTTGTTCGCCCCGTCGATGCGGGCCGCCTCGACGATCTCCCGGGGGAACCGGCTCAGCACGGAGGAGAGCAAATAGGTGCCGAAGGCGGCCTGGAGCACCGTGAAGACGATGATCACGCTCAGCCGGGTGTCGTAGAGGCCCACCTGCTTGCTCAGGTAGTAGACCGGGTAGACCAGTGCCTCCTGCGGGAGCATGGTGGCGAGGACGAAGAAGGCCAGGACCCAGGTGCGGCCCCTGATCCTGCCGATGCCGATCGCGTACGCGTTCAGGATCGACAGGGCCACCGCCAGCACCGCCACCGAGCCGCTGATGAGGACCGAGTTGACCAGCTTCCGGCTGTAGTCGACCCGCTCCCAGAAGTCCTCCAGACCGTCCAGGTACAGGCCGTCCGGCAGGCTCAGCGGGCCGTTGCGCGCGTACTCCGCCGGGGACTTGACCGCGTTCACCACGACGATCAGGAAGGGGACGATCATGAAGAGGGCGGCGAGGCAGAGGGCCACCAGGACCGGGTAACGGCGGACGGCCCTCATGGGCGTGTCCCTTCCTCGGCGTCCTCCGCGCGGGTCTGCAGTCCCAGGCCGATCAGGGCGAGGGCCAGGATGATCACGGTCAGGACCGTGGAGATCGCGGCGCCGTAGCCGACCTGGGTCTTCTCGAAGAAGGTGGTGAAGGAGAAGTAGGACGGGACGTCCGTCGCGCCGCCCGGTCCGCCCTTCGTCAGGACGTACACCGCGCCGAACACCTTCAGCGCGGCGATCGTGCACCAGGTCAGCACGACGGAGATCTCCGGGCGGAGCTGCGGCAGCGTCACGTGCCGGAAGCGGTTCCACCAGCCGGCGCCGTCCAACTCGGCCGCCTCGTGGAGCTGGGGGTCGACGCGTTGCAGACCGGCCATGAAGATCACCAGCGGAAAGCCGATCTGCACCCACACCATCACGCCCATCACGCTGTACAGCGCGAAGTCGGGGTCGCCGAGCCAGTCCCGCTGCCGGCCGCCCAGCCCGACGGCGTTCAGGAACGTGTTGAGGGCGCCGTCGTCGGGGGCGAGGATCCAGCTCCACACGATCCCCGCGACCGCGATCGGCAGCACCTGCGGGAGGTAGAAGCAGGCGCGCAGGACGGCGGTGATCCGGGAGCCGAAGTGCTTGCCGACGTGGTCGAACAGGGCGGCCGCGAGCACCAGCCCGAGGGCCGTGGGGATCGCGGCCATCGCCACGACCATGAAGAGGCTGTGCCGGAAACTCGCCCAGAACTCCGCGTCGTCCAGCAGCTCCCGGTAGTTGGCGAGCCCGGACCACGACGGACTGCCCACGCCCTGCCAGTCGGTGAAGCTCACGCCCGTGTTCACCAGGAACGGGACGATCACGACGGCGAGGAAGGCCAGCGCACCGGGGAGCAGGAACAGGGCGTAGGAACCGTGAGCGCCGCGCGCCCTCATCGCTGCGGCACGCCCTTGTCGTACGCCTTCTGCAACGCGTCCAGGTAGGCGTCCGGTTTCGTGCTGCCGGTGAGCAGCTTCTGGGTCTCGGAGACCAGGACGTCGTAGAAGCCGGGGACCGGCCAGTCGGGGTAGAAGGCGAGCCCGTCGCGGTCGGAGAGGGTGTTGAACTGGGCGATGAGTTCCTTGGCCTTCGGGTCGGTGATCGCGGCCGGGTCCGCCGCGACCGGGACCCCGCCCTTGTTGCCGAGCAGGTTCTGGATCTTCTTCGACAGGGTGATGTCGATGAAGTCGTAGGCGAGTTCCTTGTTGCCGGCGTTCTTGGGGACGACCCAGAGGTTGCCGCCGGAGCCCAGGGTGAGGTCCGAGCCGGGCCACAGGGTGGTGCCCCAGTCGAACGCCGTCGCCTCCGCCTGGAAACGGCCGTACCACCAGCTGCCGGAGAACAGGATCGGAGCCTTGCCCCGGATGAAGGAGACCCCGGCCTCCTCGGCCTTGGCGCCGCTCGCCGTCCTGCCGAGATAGCCCTTCTTCACCCAGTCCGCGAAGGTCTCGGCCGCGTAGGTCCACGCCGGGTCATGGAAGTCGGTCTTCCCCCGGTACAGCTCGTAGGAGTCGACCCAGGAGCGGTCGGCCTTGGACAGGGCGAGCTGGTAGAGGTACTGCTGGGCGAGGTACTCGGCGCCGGAGTCGGCGAGCGGGGTGACGCCGTGCTCGACGAAGGTGTCCATCGCGGTGACCAGGTCGTCGAACGTCTTCGGCTCGGGTAGGTCGTACTTCGCGAACAGATCCTTGTTGAAGTAGACCATCGTGTACTCGGCGTAGTCCGGCACGCCGAACCACTTGCCGGAGCCCATGACACCGTTGTCGTCGTACTGGCTGGTGGTGCGCACGCCCGGGCTCAGCAGCTTGTCCCAGCCGCGCTTCTTCGCCTCGGCGGACAGATCGGTGAGCAGCCCCTGCTTCGACAGCAGGCCGGCCGTCGCGTTGCCCTTGTTGTACTCCATCAGATCGGGTGCGTCGGAGGAGTTGAGGACCATGGGGGCGGTCTTCTGGATCTGCTCGAAGCTCTTCTCCTCGAACTTCACCTTCACGCCCGGGTGCTGGGCCTCGAACTCCTTGATCGCCTCCGCCCAGGCGACGCCCATCGCGCTGGTCGGGCCCTCGTAGTGCCACAGTCGCAGGGTCTGGGGATCGGAACTGCCGCTGTCGTTCGTGCCGCCGCAGGAGGCCAGCAGCAGGGCACCCGCCAGGGCCGCCGCCGCACTCGCCGCCGCACGCCTTCTCGCCGTCAACATCCTCTGCCTCCGGGGGAGTTCGGGATGGTTCTCTCGGGCAGGAACAGCCGTCACGCGGCGTTCGACGAGGTCGTCGAACCGTTTCGATGCGTGACGTCGAAGCGCTTCGACGGGGGAAGGTAGGGGGCGGCTGTGACGCGCGTCAATGGGGCGGGCGGGAATTGACCGACGGGGGGTGAGTCGGTTCGCGGGTCAGCGTGCGAACTTCTCGATGGCCGCAGGGGTGACGGGGGTGAAGAAGTTGACGAGGTTGCCGTCGGGGTCGCGGAACAGCAGCGACCGGTTGCCCCAGGGCATGGTGGTGGGCTCGGTGACGAAGTCGGTGACGAACCCGGTCAGGTTCCGGTGCACACGGTCCACGTCGTCGACGAGGAACTCGGTGATCACGCTGTGGTTGTCCGCGGGGCGTGCGGAACCCGGGGCGAACAGCGGGACGGTACGGGTGCCGGCGATCGCGAGGGTGGCACCCGGCGTCCTGAGCTCGGCGAAGTCCTCGGTGGCCCACGTGGCCCGCGCCCCGGTGGCCCGCTCGTAGAACGCGACGAGGCGGGCGACGTCGCCGGTGATGATGCGGATAGAGACGAAGTCCATGTGGTTCTCCTTGGTTGTGCTGGAGGCGTGCGTGTCGCAGGCTAGGAGAAATAGGGGACGGAATCGGTCCTGTATGCGCGCTAGGTTGTGCACATGCCTCGCCCCACCGGCCGCGTGCTGACACTCCTGGAACTGCTCCAGTCGGGCGGCACCCGGACCGTGGCCGAACTCGCCGACCGGCTCGGCGTCGAAGGGCGCACCGTGCGGCGGTACGTGGCCCAGCTGATCGACCTGGACGTGCCCGTGGAATCGGTGCGCGGCCGCTACGGCGGGTACCGGCTCGCCCCCGGGTACCGCCTGCCTCCGCTCATGCTCAGCGACGACGAGGCGCTGGCCGTGCTGCTGGGCCTGGTCGCCGGCCGCCGGGCGGGGCTGACGTCGTCGCAGCTCACGGCGAGCGAGACGGCGTCGGCGAAGATCCGGCGGGTGCTGCCCCGGCACATCGCCCGTCGGCTCGACGCCCTCCTGGACTCCCTCGCCTTCACGGATCGGCCCGCCGAGTCGGACACCCCGGACGCCGGGGTCCTGCTCACCCTCGCCGATGCGGTACGCCACCGCCGACCGGTCTCGATCCGCTACACCGACCGCGGCGGACGGCGCAGCGAACGCACACTGCACGCGTACGGGATCGTCGCCCACGGGGGCCGGTGGTACGTCACGGGCGAGGACCCCCACGGCGGCGAGGACCGGACCTTCCGGCTCGATCGCATCGCGGACGCGCGAATCCTGCCCGGCTCCTTCGAAGCGCCCGAGGGTCCCGCTCCTGCGGAGCGCTTGCTGTCGGGGTTCGCCACGGCCGAGTACCGGCATGAGGTGACCTTGCGGATCCAGGGGACGGTCGAACAGATCCGCGCCCACTTTCCTGCGAGCGTCGCGAGTGTGGAGGAACACGAGCCCGAGGCGGACCGGGACCCTGCCACCGAGCGCTGGCTGCGCGTCGAGCTGCGGGTGGAGCGCCTCGACTGGCTGCCTGGGGTACTCGCCTCGCTCGACCGCCCATTCGTCATCGAGCGCCCCGACGAACTGCGCGACCTCGTCACCGCCCTCGCGGACCGCCTCGCGTCCCGCGCCCGGGGCCAGGAAGGTTCATCCGCCCGAGCGCCGGAAGAGCAAGTAGACCGCTAACGGGATGTCGGTGGGGCGGCCGGCCGGCCCAGCGCGCCGTCGACGCAGCCCGCCATCCAGTTCTGGGATGTTTCCAGATCCAGCGCCTCTGCGTGCTCGACGCACTCGCCCCTTGCCGCACCGGTGTTGTCGAAAGAGGTGGGATCCCCGAGATGCCTCGCAGGTCCCCCTTGGCCGAAGCGGTAGCCCTCCTCGTACTGCTCCGCATATCTGCCCTTGCACCCGGACACGAGCAGCAGCGGGAGAACGAGGAGGGCAACGGCGTAACGCTTGGGATGCCTGGTGAAGCTCTGGGATATGTACGGGTCGGGGTCCATCTGTCGCTCTAGCCGGCGGGGGCGGTGTTGAAGAGGTCGTCGGCGGTGGTGGCGTGTACGGCACGCTGGGACCAGGTGGTGAGCTGGTCGAGGTCGGTGCAGGCCTCGACGCGGTCGCGTACCTCGTCGGGGATGTCGATGCCGCGCCAGCGCAGGATGTTCAGGACCATTTCCGCCCGCTCCTGGATCCGCCCTTCTTCCCGCCCCTCTTCTCGGCCTTCTTCCCGGCCTTCCTCGGCCCACGGGTGGCGCCAGAAGTACTGCATCGCCGTCATCATGTCCCTCCACATCTGCCGGGCCTGGGCGTCCCCCAGGCACGAGTCGACGAACTGCGCGAGCACCAGGGCGGTCTCGCGGTCCAGGGTCCGCAGGGCGGCTTCCAGCGATTCCAGTATCGCCGGAGCCTGCCGCCCACGGCCGTGTGTCATGGCCGAGAGCACCGCAAGGGATGGATCCTGTCTGGCCTCCTGCTCGGTCGCGATGAGCGGGACGTTCTCCGGGCCGAGCACGAACGGCCGGACCGTCAGCGACGGCATGCCGTGCACGCCGAGGTGGATGGGCTCGGCCGCCCACCGGGCGGTGGCCCTGCTCTGCGTGACGACGATCAGGACGGGCTCGCCGCGGTACTTCTCGTGAAGGTAGCTGAGGTAGTAGGGCCAGCTGCTGCGTTTGCGCTCGTCCGGCTTGCCCTGCGATTCGACGACGAGGAGATAGGCGCCGTCATCGGTCTCGGCCCGCAACAGCGTGTCCACGCGGCGCTCGACGGGCTCGATCTCGGTGAGGTCGACGTTCATGCCGGCGAAGTCACGCGGCTCGGGGAAGGGGACGTGCAGCACTTGCTGGAGGGCGCGGGTGAGGAGCGCGGGGTCTTTCTGGAAGATGCGGTGCAGAGCCTCGTGCGACGAGCTGACCATCGGCTCTCCTTTCTGTCCGACGTGATCAACGAGCTATGCCGCTGGAAGTTCGCACCAGACCAGCTTGCCGCGCAGCCCCAGCCGGGACAGCGGCTGCCATCCCCACAGATCCGAGCAGGCCCGTACGAGGGCGAACCCGCGCCCGCTCTCGGCGTCGGTCGATTCCGTGAAGTCACCCGGGGGCTCCGGCGGTTCGGGATCCGCGTCCCACGCGCCGAGCTGGAGTACGCCGTCCCGGTGGCGGATGCGGAGGCAGGCGGGACCCTTGGTGTGGAGTACGGCGTTGGACACCAGCTCGGAGGCCAGGAGTTCGGCGGTCTCGGTGAGGTGGGCGAGACCGTGGAGGGTGAGGATCAGGCGGAGGGTGCGGCGGGAAACCGTAACCGATCTGGGGTCGGTGGGGATGTACAGGGAGTACTCCCAGGAGTCGTTCTCAGACATGGGTCAGCTCCGAGCGGTTGAGTGGCAGGGTGCGGTGGCAGTGCCGCAGGCGTCGTGGCAGGACGAAGCGGTGCGCTTCCGCTGGGTGAATGTCTCATCACTGAAGGTAGGGCCATATTTTGGGACCATGCAAGCCGCTGCCGTAATCTGCTACCCGAACGAGTTCAAGGAGGACGTCGTGGCCCGCAGGACGCAGGTGACTGCACGTCAGGCTCGCCTGGGTGCTGAACTGCGGAAACTACGCGAGGCGGCAGGACTCAAGGGGCGCGAGGCTGCCGCGTTGCTCGGCACGGACTCGGCGCAGATGAGTCAGATCGAGTTCGGTACGGCGGGAGTCAGTGAGGCGCGCGTACGACAGCTGGCCGCCCACTACTCCTGCACGGACGCTGAGTTGATCGGCGCACTCGTGGACATGGCGACCGATCGCACTCGGGGCTGGTGGGAGGAGTACCGAGGGCTGCTGCCCTCGTCGTTCCTGGACCTCGCCGAGTTGGAACACCACGGCGCATACCGGCTCGACGTCGAGTTTCTGCACGTACCGGGGCTGTTCCAGACCGAGGACTACGCTCGCGCCGTCTTCTCGTACCGAGTTCCCGAACTGCCGTATGCCGACCTGGAGTTGCGAGTCCGGCATCGGACGGCACGCAAGGCGATCATCAGGGGGCCGTCGCCCGTTCCGTACACAGCGGTGATCCACGAAGCCGCGCTGCGCATCCGAGCCTGCGACCGCGCAGCCATGAGGGCTCAACTCATCCGCATCCTCGAGTTCGCGGCGGAGGGGCACATCACCGTACGGGTCATCCCCTTCGACCTGGACAGGTTCGCCGGCGCCACGAACGCGATGATGTACGTGGGTGGGGTCGTGCCGAAGCTGGACACGGCCCTGCGTGACGGCCCCCAAGGAGCGGGCTTCATCGACTCCGAGGCACAACTCGGCGCCTTTCGAACGCTTTTCCGTAAGGTGGAGTCCGTATCGCTCGAACCCGACCCATCGCGGGACTTCATCCACAGGTTGGCGAAGGAACTGTGACCACTATCGACAACTGGCAGAAGTCGTCCTTCTCCGGCAGCGGCGACGGCAACAACTGCCTCGAACTCGCCGCCACCCCCACCACCCTCCACCTCCGCGAATCCGACACCCCCCACACCGTCCTCACCCCCACACCGACCGCCCTCGCCTACCTCCTGGCAGGCATACGCGCCAAGCCCCTTCGCCCCCGAAGGCGCTGACGCACATGGCCGGCTCCGTGCCCAGAGACCTCATCGTTCTCGCCGACGACGAGGGCAACAGCGTCACTGTCACCGTTCAGGGGCGGCACCCCCGATGGGCGGTGGGGCTCGAGGCCGAGATCGTCGTCGACACGCCTTTCGTGGCGGGCCGAATCCCCTTGGTGCTCTCGGTCTCGAAGCTGAAAGGCTGGGGCGACGCGTTGCACAGGCTGGACGCCGGTGAGGATGCCGCCTGGATGGAGTGGGACAGAGGGCCGTCCATCTGGGTCCGGCTCAGCGGCGAACACGACTGTCCGGAGGTCGTGGTGGAGGACGAGTCGAGATCGATGGTCACCGTGCACGTGCCGCTCCTCCCGCCGGACGGCTGGATCGCCGATCATCGGCGGCGCCTGCACGAGGTCACCGCGCACTGGGTTCCGATGCTGTCCGTCGAGTGAGGCGCCCGCGCCGACCTGCGGCGAGGGCGATGAGCAGGGCCGTCGTCGCCGCCCCGAGGGGGATCGTGTACGCGGTCGCCGGGGACGTGTGGTCCGTGAGCCAGCCGGCTGTCGCGCTGCCGCAGGCGATGCCGCCGAGCAGGCCCGTCACCGCGAGGGTCATGCCCTCGTTGAGGCGGGCCACGGGGGTGCGTTCCTGGATCAGGGCCATGGTGGTGACCATCGTCGGGGCGGTCGCCGTACCCGAGACGAGCAGGGCCGCGGCCAGTAGGGGGAGCGAGTCGAGCACGGTTGCCGCGAGGAGGGGGAGGGTGAGGAGGGTGGCCATCGTGGCGACGCACCAGGGGTGTCGTCGGGCGGCGGGGCCGGACGGTCGTATCGCCCCGTAGGCGAGACCGGCCGCGCAGGAGCCGGCCGCCTGGAGGGCGAGGACGATCCCCGCCGCCGTACGGTGGCCGTGCTCGTCGGCGAACGCGATCGTCGCCACCTCCGTCGCCCCGAACACCGCGCCGAGCAGGAGGCAGACGCCCAGCAGCGGTGGCAGGCCGGGGGTGCGCAAAGGCGATCCGGGTGCGGGGCGGGGGTGCGGGGGTGGTTCCGTCGCCCGCTGGGCGGCGAACGTCAGGATGCCCGTGACCAGCAGCACCACCCCGGTCAGGGTGCCCGCCTCCGGGAAGAAGGTGCCGCACAGGAAGGCGGCGAGCACCGGGCCCAGCATGAAGCACAGCTCGTCGACGGCCTGTTCGAAGGCGTTCGCGGTGTGCAGGGCGGCCGGGTCGCCGTTCAGGAGGTGGTTCCAGCGGGCGCGGGACATCCCTCCGGTGTTGGGGGTCGTCGCGGTCGCGGCGTACGCGGCGAACAGGGTCCAGTCCGGGGCGCCGTAGTGGACGCAGAGCAGCAGGGCCAGGCTGCCGAGCGCGGCGAAGAGGGTCGCGGGGACCGCCACCCGGGCCTGTCCGTGCCGGTCCACCAGCCGGGCGATCCAGGGCGCGAGGAGCGCGGTGGCCGCGAGGCCGGTCGCGGTGACCGCGCCGGCGAGGGCGTACGAGCCGCGCGTCCCGGCGATCATCACCACCGCGCTCACGCTGAACATGCCCATGGGCAGCCGGGCGAGGAGGTTCCCGGCGGTGAAGGCGCGGGCGCCGGGGAGGGCGAGGAGGCGGCGGTAGGAGCCGTGCTCGCGGGGGTGGCGTTCCGCGGCGCGGCGAGGGGTGAGGTCGGCGATCACGAGGGTGTCGGAAGTGACGGTGAAGAGACGCTGAGGGCTGTCCGGCATGGAGGAAACCGTCTCCCGCCGGTGATCAGGGGGTCCAACACCTGTTCGGTGCCGATTCACGCACTCCCGTTGTAAGTTCGCCGGATGTCCGCACCCGGCCGTTCCCACGTCGACCCCCGTCTGCTGCGCGCCTTCCTCGCCGTCGCCGAGGAACTGCACTTCACCCGTGCCGCCGCCCGGCTGTACGTCGCCCAGCAGGCGCTCAGCCGGGACGTACGGCGGCTGGAGCGCGAGCTCGGGGCCGAGCTGTTCGTCCGGACCACCCGGCAGGTGACGCTGACGGCGGACGGGGAGCGGCTGGTGCCGTTCGCCCGCCGGGTGCTCCAGGCGCAGGACGACCTCGTCGCCGCGTTCGGGCGGGCCCGCCCCCTGCTGGTCGACCTGAACTCGCCGAACCTGGCCACCGGGCGGCGCGTCCTGCACCGGGCCCGGGAACTCGCCCCCGAGCTGGAGCTGATGGCCCGGTACGAGAGCGGGCTGACGGGTGCGGCGGCCGAGATCGTCGCGGGCCGGCTGGACGCGTCGTTCGGGCGGTACGCCGGGCTGGACCCCATGCTGCGGGGGCAGTTGGAGCACCTGCTCGTGCGCTATGAGCCGATGGCGGTGGTGCTGCCCGAGGGGCACCGGCTGGCGGGGCTGGCCGAGGTGCCGCTGGCCGCGCTCGCCGGGGAGACGGTGTACGCCGGGGCCGGCAACCCCCGGACGCCCGAGTGGACCGATCTCGCGGAGCGGCTGTTCGAGGGGCGCGGGATCCGTCTCGCCCCGCCCGCGCCGCTGGCCATCGGGGAGGAGGAGTTCCGGCGTATCACCACAAAGCTGGGCAATCCCGTACTTGCCGTGGTGGGCTTTCAGGCCATGACGGGGACCGTCTCGCGGCCCTTGATCGACCCGGTCCCGCTGTCCCCCGTGTCACTGGTGTGGCGAAAGGGGCTGGTCCATCCCGGGCTCGATGCGCTTCGACGGTCCGCGGCCGAGATCGCCGGAGCGGAAGGCTGGCTCCGGCAGCCCGTCGATGGATGGATTCCAGCCATGGACATGGGCATGACGTCTGCACACAAATGACACATCGCGCACACGGGTCCCACACCTGCGCTAGATTCGTCGACCTGAACGCAGTGGGGTAAATGGGGCGCGGATTCCGGGTGGGGCCCGGTCTCGTCGACGTGCGCTCAAGGTCGTGGGCGCACCCTGAACAGGTTCTTTGGGGGTACGTGCACACATGGAGAAATGGCCGGAAGACGCCCAACCGGAGCCCTCGGGGTGGCCGGAAGTGGCTTTATCGGATAAAGCGGGGCGAAGCCGTCGAGGCTCACCCTCGAACACCCTTTCCGAAAATGAACGGTCGAGCGGGCGCTCCGGTGAGGGCAACGACCCCGACGAGGTGACCGTCCAGCTCGACACCCCGCACGCCGCCGCGGCGGCCCGGCAATCGGCCTCCGACGCACCCGTGTTCGTCGACGAGTCCGGCCGCCGCAGCCGTACCTTCCGCCGCATCGGCATCCTCGCGGGCCTCGCCTGCGGGGCCTACGCCGTCGTCATCGTCGCCACCCTGCTGTCCGGCAACGCGGGCGCGCCCTGGCTGCCCGTGCCGGGGCCGGACGACGATCCGCCGGCCGGCCAGGTCGAGACCACCCGGGCGCCCAGCGCCTCCGCCGGCACGGCCTCCGGCGCCCCCGGTTTCGCGGCACCCCGCAGCCCCGGCGTCTCCGCCTCGGCCGGAGCCCCGTCCCGGGGCGGCGCGAGCGGCGGACCCAGCGCCTCCGGCAGCGCCGCGGCGCCGACCGGCTCCACGGGCGCCCGCCCCTCGGCGAGCGGCAGCCCCCGCGCCAGTACGGCATCCAGCGCCACGCCCTCCGACCCGGGCCCCGGCAACCCCGTCGGCGGCGGCTCGACCAGCCCCCAGCCCACGGAGTCCACCCCGGACACCAGCCCCCCGCCCGACTCCTCCCCGACCCCGGCGGACGGCACCGACACGGTCGCCGACGGCGCCCCCCGTCGGGCACCCGTGGCGGCGTCCCCGGGGGCCTGAGCCAGGGTCCGCCCGGCCCTGGCCCGCGGCACCCGTCCCGTGCCGGGGGCTGTGGGGCCGTACCGAGAGGGCCGAGGCGTCCGCCCCCGGCGCCCAGGAGTGTGACCGGCCGCGCGCCGACCCGTTGGTTTCCCGCGCCCGGTTCCCCCGGTCCGCCCTCTTTCCCTCCCCTCTCCCGTCTCTGTTCTCTGTCTCCCGTCGTCCCTTCCCGTCCCCGGAGTACGACCACTCATGCCTGCACGCACCCACCACCGGCCCCCCCGGCGGCTGTTGCCGCCGCTGCGGCTGCGCCGACTGCTTCCGCTCGCCCTCCTGCTGGCGACGATGGCCATGCTCATGCTGCGCGGCTATGTGCACAGCGAGATCCTCGCCGACCACCGGATCCGCTCCGAGGCCCCCGCCGACCGGGTGCCGCGGCAGATCCTCGACGGCGGGCCGGTCGTGGACACCCGGGGCGGCCGGACCGCGAGCCTGGACGTGCCGGACCACCGGATCGTCCTCACCTTCGACGACGGCCCCGACCCGAAGTGGACGCCGAAGGTCCTCGACGTCCTGAAGAAGCACCGCGCGCACGCCGTCTTCTTCATCACCGGCACCATGGCCTCCCGCTACCCCGACCTGGTGAAGCGGATGGTGGACGAGGGTCACGAGATCGGGCTGCACACCTTCAACCACCCCGACCTCTCCTACCAGTCGAAGAAGCGCATCGACTGGGAGCTCACCCAGAACCAGCTCGCCCTGGAGGGCGCGGCCGGAATCCGCACCTCGCTGTTCCGGCCGCCGTACTCCTCCTCCGCCGACGCCCTCGACAACGCGTCCTGGCCGGTCACCCGCTACATCGGCAGCCGCGGCTACCTCACCGTCCTCACCACCGCCGACAGTGAGGACTGGCGCAGGCCCGGCGTCCGGCAGATCATCCGCAACGCCACCCCGAAGGGCGGCCGGGGCGCGATCGTCCTGATGCACGACTCCGGCGGCGACCGCCACCAGACGGTGCGGGCCCTGGACACCTACCTCCCCGACCTCCGGAAGAAGGGGTACGCCTTCCAGAACCTCACCGAGGCCCTGGACGCACCCAGCGCGCACACCCCCGTCACCGGCGCGGACCTGTGGAAGGGCAGGGCCTGGGTGTTCCTGGTGACAGCGGCCGACGACCTCACCGGCGTCCTCGTCGTCGGTCTCGCCGCCATCGGCCTCCTCGTCCTCGCCCGCTTCGGCCTGATGCTGCTGCTGTCCGCGGTCCACACCCGCCGCACCCGCCGCCGGGGCTTCACCTGGGGCCCGGACGCGCCCGTCACGGAACCGGTGTCGGTGCTCGTGCCCGCGTACAACGAGGCCAAGTGCATCGAGAACACCGTCCGTTCACTGAGGGCGAGCGAGCACCCGATCGAGGTCGTCGTCATCGACGACGGCTCCACCGACGGCACCGCCCGGATCGTCGAGGACCTCGCCCTGCCCGGCGTGCGGGTCGTGCGGCAGCTCAACGCGGGCAAGCCCGCCGCCCTCAACCGCGGGGTCGCCAACGCCCGCCACGACCTGATCGTGATGATGGACGGCGACACCGTCTTCGAGCCGGCCACCGTCCGTGAACTCGTGCAGCCGTTCGCCGACCCGGCCGTCGGTGCCGTCGCCGGCAACGCCAAGGTCGGCAACAAGGACACCCTCATCGGCGCCTGGCAGCACATCGAGTACGTGATGGGCTTCAACCTCGACCGCCGCATGTACGACGTCCTGCGCTGCATGCCCACCATCCCGGGAGCCGTGGGCGCCTTCCGCCGCTCCGCCCTCAACCGGGTCGGCGGCATGAGCGACGACACCCTCGCCGAGGACACCGACATCACCATGGCCCTGCACCGCGACGGCTGGAAGGTCGTCTACGCCGAGAAGGCCCGGGCCTGGACCGAGGCCCCGGAATCGGTGCAGCAGCTGTGGTCGCAGCGCTACCGCTGGTGCTACGGCACCATGCAGGCGATCTGGAAGCACCGGCGCGCCGTCGTCGAGAAGGGGCCCTCCGGCCGCTTCGGACGCGTCGGGCTGCCGCTCGTCTCCCTCTTCATGGTCGTCGCCCCGCTCCTCGCCCCCCTCATCGACCTGTTCCTCGTCTACGGGCTGCTCTTCGGCCCGACGGCCCGGACCGTCGCCGCCTGGTTCGGGGTCCTCGCCGTCCAGGCGGGCTGCGCGGCGTACGCGTTCGTCCTCGACCGCGAGAAGCTCACCCCGCTGATCTCCCTGCCGCTCCAGCAGATCCTCTACCGCCAGCTCATGTACGTCGTCCTGCTCCAGTCCTGGATCACCGCCCTCACCGGCGGCCGGCTCCGCTGGCAGAAACTCCGGAGGAAGGGCCAGGTGGCGGCGCCGCCCGCCGGGACCGCCGTGAGGGAGGGGAGCGCGGCATGACCGCCACACAGCCCGCCGACATCGCCGCCCCGGCCCCCGCGCCCAAGGGCGGCGGGCGCGACCGCTACTTCGATCTGCTCCGCGCCGTCGCCCTCTTCCGGGTCGTCCTCTACCACCTGATGGGCTGGGCCTGGCTGCCCGTCGTCTTCCCCTCCATGGGCGTGATGTTCGCCCTCGCCGGCACCCTCATGGCCCGCTCCCTCGGCGGCCGGCCCGCCCTGGAGGTCGTCCGGGGCCGGATGCGCCGGCTGCTGCCCCCGCTGTGGCTGCTCGGCGCGGTCGGGGTGAGCGGGATGCTGCTCGCCGGGTGGGGACCGGACGACGAGGGGCATCCCGGCTGGTGGTGGGTCCACCTCACCTTCTGGATCCTCCCGCTCAGCGACCCGCCGTACGGCGCGGACCTCCCCGGGATCCACACGCTGATCGCCGACGGCTGGGCCGTCGACCTCGCCGTACCCCTGTGGTACCTCCGCGCCTACCTCTGGTTCGTCCTGCTCTCCCCGCTGCTGCTGCGCGCCCTGCGGGCCGCGCCCTGGCCGACGGTCCTCGCGCCGCTCGCCCTGTCCGCCGCCCTGGAGTTCCATGTCGTGTCGGTGACGAGCTGGCGGCTGGAGTCCAACCTCAGCGACGTCGGCGCCTTCGGCGCGTGCTGGCTGCTCGGCATGGCCCACCAGGAGGGCGTACTGCGCCGCCTGCCCCGCTATGTCGTGCCGTCGCTCGCGCCCGGGGTGGCCGGAATCGGCCTCTGGTACGCGCTCGGGCACGGCTTCGAGGCGGGCCACGACCTGGACGACATGCCCTTCGCCCAGTCCCTGTGGTCCTTCGCCACGGTCCTGCTGCTCCTGCACCTCAGCCCGTCCTGGACCGACTGGCCCCGCCCGCTGCGCCGCTGGGACCGGCTGGTCACGCTCCTCAACTCGCGCGCTGTCACCATCTATCTGTGGCACAACGTGTGCATCGACGTCGTCGAGGGGCTGTGGGACCGGCTGTGGGGCGTCCCCGGCCTGGAGCAGCACGCGTCCTGGCTGCTGGTGAGCCCCTGGCCGCAGCTCCCGGCCGTCTGGCTGCTCACCGCGCTGTGCGTGGTCTGCTTCGGCTGGGCCGAGGACCTCGCGGCCCGGCGCAGGCCCCGGCTGTGGCCCGACGGTGCGCGCACCTGTGCCCACAACCTCTCACCCGCCCGTCGCCGGAGGTGAGAGCAACGTTCCCTTCCGGTCACCGACAGCCACCGGACCGGAAACGCGCCCTCCCTACCTTCGGGACTCATCACCGCTCATCCCCCCGAACCGCCCGAGTCCGGAGCACGTGGAGGCGTCATGACAGCCCCGAGCACAGACACCGCACCCCCGTCCCCCACCGTGTCCCCCACGAAGAAGGGGAGCCGCTGGATCGAGGAGTGGGACCCGGAGAACGAGACCTTCTGGAACGACAAGGGTGAGAAGACCGCCCGCCGGAACCTCGTCTTCTCGGTCCTCTCCGAGCACATCGGCTTCTCGATCTGGACGATGTGGTCCGTGCTGGTGCTCTTCATGGGCCCGGAGTACGGCCTCACCCCGGCCGACAAGTTCCTGCTGACGTCGATGGTGACGCTGGTCGGCGCGGTCGTCCGGGTGCCGTACACCTTCGCCGTCGCGATCTTCGGCGGCCGGAACTGGACGATCATCTCCGCCGCGCTGCTGCTGATCCCCACCGTCGCCGCGTTCTCGGTGATGGAGCCGGGGACCTCCTTCTCCACCTTCCTGCTGGTCGGCCTGCTCGCGGGCATCGGCGGCGGTAACTTCGCCTCCTCCATGACCAACATCAACGCCTTCTTCCCGCTGCGGAAGAAGGGCTGGGCGCTCGGTCTGAACGCGGGCGGCGGCAACATCGGCGTGCCGGTCCTCCAGCTCGTCGGCCTCGCCGTGATCGGCGCGAGCGGCGGCCCGCGCGTGCTCCTCGGGATCTACATCCCGCTGATCCTGATCGCCGCGACCCTCGCCGCGCTGTACATGGACAACCTGGCCTCCGTGAAGAACGACACCGGCGCCGCGATCGACTCCGCCAAGGACGCCCACACCTGGATCATGTCCTTCCTGTACGTCGGCACGTTCGGCTCGTTCATCGGCTACAGCTTCGCCTTCGGCCAGGTCCTCACCAACCAGTTCGGCCGTACGCCCCTCCAGGCGGCCTACCTCACCTTCATCGGCCCGCTGCTCGGCTCCCTGATCCGTCCGCTGGGCGGCTGGCTCGCCGACAAGTACGGCGGCGCCCGCATCACCCTCTACAACTACGTCGGCATGGCCGCCGCGACCGCCGTCCTGGTCTTCGCCAGCATGCAGAAGTCGCTGCCGCTGTTCGTCTCCGTCTTCGTGGTGCTGTTCGTGCTCAGCGGCCTCGGCAACGGGTCGACGTACAAGATGATCCCCGGCATCTTCCAGGCGAAGGCCGTCGCCAAGGGGCTGGAGGGCGAGGAGGCCGCCGCGTACGGCCGCCGGCTCTCCGGGGCCTCCATGGGGCTCATCGGCGCGGTCGGCGCGCTCGGCGGTGTCGGCATCAACCTGGCCTTCCGCCAGTCCTTCCTCTCCTACGGCTCCGGCACCGGCGCGTTCGTCGCCTTCCTCGCCTTCTACGCGGCCTGCTTCGTGGTCACGTGGGCCGTATACCTTCGCCGCCCGGCGGGGAGGATCACTGCCGCAAGCTCCTCCTCGGAGGCGAAGCCGCAGCTCAGCTATGCCGAGGTGTGACGTAACACCGGCGACATGAAGCCGAACCGAGCCTGTCACGCACCGTTGACAGGCTCGTCGGCATGTAGGTGCAGGGCGACTCGAGTGCGGGACGAGAGTGATGTACGTGGAACAGCAGCGACCGGACGCCGCGACCCCGGGATCCGTGGAACACGGCCCCCTGGCGGGTTTCACCGTGGGCGTGACGGCCGCGCGCCGGGCCGAGGAGCTCGGCGCGCTGCTCCAGCGGCGCGGGGCGTCGGTGCTGCACGCGCCAGCCCTGCGGATCGTGCCGCTCGCCGACGACGGTGAACTCCTCGCCGCCACCAAGGACCTCATCGACCAGGCCCCCGACGTGGTCGTGGCGACCACCGCGATCGGTTTCCGGGGCTGGGTCGAGGCCGCCGAGGGCTGGGGGCTCGGTGAGCCGCTGCTCGGCCGACTCGGCCAGGTCGAACTCCTCGCCCGCGGCCCCAAGGTGAAGGGCGCGATCCGCGCCGCCGGGCTCACCGAGGACTGGTCGCCGTCGTCGGAGTCCATGGCCGAGGTGCTCGACCGGCTCCTGGAGGAGGGCGTCGAGGGCCGCCGGGTCGCCGTCCAGCTCCACGGGGAGCCGCTGCCCGGGTTCGTGGAGGCGCTGCGGGCCGGGGGCGCCGAGGTGGTGGGCGTACCGGTGTACCGGTGGATGCCGCCCGAGGACATCGCGCCGCTCGACCGGCTCCTGGACGCGGCCGTCTCGCGCGGCCTGGACGCGATCACCTTCACCAGCGCGCCGGCCGCCGTGTCCCTGTTCTCCCGCGCCGAGGAGCGCGGTCTGCTGTCCGAACTGCTCGCCGCGCTCCATCACGACGTGCTGCCGGCCTGCGTCGGACCGGTCACCGCGCTGCCGCTCCAGGCGCGCGGCCTGGACACCGTGCAGCCGGAACGCTTCCGGCTCGGCCCGCTGGTGCAGCTGCTCTGCCAGGAACTTCCGGCCCGCGCCCGGGCGTTGCCGGTCGCCGGGCACCGGATGGAGATCCGCGGGCACGCGGTCCTGGTCGACGGCTGTCTGCGGCCCGTGCCGCCGGCCGGGATGTCCCTGCTGAGGGCGCTGTCACGGCGGCCCGGCTGGGTCGTTCCGCGCGCCGACCTGCTGCGCGCGCTGCCCGGCGCCGGCCGGGACGAGCACGCCGTGGAGACGGCGATGGCCCGGCTGCGCACGGCCCTCGGCACCCCCAAGCTGATCCAGACGGTGGTCAAGCGCGGCTACCGGCTGGCCCTGGACCCCGCCGCCGACGCGAAGTACGCGGACGTGTGAGCCACGACTGAACCGGCCGGACCGGTGGTACGGGGGGTTCCGGCCGGGGCGGGGCGCAGGGCACTGTGAGGGGAACGCTTTCCCGTTCCTCTCTCTCGTTCCCGTTCTTCTGTCGGTGCAGGCGGTGGCGCATGACACTGGGCACGGCCACGGACCCCTACGAGCTGCGGTTCGACGCCGGACGCAGTTGCCTCGACCTCCTCGCGACCAGCCATCCCCGGGAACAGCTCGACGGAGTCGGCCCGTTGTGCGCGTGGATCCGCGGCGCCGGACTCGTCCCGCCGGGCACCCCGCTCGCCCACGCCGACCCTTCCTGGCCGCCGGCCTTCCGTGAACTGCGCTCCGGTGTCGACCGGTTGGTGCGGGACTGGCTGGCGCGCACGCACCCCGGCCCCTACGAGGTCGACCTCGGGCGTCTCAACGACGCCGCGCGGGTCGCGCCGCCCGCCCCCCGCGCCGTACGCGACGAGGACGGCACCCTCGTACGGGAGTTGGACGGACCGCCGGAGTGTGCCGCGCTGCTGGCCGCCGTGGCGCGGGACGCCGTCGAACTGCTCACGGATCCCGTGGCCCGGGCGGCGCTGCGGCAGTGCGCGGGGGACAGCTGCCCGATCGTCTACCTCGACACCTCCCGTGGCCGGCGCAGGCGTTGGTGTTCGAGCGAGGTCTGCGGCAACCGGGAGCGCGTCGCACGGCATCGTCGGCGCGCCGCCTTGGCACGTGACCAACTGCCCGGTATACGCCTTCTCTGATGAGCTGACAGCAATTGCACAGCGTCTCGTGTCACCCTGGCCGGAAAATTGTCGAAGTGATTTCGACAACATCATGTTTGCCCACGCCTGGGTAAGGGCAGCCCGCCTGATTCCGCCCGTGTGGCGAAAATGTGAAGAAGAAGCGGTGGGAATGTGCCGCCATGTCCCCCTCGTCATGACACCCCGAAGAAAACTGTCGCCCCGGTTTGAACACCGCGAACACCCCTTCCGTACCTGTCACCGAGCGACCGACTGGGGGATCCCCCGGACACCGGAGGTGGGCGTGCGCAAGGATGCGGCCGTGGCCAATGAACATGGATCGAGGGCCCGACATCGCATGTCCCAGCCCTCGGAACCCGACGAGGAGCTGATGCGTGCTCTGTATCGGGAGCACGCCGGACCCCTGCTTGCGTATGTCCTTCGCCTGGTTGCCGGAGACCGCCAGCGTGCCGAGGACGTGGTGCAGGAAACACTCATCCGTGCCTGGAAGAACGCCGGCCAGCTCAATCGAGCGACCGGATCGGTACGCCCCTGGCTGGTGACGGTCGCTCGCCGCATCGTCATCGACGGCCACCGCAGCCGGCAGGCCCGGCCGCAGGAGGTCGACCCGTCGCCGCTGGAGGTCATCCCCGCGGAGGACGAGATCGACAAGGCGCTGTGGCTGATGACGCTGTCCGACGCGCTCGACGACCTGACCCCGGCCCACCGGGAGGTGCTCGTCGAGACGTACTTCAAGGGGCGTACCGTCAATGAGGCGGCCGAGACGCTGGGCATACCCAGCGGCACCGTCCGCTCCCGGGTGTTCTACGCCCTGCGGTCGATGAAGCTGGCTCTGGAGGAGCGGGGGGTGACGGCGTGATGAGCATGTACGGGGGATTCGGATCAGGTGGTACGGGTATGTCTGGCCCCATGCAGGGATCAGTGGGATCTCCGAGCCCGAGCGAACACGAGACCGTGGGCGCCTACGCCCTGGGCATCCTCGACGACGCCGAGGCGACCGCCTTCGAAACACACCTCGCCGGGTGCGAGTGGTGCGCCCAGCAGCTCGACGAGCTCGCCGGGATGGAACCGATGCTCGCCGCGCTCGCGGACCTGCCCGGCTCCGGCACCCCGGCCATCGGCGACTCCCTGTCCGCCCGGCCCAGCCCGCGCCTCGTGGAGAAGCTGGTCGACGAGGTGTCCGAACGGCGCGCCCAGAAGCGCCGCCGCTCCTTCTACCTCGTGGCGGCCGCCGCGGCGCTGATCATCGGCGGCCCGGTCGGCGTCATGGCCGCGACCGGCGGCAACGACGGCGGCAAGGCACCGGTGGCCAGCAGCACCGCCAACCCCGCCAAGTCGACCTTCGAGACGCTCTCCGACAAGGTCTCCGCGACCGACTCCTCCTCCAAGGTGACGGCCACCGTCGCCATGGGCGAGAAGGCCTGGGGCACCGAGGTCGGCGTCGAACTGAAGAACGTCTCGGGCCCCGAGAAGTGCTCGCTCATCGCCGTCGGCAAGGACGGCAAGCGCGAGACCGTCTCCTCCTGGTCCGTCCCGGAGTGGGGCTACGGCCTCCCGGGCGCCAAGACCGAGCAGGCCAAGAACCCGCTCTACGTCGTCGGCGGCGCGGCCTTCAAGCCGAACGAGATCGACCACTTCGAGGTCATGACCTTCGACGGCGAGAAGCTCGTCCAGGTCGACGCGTAGCCTTCGTAGCTTTACCGGGTTCCCTTCGCGTACGGTTGACGGCTGCCCAGCACGTCAGAAGGGGGCCCGGTGGCCGCACAGGCTCAGCAGGAAACCGCGGTCGGCGCCGCATCGGACACGGTCCGGAAGCGCGAGATCGGCGTCGAACAGGAACACCTCGACCGGGTGTACCGGCGCCTCGAGGAGAAGATCCACGAGGCGGAGTTCCTCATGAACGACGCGGCGAAGCGCGGCCAGGTGGGAACACCCGGCGCCCTCGCCGAACGCGACGCCCAGGTCTTCCGGGCCGGCGTCCACCTCAACCGGCTCAACAACGAGTTCGAGGACTTCCTCTTCGGCCGGATCGACCTCCTCCTCGGCAAGGACGGCAAGAAGGGCCCCGACGGCGCCTACACGGCCGTGGAACCCGCCGAGGGCGCCGTGCGGCAGGACAACACCGCCGACATCGCCGAGACCCTCCACATCGGCCGCATCGGAGTCCTGGACTCCGAGTACGCGCCCCTGGTCATCGACTGGCGGGCCCCCGCCGCGGCCCCCTTCTACCGCTCCACCCCGGTCGACCCCGGCCGGGTCGTGCGCCGCCGGGTCATCCGCTCCAAGGGACGCCGGGTCCTCGGTGTCGAGGACGACCTGATGCGCCCCGAGCTGACGGCCTTCCTCGACGGCGGCGCACTGCCCGTCATCGGCGACGGCGCCCTGATGGCCGCGCTCGGCCAGGCCCGCGGCCACACCATGCGCGACATCGTCGCCTCCATCCAGGCCGAGCAGGACCTGGTCATCCGCGCCCCCGCCGCCTCCGTGACCTACGTCGAGGGCGGCCCCGGCACCGGCAAGACCGCCGTCGCCCTGCACCGCGCCGCCTACCTCCTCTACCAGGACCGCCGCAGATACGCCGGCGGCATCCTCATCGTCTCGCCCACCCCGCTGCTGGTGGCCTACACCGAGGGCGTCCTGCCCTCCCTCGGCGAGGAGGGCCAGGTCGCGATCCGCGCCATCGGCTCCCTCGTCGACGGCGCCGAGGCCACCCTGTACGACGCCCCCTCCGTGGCTCGCGCCAAGGGCTCCTCCCGCATGCTCCGGGTGCTGCGCAAGGCGGCCCGCGGGGCCCTGGAGCTGGGATCGGGCGGAACCCGGACGCACGGCGGCACCGAGGACGACCGCGACGGACAGCTCGCCTTCGGCGACGCCCCCACCGGCACCGCGGCCGGCACCCCCACCCGGCTCCGCGTAGTCGTCTTCGGGCGCCGGCTGGAGCTGGAGGGCGCCGACCTGGAGCGGATCCGGCAGAGCGCCCTCGGCGGCACCGCCCCCGTCAACCTGCTGCGCCCCCGCGCCCGCAAGCTCCTCCTGGACGCCCTGTGGGAGCGCTCCGGCGCGGCCGGCCGGCACACCGACCCCGAACTGGCCGCCGAACTGCGCTCCTCCTTCGACGAGGACGTCACCACCGAGGACGCGTTCCTCGCGTTCCTCGACGCCTGGTGGCCCGAGCTGACCCCCGCGGCCGTCCTCGCGGCGATGGCCGACGAGCGCCGGCTCGGCCGCTGGGCCCGCCGGATCCTCAACCCCGGCGAGGTCCGCCGGGTCGCCCGCTCGCTGCGCCGGGACGGTCTCACGGTGCACGACATCGCGATGCTCGACGAGCTCCAGGCGATCCTCGGCGCCCCGGCCCGCCCCCGCAAGAAGCGCGAGTACGACCCGCTGGACCAGCTCACCGGCCTGGAGGAGCTGATGCCGGTGCGTGAGGAGTCCCAGCGCGAGCGCGCCGAGCGGCTCGCCGCCGAACGCGTCGAGTACGCCCACGTCATCGTCGACGAGGCCCAGGACCTCACCCCGATGCAGTGGCGCATGGTCGGCCGCCGCGGCCGGCACGCCACCTGGACGGTCGTCGGCGACCCCGCCCAGTCCTCCTGGTCCGACCCCGACGAGGCCGCCGAGGCCCGCGACGAGGCCCTCGGCACCCGGCCGCGGCGCCGCTTCCAGCTCACCGTCAACTACCGCAACCCGGCGGAGATCGCCGAGCTGGCCGCCAAGGTCCTCGCCCTCGCCATGCCCGGCGCCGAGTCCCCCAGGGCGGTCCGCTCCACCGGGATCGTCCCCCGCTTCACCGCCGTGCGGGACACCCTCGCCGCCACCGTCCGCGCCGAGGCCGAACGCCTCCTCGGCCAGGTCGACGGCACCGTCGGCGTCGTCGTCGCCATGCAGCGCCGCGAGGAGGCCCGCCGCTGGCTCGCCGGGCTCGGCGACCGGGTCGTCGCCCTCGGCAGCCTGGAGGCCAAGGGCCTGGAGTACGACGCCACGGTCGTCGTCTCGCCCGCCGAGATCGCCGACGAGTCCCCGGCCGGCCTGCGGGTGCTGTACGTCGCCCTGACCCGGGCCACCCAGCAGCTCACGGTGGTGTCGGGGGAGCGGGACGAACCGGACGTACGGGGGGTGCCCGACCTGCTCAGGGACTGACCCCGCCCGCGTCCGGACGAACGTTTCCTGTGAACCGCCCCGCACGGGAATGGTGTTCGGGGATCCGTTTGTTAGCCTGGGTGTGACACCGGCTCGATCCAAGCCCCCGGGCCCAACCTTCGTCGCTACGAGCGACCACTTGCCGCGAGGCGAGCATGGCGGGTCGGTGTCATGAACGGACGGGGAGGCCCACATCCGATGTGATGTGGGCCTCTTCGCGTGACGCCCCGCACGAACAAAACGACCGTAATTTGAGGCGACTTTCCCGTACTCGTCAGTAGGTGCGACGATCGGACGGCAATCCAGCGACCCACCCAGCAGTGCAGAGGAAGTCGGCCATGGCAACGGCGCCCAGCGTCTCCTACTCGATGACGGTCCGGCTGGAGGTGCCCGCGAGCGGAACCGCGGTCTCCCAGCTCACCGGAGCCGTCGAGTCCCACGGAGGCTCGGTGACCGGCCTCGACGTCACCGCCTCCGGGCACGAGAAGCTCCGCATCGACGTCACCATCGCGGCCACCTCGACCGCGCACGCCGACGAGATCGTCGAGCAGCTGCGCCACATCGAGGGCGTCACGCTCGGCAAGGTCTCCGACCGTACGTTCCTCATGCACCTCGGCGGCAAGATCGAGATGGCGTCCAAGCACCCCATCCGCAACCGTGACGACCTCTCGATGATCTACACCCCGGGTGTGGCCCGGGTCTGCATGGCGATCGCCGAGAACCCCGAGGACGCCCGCCGCCTGACCATCAAGCGCAACTCCGTTGCGGTCGTGACCGACGGCTCCGCGGTGCTGGGCCTCGGCAACATCGGCCCCAAGGCCGCGCTGCCCGTCATGGAGGGCAAGGCGGCCCTGTTCAAGCGGTTCGCCGGCATCGACGCCTGGCCGCTCTGCCTGGACACCCAGGACACCGACGCGATCGTCGAGATCGTCAAGGCCATCGCCCCGGGCTTCGCCGGCATCAACCTCGAGGACATCTCCGCCCCCCGCTGCTTCGAGATCGAGGCCCGGCTGCGCGAGGCCCTCGACATCCCCGTCTTCCACGACGACCAGCACGGCACCGCGATCGTCGTGCTCGCCGCGCTGACGAACGCCCTGCGTGTGGCGGCCAAGAGCATCGAGTCCATCCGCGTCGTGATGTCCGGCGCCGGCGCCGCCGGCACCGCCATCCTCAAGCTGCTGCTCGCGGCCGGGGTGAAGAACGCGGTCGTCGCCGACATCCACGGCGTGGTGCACGCGGGCCGCGAGGACCTGGTCGACGCCGCCCCCGACTCGGCGCTGCGCTGGATCGCCGACAACACCAACCCCGAGGGCCTCACCGGCACCCTCAAGGAGGCCGTGCGCGGCGCCGACGTCTTCATCGGCGTCTCCGCCCCGAACGTCCTCGACGGCGACGACGTGGCCGCCATGGCCGAAGGGGCGATCGTGTTCGCGCTCGCGAACCCCGACCCCGAGGTCGACCCGGCGGTCGCCCGCCAGACGGCCGCCGTGGTGGCCACCGGCCGCTCCGACTTCCCGAACCAGATCAACAACGTGCTGGTCTTCCCGGGTGTCTTCCGCGGTCTGCTGGACGCCCAGTCCCGCACCGTCAACACCGAGATGATGCTCGCGGCCGCGAAGGCCCTCGCGGACGTCGTCAGCGACGACGAGCTGAACGCGAACTACATCATCCCGAGCGTCTTCAACGACAAGGTCGCGGGCGCGGTCGCGGGCGCCGTCCGGGACGCCGCGAAGGCGGCCGGCGCGTCGGCCTCGTAATCCTGCGGGGGCGGGGACTGTGAGGATCACCACGGTCCCCGCCTCCGGCGCGTCGCGGGACCCCTGTCGGGGGGCTGTGTCTATCGTGGCCAGAGCCACAGGCGCGCTTCGGGTGACTCCCAAGGGTGTTCTCCCGACTCCTGCGGGTGCCGGATTGGCTTTCCCGCCGCAGGTAGGGGCAGGATGCGTCCCTGGGCGCGAGCACATCGCACTTCGCTGTGCCCGCTATGCGGCTCCGCCGCGTGGCACGCCGCAACGGCAAGAAGAACACGGGAGTAAGAACATGAACCGCAGTGAGCTGGTGGCCGCGCTGGCCGACCGCGCCGAGGTGACCCGCAAGGACGCCGACGCCGTGCTGGCCGCGTTCGCCGAGGTCGTCGGCGACATCGTCTCCAAGGGCGACGAGAAGGTCACCATCCCCGGCTTCCTGACCTTCGAGCGCACCCACCGTGCCGCTCGCACCGCGCGCAACCCGCAGACCGGCGACCCGATCCAGATCCCGGCCGGCTACAGCGTGAAGGTCTCCGCGGGCTCGAAGCTCAAGGAAGCGGCCAAGGGCAAGTGACGCTCCGCTGAGAGCGCCGTAGGTGACTGCGGGCCGGCCGCGGCTGGTCGCGCAGTTCCCCGCGCCCCTTCGGGGGCGCGTCGTCCGGCGTGAGCGCGGACAACGACAAACGGGGCGGCCCCCCTCCAGGGGCCGCCCCATCGTCGTACCGGAAACCGAACGGGTCAGCCGAGCGCCTTGCCCGGCAGCTCGACCTTCGCGCCGAGCTCCATGAGCTTGTCCATGAAGTTCTCGTAGCCGCGGTTGATCAGGTCGATGCCGTGGACGCGGGAGGTGCCCTGGGCCGCGAGGGCGGCGATCAGGTAGGAGAAGCCGCCGCGCAGGTCGGGGATGACCAGATCGGCGCCCTGGAGCTTGGTGGGGCCGGAGACGACCGCCGAGTGCAGGAAGTTGCGCTGGCCGAAGCGGCAGTCCGAGCCGCCCAGGCACTCGCGGTAGAGCTGGATGTGGGCGCCCATCTGGTTCAGCGCCGAGGTGAAGCCCAGCCGGGACTCGTACACCGTCTCGTGGACGATCGACAGACCCGTGGCCTGGGTCAGCGCGACCACCAGGGGCTGCTGCCAGTCGGTCTGGAAGCCCGGGTGCACGTCCGTCTCCAGCGCGATGGACTTCAGCTGGCCGCCGGGGTGCCAGAAGCGGATGCCCTCGTCGTCGATCTCGAAGGCACCGCCCACCTTCCGGTAGGTGTTCAGGAACGTCATCATCGAGCGCTGCTGGGCGCCCCGGACGTAGATGTTGCCCTCGGTCGCCAGCGCCGCCGAGGCCCAGGACGCGGCCTCCAGACGGTCCGACAGCGCGCGGTGGGTGTAGCCGCCGAGCTTGTCCACACCGGTGATGCGGATCGTGCGGTCGGTGTCGATCGCGATGATCGAGCCCATCTTCTGCAGGACGCAGATCAGGTCCTCGATCTCCGGCTCGACCGCCGCGTTGGACAGCTCGGTGACGCCCTCCGCGAGGACGGCCGTCAGCAGCACCTGCTCGGTCGCGCCGACCGACGGGTACGGCAGCCGGATCTTCGTGCCGCGCAGCCGCCGCGGCGCCTCCAGGTACTGCCCGTCCGCCCGCTTCTCGATCGTCGCGCCGAACTGCCGCAGCACCTCGAAGTGGAAGTCGATGGGCCGGCCGCCGATGTCGCACCCGCCGAGACCGGGGATGAAGGCGTGGCCGAGACGGTGCAGGAGCGGACCGCACAGGAGGATCGGGATACGGCTCGAGCCCGCGTGGGCATCGATGTCGGCGACGTTCGCGCTCTCCACGTAGGTCGGGTCGAGCACCAGCTCGCCCGGCTCCTCACCCGGACGGACCGTCACCCCGTGCAGTTGCAGCAGACCGCGTACGACCCGCACGTCACGGATGTCCGGAACGTTGCGCAGGCGACTCGGCTCACTGCCCAGCAGGGCGGCGACCATGGCCTTCGGTACGAGGTTCTTCGCACCGCGGACACGGATCTCGCCCTCGAGCGGGGTTCCGCCGTGGACAACCAGTACGTCGTCAGAGCCGTTGACGGTCATGTATCTCGCGTTCCATGGGTGGTGGACTGGGGCAGGGGCCGATGGATCGGGGCAAGGGCCAGAGCAGACAGGGTAATCGCCACCGGGGCCCCTCTAGTAAGCCCGAGGAGGACCCAGGAAGGTCATAGCTGTGTCACAACACGAACCGTTCCGCGGCGGGTACGTGCGGTCACCATGAAGGCCCCTTCGTGTTCGTGCGCCCGGACCGCATCCGTGCGCCCGACCTGCCCCTCGCCCAGGTGTCCGCATTGGCTCCCCACTTCACGGGAAGATGCGGGATCATGTCTGGCATGACCGAGGTGTCCTCGCTCACAGGGCGGCTGCTCGTGGCCACGCCCGCCCTGGCGGACCCGAACTTCGACCGTGCGGTGGTGCTCCTTCTCGACCACGACGAGGAGGGCTCCCTCGGTGTCGTCCTCAACCGTCCGACCCCCGTCGGCGTGGGCGACATCCTGGAGGGCTGGGCCGACCTCACCGGGGAACCGGGCGTGGTCTTCCAGGGCGGCCCGGTGTCCCTCGACTCCGCGCTGGGCGTCGCCGTGATCCCCGGCGACTCCTCGGGCGACCGCGGTCCGCTCGGCTGGCGCCGGGTGCACGGCGCGATCGGCCTCGTCGACCTGGAGGCCCCGCCGGAACTCCTCGCCTCGGCCCTCGGCTCCCTGCGGATCTTCGCCGGTTACGCCGGCTGGGGTCCCGGCCAGCTGGAGGACGAACTGGTCGAGGGCGCCTGGTACGTCGTCGAGTCCGAACCCGGCGACGTCTCCTCCCCGTCCCCGGAAAGACTCTGGCGCGAGGTCCTGCGCCGCCAGCGCAGCGAACTCGCGATGGTGGCGACGTACCCGGACGACCCTTCGCTCAACTGATCGCTGTGACCTTCAGTACCCTTGGCGGCATGAGCACACTTGAGCCCGAGCGCGGTACTGGTACGGGGACCCTCGTCGAGCCGACACCGCAGGTGTCGCACGGCGACGGTGACCACGAGCGCTTCGCGCACTATGTCCAGAAGGACAAGATCATGGCGAGCGCCCTCGACGGCACGCCCGTCGTGGCGCTGTGCGGCAAGGTGTGGGTGCCCGGCCGCGACCCGAAGAAGTACCCCGTGTGCCCGATGTGCAAGGAGATCTTCGAGTCGATGGGCATCGGCGGCGACGACAAGGGCGGCAAGGGCGGCGGCAAGTAGCCTCCCGGTCGTTCTGCATCCCTGAGGCCCTCGGGCGCGTTTCGGCGCTCCTCGGGGGCCTTCGGCGTGTCATGGAGTGGTGGAGACCTCTTGCCGTCGTGTTCCTGGAGTCCCTAGCCTGGGCCCTCCACGCGTTGCGTACAGCGAAATCACCATTGCGCATGTTGCAACGCACCCCCTGGTGGAGGCATGCCCCATGAAGCGCCGACGGTGGCAGGAATTCGGCCGTCACTTCCTCGATCACTTCCTCGCCGGCCGGTCGATCGCGTTTCTCGCCGCGACCCCCGCGACCCGATTCCGGTTTCGCTTCCGAACCCCCTTGTCGATCATGTCCGCGGCCTCGACGGGGCTGCCGCACGCGCTTTCCACGGGTGGATTCCTTTCGCCCCGCAACGGCTTCCTCTCCGCCGACTCGACCGCCGTCAGCGGCACTTCGCAGGTAAAGGACTGACGTGACTTCTCCGACGGATCTCATTCCCGCGCCGCGCGCCGTGGAGGGCCCCATGCGCTGCGGTGTCGTGTGCGACGAGAACACCACGCTGTGGGCCGGGCCCGGCACCGGGACCACCGAGCGCTGGCTGCGCTCCACCCTGGGTGCCGCCCTCGGTCTGAGCCTGCCGCCGGGCCCCGAGGACGCCCGCGACTCCGTCCGGCTGCTCGTGGACGACACGCTGGAACCGGAGGCGTACCGGCTGAGCGTCGTCGCGCAGGGGGGCGTCGAGATCCGCGGCGGGGACCCGGCCGGCGTCTTCTGGGGCGCCCAGACCCTGCGTCAGCTCCTCGGCCGGCACGCCTTCCGCCGCGCTCCCGTGCGCCCCGGCATCCGCTACGGAATCCCGCACCAGATCATCGAGGACGCCCCCCGGTTCCGCTGGCGCGGCCTCCTGCTCGACGTCTCCCGGCACTTCCTGCCCAAGGAAGGCGTCCTGCGCTACCTGGACCTGATGGCCGCGCACAAACTGAACGTCTTCCACTTCCATCTGACGGACGACCAGGGCTGGCGGATCGAGATCAAGAGGTATCCCCGGCTGACCGAGGTCGGCTCCTGGCGGGCCCGCACGAAATTCGGCCATCGCGCCTCACCCCTGTGGGACGAGAAGCCGCACGGTGGCTACTACACCCAGGACGACATCCGGGAGATCGTGGCGTACGCCGCCGAACGGCATATCGCCGTCGTCCCCGAAATCGACGTACCGGGCCACTCCCAGGCCGCGATCGCCGCCTATCCGGAACTCGGCAACACCGACGTCGTCGACACCGCCCGCCTCTCCGTCTGGGACACCTGGGGCGTCAACCCGAACGTCCTCGCCCCCACGGACGACACCCTGCGCTTCTACGAAGGGGTGTTCGAGGAAGTCCTGGAGCTGTTCCCCGCGGACGCCGCCCCGGTCTCCGGGTTCTCGGCGTTCGTCCACATCGGCGGCGACGAATGCCCCAAGGACCAGTGGCGTCGGTCGCCCGCCGCGCAGGCCCGGATGAAGGAACTCGGGCTCGCCGACGAGGACGCGCTGCAGTCCTGGTTCGTCCGGCACTTCGACACCTGGCTCGCCGCGCGCGGCCGCCGGCTGATCGGCTGGGACGAGATCCTGGAGGGCGGACTCGCGCCCGGCGCCGCCGTGTCGTCCTGGCGCGGCTACGCGGGCGGCACCGCCGCCGCGCGCGCGGGCCACGACGTCGTCATGTGCCCCGAGCAGCAGGTCTACCTCGACCACCGGCAGGACGGCGGCCCGGACGAGCCGGTGCCCATCGGGTACGTCCGCACCCTGGAGGACGTCTACCGCTTCGAGCCCGTTCCCGAGGAGTTCACCCCCGAGGAGCGGGCGCACGTCCTCGGCACCCAGGCCAACGTGTGGACGGAGGTGATGGAGGACCACGCGCGCGTGGACTACCAGGCGTTCCCCCGGCTCGCCGCGTTCGCCGAGGTCGCCTGGAGCGCCCTGCCCGCCCCCGGGGAACGGGACTTCGCGGACTTCGAGCGGCGGATGGAGGCCCACTACGGCCGGCTCGACGCCCTCGGGGTCGGCTACCGCCCGCCCGGGGGGCCCCGGCCGTGGCAGCGGCGCCCCGGCGTCCTCGGCCGCCCGATCGACGGCCCGCCCCCGCGCCGGTAGCCGCCGTGCGGTGCGCGGCGTCAGGGAAAAACCCCGGCACTGTCACCGAAGAGTGGCAATTCACGCGTACCGGTGATGCCGTACGAAAACGGACCATCTCCCGGGCGAGGTGGGCGAATGCCTCCTAGCGGACCCCCGTCTTCGGGTGTGGCGAACATGTGCCAGAGTTGCCACGTCCGCCCTGTCAGCACGTACCGTACGGCGCACAGGCGGGACCACGTGGGGCAGCGGGAAGGGGCAGCCGGTTTTGAGCACGCACGCACCGCAGGCGGCGCAGGCCGTCACGCTGCCGACGACGCTGGACGAGGCGGTGGCGGCCCTCGCGGCCATGCCCGCCGCCGTGCCCGTGGCCGGCGGCACCGACCTGATGGCCGCCGTCAACTCGGGGCAGCTCCGGCCCGCCGGGCTCGTCGGCCTCGGCCGGATCAGCGAGATCCGCGGCTGGCAGTACCAGGACGGACACGCGCTGCTCGGCGCCGGGCTCACGCACGCGCGCATGGGCCGACCCGACTTCGCCGCCCTGATCCCGGCGCTCGCCGCCGCCGCGCGCGCCGCGGGCCCGCCGCAGATCCGCAACGCGGGCACCCTCGGCGGCAACATCGCCAGCGCGGCCCCCACCGGCGACGCGCTGCCCGTGCTGGCCGCGCTGGAGGCGACACTGATCATCGCCGGCCAGGGCGGAGCCCGCCGGGAGATCCCGGTGTCGCACCTGCTGGCCGGTGTGGACATGCTGCGCGGCGGCGAACTGATCGCGTACGTGCGCGTGCCGCTGCTGCACGCCCCGCAGGTCTTCCTGAAGGCGACCGGCCGCACCGGCCCCGGCCGCGCCGTCGCCTCCGTCGCGGTGGTCCTCGACCCCGCCCGGCGCGGTGTGCGCTGCGCGGTGGGCGCCATAGCGCCGATGCCGCTGCGGCCCCTCGACGCCGAGCAGTGGGTCGCCCGGCTCATCGACTGGGACAACAACCGCACGATCGTCCCGGAGGCGCTGACCGCGTTCGGCGAGTACGTCGCCGCCGCCTGCATCCCGGACCCGACCCCGGGCGTGGACGGTTCCGTACCGGAGCTGCCGCCCGCCGTACTGCACCTGCGGCGCACCGTCGCCGCGCTGGCCCGACGAGCACTGGGGAGGGCGCTGTCGTGACCGACGACCAGCACGGAGAGGGCGCGCAGCCCCGGAGCGGCGGCCGCTGGGATCCGCTGCCCCAGGGCGACTACGACGACGGGGCCACCGCGTTCGTCAAGCTCCCCGAGGGCGGCATCGACGCGCTCCTGGCCGCCGACAGCCCGCTCGCCGCGCCCGGGCACGGGTACGTGCCGCCGCAGATAGCGGCCGCGCCCCCCGCGACGGACGGCACCTGGGCGGCCCCGGCCGGCGGCACCGAGTGGCCCGCGCCGCAGCTGCCGCCGGAGACCTCCGGCGGCGACCGGTTCACGTACACTCCGGGCTCGACCGGCCAGTGGAGCTTCACCGACACCTCGGCCGGCCCGGCCGACCCGGGGGGACCGTCCGCGCAGGGCCCGGGCCACGACGTGACCGGCCAGTGGTCGATCCCGGTGGCAGGCGGCGATCTGCCCGACGAGTCGGGCGAGTTCACCACGTCGGCCCTGGTCGAGCAGTGGGGCGGCACCCCGCCGGCCACCCTGCCGGGCGGCGCCGCCGCGCCCTGGGCGACCGGCTCCACCAACGGCGCGGGCCAGGACTGGGCCCAGCAGGCGCAGCAGCCCGGCCATGCCGAGGCCGCGCACACCGGCGTTCGGGAGACCGGCCGGCCGGCACCGGACACGCCCGGGTTCGGGCACCCGCAGGAGCGGGGCGCGCCGCACGACACCGGGCACGGGACCGCGTACGGCCTGCCCACCGGGACGGCGCACGACAACGGCCACACGCCCGCGTACGGCACCAGCCACACGCCCGTCCACGACGTGCTCCACCCGCCCGCGCCGCACGGCACGGACCACGCCCCCGCGCACGGCACCGACCACACGCCCCCGCACGGAGTGGACCACGCGCCCGAGGACACCGCGGCGCCCGCCCACCCCGCGGCCGAGCCCTGGCCGGGCGGTGACCCGGCCGACGCGTCCGGCCCGGCAGCCCCCGCCGAGGAGGCCGTGGAGGCGGTGGGGGGCCTGGAGGGCGCCGAGGCCCTGGAGGACGCCTCGGAGGCCGAAGAGGCCGACGGGGCCCCCGGGGGCCGCCGGGACGCCCACGAGCCCGCAGGGGCCGCTCAGGGGCCCACCGAGCCCTCCACCGAGCCGCCCTCCGGACACGACACCCCGCCCGACCGGCAGGCCGGGCCCCCCGGTTCCGCCGACCCGGCCGGCCATGTCCACGGGGAAGCCGCCGACGACACCGACGAAGCCGCCGAGGAGTTCCCCCCGCCCCCGGCGGACGAACACCCCCTCGCCTCCTACGTCCTGCGCGTCAACAGCTCCGACCGGCCCGTCACCGACGCCTGGATCGGCGAGTCGCTGCTCTACGTCCTGCGCGAGCGCCTCGGCCTCGCGGGCGCCAAGGACGGCTGCTCCCAGGGCGAGTGCGGCGCCTGCAACGTCCAGGTCGACGGACGCCTCGTCGCCTCCTGCCTGGTCCCGGCCGTCACCACCGCCGGCAGCGAGATCCGCACCGTCGAGGGCCTCGCCGTCGACGGACAGCCCTCCGACGTGCAGCGGGCGCTCGCCCGGTGCGGGGCCGTGCAGTGCGGTTTCTGCGTACCCGGCATGGCGATGACCGTGCACGACCTGCTGGAGGGCAACCCCGCCCCCACCGAGCTGGAGACCCGCCAGGCCCTGTGCGGCAACCTGTGCCGCTGCTCCGGCTACAAGGGCGTCCTGCGGGCCGTGAAGGACGTCGTCGCCGAACGCGAGGCCGAGGCGGACGCGGACGGCGACGAGGCGCGTATCCCGCACCAGGCGGGCCCGGGCGCCGGCGGCGTCCACCCGTCGGCGTTCGAGAACCCGGCACAGCCCCACCCGCACGACCCGGTGTACGGACAGGGCCAGGACGGAGGCCAGGCGTGAGCAACGAAGCCGCCACCGCGACGACCACCGTGGAGGCCGCCCCGGCCCCCGAGCCGATCCCGCACGGTCTCGGCGCCTCCCTGCAGCCCGCCGACGCGCGCGCGAAGACGGAGGGCACCTTCCCCTACGCGGCCGACCTGTGGGCCGAGGGCCTGCTGTGGGCGGCCGTGCTGCGCTCCCCGCACCCGCGCGCGCGGATCGTGTCGATCGACACCTCCCACGCGCGCGAGATGCCCGGTGTGCGCGCCGTCGTCACCCACGAGGACGTCCCCGGCAGCCCGGTGCACGGCCGCGGCAAGGCCGACCGGCCCGTGTTCGCCTCCGAGGTCGTACGCCATCACGGCGAGCCCATCGCGGCCGTCGCCGCCGACCACCCGGACACTGCGCGGATGGCCGCCGCGGCCGTCATCGTCGAGTACGAGGTGCTCGACCCGGTGACCGACCCCGAGCTGGCGTTCGAAGCCGACGCCCTGCACCCCGACGGCAACCTGATCCGGCACATCCCGCTGCACCACGGCGACCAGAGCGCGGCCGGCGAGATCGTCGTCGAGGGCCAGTACCGCATCGGCCGTGCCGACCCGGCCCCCATCGGCGCCGAGGCCGGACTCGCCGTGCCCCGCCCCGACGGCGGCGTCGAGCTCTATCTCGCCTCCACCGACCCGCACACCGACCGCGACACGGCCGCGGCCGTCTACGGCCTGGCACCCGATCAGGTGAAGATCGTCGTCACCGGGGTGCCCGGCGCCACGGCCGACCGCGAGGACCAGGGCTTCCAGCTCCCGCTCGGTCTGCTGGCCCTGAAGACCGGCTGCCCGGTGAAACTCACCGCCACGCGCGAGGAGTCCTTCCTCGGTCACGTCCACCGCCACCCCACCCTCCTGCGCTACCGCCACCACGCCGACGCCGAGGGCCGGCTGATCAAGGTCGAGGCCCAGATCCTGCTGGACGCGGGCGCCTACGCCGACACCTCCGCCGAGGCGCTCGCCGCCGCCGTCTCCTTCGCCTGCGGCCCGTACGTCGTCCCGAACGCCTTCATCGAGGGCTGGGCCGTGCGCACCAACAACCCCCCGTCGGGCCATGTGCGCGGCGAGGGCGCGATGCAGGTCTGCGCCGCCTACGAGGCGCAGATGGACAAGCTGGCGAAGAAACTCGGGCTGGACCCGGCCGAGCTGCGGATGCGCAACGTCATGGCGACCGGCGACGTCCTGCCGACCGGCCAGACCGTGACCTGCCCGGCGCCGGTCGCCGAACTCCTCCAGGCCGTCCAGGAGTACCCGCTGCCGCCGCTCCCCAAGGACACCCCCGAGGAGGAGTGGCTGCTGCCCGGCGGCCCCGAGGGCGCGGGCGAACCGGGCGCGGTGCGCCGGGGCGTGGGCTACGGCCTCGGCATGGTGCACATGCTCGGCGCGGAGGGCGCCGACGAGGTCTCCACGGCGACCGTGAAGGTCCAGGACGGCGTCGCGACCGTCCTGTGCGCGGCGGTGGAGACCGGCCAGGGCTTCACCACCCTGGCCCGCCAGATCGTCCAGGAGACCCTCGGCGTCGAAGAGGTGCACGTCGCGCCCGTCGACACCGACCAGCCCCCGGCCGGCGCGGGCTGCCGGGGCCGGCACACCTGGGTGTCCGGCGGCGCGGTGGAGCGCGCGGCCAGGATGGTCCGCACCCAGCTCCTCCAGCCCCTCGCCCACAAGTTCGGCATGTCCACCGAGCTGCTCCAGATCACCGACGGCAAGATCACCTCGTACGACGGCGTGCTGTCGACGACGGTCGCCGAGGAACTGCACGGCAAGGAACTGTGGGCGACGGCACAGTGCCGCCCGCACCCCACCGAGCCGCTGGACGGCGCGGGCCAGGGCGACGCGTTCGTGGGCATGGCCTTCTGCGCGGTCCGCGCGGTCGTCGACGTCGACATCGAGATCGGTTCGGTGCGGGTCGTGGAACTGGCGGTCGCCCAGGACGTCGGCCGGATCCTCAACCCGGCGCAGCTCGTGGCGCGGATCGAGGCGGGCGTCACCCAGGGCGTGGGCATCGCGCTCACCGAGAACCTGCGCACCCCGCGCGGTCTCGTCCGCCACCCCGACCTGACCGGCTACGCCCTCCCCACGGCCCTGGACGCCCCGGACATCCGGATCGTCAGACTGGTCGAGGAACGGGACGTGGTCGCCCCCTTCGGCGCGAAGGCGGCCAGCGCGGTACCGGTGGTGACCTCCCCGGCGGCCATCGCCTCCGCCGTGCGCGCCGCCACGGGCCGCCCCGTCAACCGCCTCCCGATCCGCCCCCAGGCCGCGGTGGTGACGGGCCAGTGAGCGATCCGCAGCGCTACGAACCCCCGCCCAGCGTGGGCAAACTGCTGCTGTGGATCGCGGTGTTCGCGCTGGCGGCACTGGCCGTGGTCCTGGGCGGCATCTACTTCACCTGAGCATCCGAAGGCCCAGCTGCGGACACCACCGTGTGGACGGTGGGGGAGACGGTCGAGGCGATTCCGGCGGGAAGGGAACGCGCCAGGGTGGTTTGACGTCTCTTCAGTGGGGGCGGCTGCCGCCGCCGAGGCGTCGTCGCAGGTCGGGGCCATTGTCAGTGGGCCCGCGTAGGCTGCGGAGCAGTGGGACGGCGCACGCACCTTTCACGCACGGGGGACCGATGAGCACGACCAGGAGCACCACCACGATCGTTTTCACCGATGACGAGCTGAACCCCTACGTCACGCACGCCGCGACGCGCCGCTGGCTGACCGGCCCCGGACTGCCGGGCGAGGGCGGCCTGCTGACGTTCGAGGCGCTGCGCACGGACGGCCTGCGCACCGTCGCCGACTCCACTGGCGACCCCGAGGGCCGGCTGGCGGCGGAGCTGCGGGACCGCCTGGTGATAGGCGGCATCCTGGGCACCGACGGCCGCGAGCGGGAGTCCGTCCTGCTGGACGGCGCGACGGGCGAGATCTCCACGACGTACTTCCTGCACGACCGCCCCGACCTGATGGACACCCGTCCCCTGGCCCCCTCCCTGGAGAAGCTGCTGCGCTTCGCCACGGCGGTGGACGAACTCGCCGCCCTGCGCGGCCAGTTCGCCTCCTACGCGGGCCGGCTGGGCCCGCAGGCGGTCGCCGAGGCGAGCCGGCAGCTCCTCGCCGTGTTCGAGGCGGGGGCGGCCGGCGACGGCACCGGTCTGTTCTGGAAGCTGGCCGCCGTGATCCGCCCGCTCGCCCTGGTGGCCGGCCCCGGCACCGCGTCCGGACTGGCCCTGGACCTGCCGCCCCGCCTCCTGGAGGACGAGTTCGGCGGCGGTGAGATCGCCCGCTTCGAGGACGTCGATTGCCCCAAGGCCCTCAGCCACGCCCCGACCCGCCGCTTCCTGTGCGAGGTGGGCCTGCCGGAGGAGGTCGTCTGGTTCTCGCTGGAGACGGACATGCCGCTGCAGACCCTCGCCGAGTACTGCGCCGACGCCTACGAGGGCGTCCTCACCGACGAGCGGCTCCCGCTCAACGCGGACCGGCTGATCCGCCTCGGCCACCTCCTGGAGGACACCAGCCTGGTCGTCGACGGCGACTCGGGCGCGGTGCTCAGCTGGAGCGAGCCGGACCTCGCCCTGCGCCCGCTCAACGCCGATGTCTCCACCCTGGCGTTCACCCTCTGGCTGATCCGCCGGGAGAAGGCCCTGGACGCGGTCCACGAACTCACCGAGGCCTACGACCAGCTCGCCGAGACGATGTGCCGCACCCTGGCAGCCGTGGACCCGGTCGCCTGCGACCCGACCCCGAACACCCCCACCGACGACGGCTGGCGCTACTGGCCGGAGATGTTCGAGGACGAGCCGGGCGGAGGGCTGTATGCCTAACGGCACCGGTTGACGTCGATCCGCACGATCTGCGGGTCGTGGTCGCTGGCCTGGTCGGCGAACTCGGCGTTGAGGTGCACCACGTCGTAGTCGAAGCGGGTGACCGCCGGGCTCGTCAGGATGTGGTCCAGGGTCTGCGAGTTGCCGTCGTACACGTAGGTGTAGCGCTCGGCGGCCGGCAGGGTGGTGATCAGCGGGGTGAGTACCTTGCCCTCGGTGAGGGTGCTCACCGTCTGGGAGAACTCGTAGTCGTTGAGGTCGCCGAGAACCACCGCCTTGGCGTTCTTGTCGGCGGCGAGCAGCGACTTCACGAAGGTGTTCACCTCGGCCGCCTGCGCCTGACGCTGGGTCTCGGAGCTGCGGGCCGGCGGCTGGTAGCGGCCGTGCAGGGGCTGGTCGCCGCCCTTGGAGGTGAAGTGGTTGGCGATCACGAACACGGACTCGCCGTGGAAGACGAACTCACCGACCAGCGGCTTGCGGCTGCTGCTCCAGGCGTCGCTCGTCGGGTCGATCCGGCCGGGCGAGTAGGTGAGGTGCACGCCCTTGCGCGACTTCACGACGCTCGTGCCCGTGGTCGCGTCCCCGCCCGCCCGGTCGGTGAAGGAGACCCGCTTGGGGTTGAACAGGAAGACCTGACGGATGTTGCCGCCGGGCTCGCCGCCGTCCTGGTCGTTGACGGGGGCGATGTAGCGCCACCGGTAGCGGGGGCCGCCGGCCGCGCGGATGGCGTCGGTGAAGCGGGTGAGGGTGGCCTCGGAGGTGACGGTGCCGTCGTCGGTGGCGCCGTTGTCGTCCTGGATCTCCTCCAGGGCGACGATGTCGGGAGAGCTGAGGTTGACCGCGACGCCCTGGGCGAGCCGGTCGAACTTCGTCTGGTCGTCCAGCGCGTCCAGGTTCTCCACGTTGTAGGTGGCGACGGCCAGCTCGTCGCCCTTCTGCCGGCGGGTCACCTCCTGCTTCAGCCCGTGGTCGACGCGGGTGCCGAGCTGGGTGGCCTGGACGTTGTAGCCGCCGTAGGTGGAGTAGTCGAGGGGGCCGGTGGTGGTGCCGGACAGCTCGTCGCCGACATCGGCGGCCGGGTAGGCGGTGCCGGAGTCGAGCGACATCACCTCGATCCGCCCGGTGTTGGGCCGGTCGTACGACGAGTACAGGGCACCCCCGCGCACGGTCGGGTTCTCGTCCGGCTTGACGGTCACCCACATCTCGCCGTACGAGTTGGCGGCGCCGACGACCCGCGCGTCGGAGAACGCGACCCGCATGCCCTCGTTGGCCTCGTAGAAGTCCTGCGCGTACACGGCCGGTTCGAGGGCGAGGGACTCGATGCTGCCGCCCCCGGCCGTGGGGATGTAGGCGGACGGCACACTCGTGGCGTCCAGGGTCACGGCGGCGGGCAGGGCGTTCCCGCTGGACAGCACGGTCGCCGTCGCACCGGTGAGCTCGGTGACGGACTGGCTGGTGCTGCTCGGGTAGTACTCGCTCACCTTGCCGCTGACCAGCACCGAGTCACCGACCGCGACGGTGGGGGTGACGGACCCGGTGTAGACGAACACGCCCTCACTGGTCCGGGGGTCGGTGTCGGCGGCCGGATCCTGGATCCAGTACCCCTTCGACCCGGACGCCCGGACGCCGGTGACGATGCCCGGGACCCGGGTGACGGTCTGCCCGGCGAGCGGGGAGAGCCGGGTGGTGCCCTGGATGTCATGGATGCGGACGGTCCCCGGCTGCGTGGGGTCGTCTCCCCCGCCGCCCCCGTCACCCTCACCCGAACCGGGCGTCTGCCCCGCCGAGTTGACGGGCGAAGGCGTCCCGGCCGTGAGATCGACGGCGTTGTCGTCGGTGTCCGCGAGGGAGGCGCCACGCGCGACGGAGGCGGTGTTGGAGGCCCCGGTGACCGGCCCGCTGCCCTCCCGGACGACCGCGGTGCCGTACCCCACGAGGTCCACGATCCGGCCGTCGGCGGCGCAGTCGGCGGCGGTCTTGCAGGTCAGCGCGGTGGTGCCGGAGACGAGCGCGAGGGTGCCGCTCGTCGCGCTCATGGCGATGGAACCGGTGGCGTCGGCGGTCGGCAGAGCGGTCGTCCCCCCGGACCCGGCCGCCTCGGCGACGAGGAACCGCCCGCCCGGCGCGACGGACCCGCTCAGCGCGGTCACCTGCCACGTCGAGGACGAGGACGGCGAACCGGGCAGGTACTGCACGCTGTACCCGCCCAGGTCGTACGCCGCCGACCCCGCGTTGCCGAGCTCGACGAAGTCCCGGGTCAGGGTCGCCCCCGAGTTGCCGCCACCGCCGTACACCTCGGAGATCACCACCGCGGCGGACGGCGTCGCGTAGGCGGCGGGAAGCGAGACGATGGCAAACGCGCCGGCCACACCCACGGATATCAGGGTGTTGACGCTACGGCGGGTTCTGCTCCCTGCGGTTCTGGACACGCTGGCGGTCTCCTCGTACGTCGTCGGTACGGCCGATTTCGTGAAACCTGTGGGGGTCGGCTCAAGTTACGCGCGTAGAGGAGAGACCGCCAAGGGGGCGGAGGTTAAATCCGGGGAACAGTACGGGGTTTGGCCACCGGCGGACGGCATCCGACGCGCGGACGGCCGTACGACCGGCCACACAGAGGTGACCGGCCGTACGGCGGTGTGGGAGGCCGTGGCGGGAATTGAACCCACGTACCTCGCTTTGCAGGCGAGTCCCTAAGCCACTCGGGCACACGGCCGGGGAGGGAGCGGGGGTTGGGGCCCGTTCCGTCTCGGTGTGATGACCGTATGGGGCGGGTGGAGGGCGGCTCAAGGGGAACCGGGGCGCTGCAACGAGGCTGCCATGTTGCGTTCATGAACGGGGGAGGCGTACGACCAAGGGTGGAGACCGAGGTCCGCCCTTTGACAGGGGTCAATGTCGCTGGCGGACCTTACGCTTGCGGGCATGACAGCCCTGGAACCCCGCGACGCCGAGGTCGTGGACGACGCGTGTGCGAGTGCCGGCGCCCCCGACGGGGAGCGGGTGCTCGGGAGGGACTACCGGGCGCTCACCGTCGGGATCGTCTCCGTGGTGCTGCTCATCGCGTTCGAGGCCACGGCGGTGGGCACCGCCATGCCGGTCGCGGCCCGGGAGCTCGGCGGGGTGTCGTTGTACGCCTTCGCGTTCTCCGGGTACTTCACCACCAGCCTGTTCGGGATGGTCCTCGCCGGGCAGTGGTCGGACCGGCGGGGGCCGCTCGGCGCGCTGGGGAGCGGGATCGCCGCCTTCGGGGCCGGGCTGGTGGTGGCGGGGACCGCGGCGAGCATGTGGGTGTTCATCCTCGGGCGGGCCGTGCAGGGGCTCGGGGGTGGGCTGGTGATCGTCGCCCTGTACGTGGTGGTGGGGCGGGCGTACCCGGAGCGGTTGCGACCGGCCATCATGGCCTCCTTCGCCGCCTGCTGGGTCGTCCCGTCCATCGTCGGGCCGCTCGCGGCGGGGGCCGTGACCGAACAGCTCGGGTGGCGGTGGGTGTTCCTCGGGATACCCGTGCTCGTCCTGCCCCCGCTGGCCCTCGCGCTGCCGCAGATACGGCGGCGGGCCGGCGGAGCCGTGGGGGAGGGGCCCGCGCCCGCCTTCGACGGGCGGCGGATCCGGCTCGCCCTGATGATCTCCCTCGGGGCCGGACTGCTCCAGTACGGCGCCCAGGAGCCGCGGCCCCTCTCCCTCCTCCCCCTCGCGGCCGGGCTCGCGCTGCTCGTGCCGGCCGTGCTCGGGCTGCTGCCGCGCGGGACCTGGCGGGCGGCCCGCGGGCTGCCGTCCGTGGTGCTGCTGCGCGGCCTCGCCGCCGGGGCCTTCATCTCCGCCGAGGCCTTCGTCCCGCTCATGCTCGTCACCGAGCGCGGGCTGAGCCCGACGCTCGCCGGGTTCTCGCTCGCCGCCTCCGGCGGGACGTGGGCGCTGGGCTCGTGGGTGCAGACCCGGGCCTGGGCGGAGCCGTACCGGGAGCGGCTGATGACGGCCGGGATGGTGCTCGTCGCCGCGGCGATCGCCACCGCGCCCACGGTGCTCGTGCCCTCCGTGCCCGCCTGGACCGTGGCCGTCGCCTGGGGGGTCGGGTGCTTCGGGATGGGCCTCGTGATCTCCTCCACCAGCGTGCTGCTGCTGAAGCTGTCGGCACCGGAGGAGGCCGGTGCCCACTCCGCCGCGCTCCAGATCTCGGACGGCCTGTCCAACGCGCTGCTGCTCGCGGCCGGCGGTGCGGCCTTCGCGGCGCTCGGCGGCGGGAGCGTCGCGCACACGGCCGCGGCGGCGGCCACCACTGGGGGGTCCGCCGCGGGGTCCTCGCATCCGGCCGCCTTCGCCGCCGTCTTCCTGCCGATGGCCGTCGTGGCCCTGATCGGGGCCTGGGTCACCACGCGACTCGACGAGCGGCGCCCTGCGGGGGCGACGGCTTGAGTGGTGCGGCTCACGGGGGGCGGCGGAGGCCGAGCTGAGTGGTGCGGCTCAGGGGGGGGCGGAGGCCGGGCTGAGTGGTGCGGCTCAGGGGAGGGCGGGGGAGGCCGAGCTGAGTGGTGCGGCTCAGGGTGAGGCTGGGCGGAGTGGTGCGGCTTCGGGGTACGGCCGGGGCGGGCGGCCTGACGGGCACGCGACTTGCGCGCCGCCCTCCGCGTCCGCCGCCTTTGACGCTCGCCGTCCTCCGCGTCCGCCGTCTTTCACACTCGCCGCCCCCCGCGTCCGCCGTCTTTCACACTCGCCACCTTCCCCGTCCGCCGCCTGCCGAATTCATCGCCCCCTAAATCCCCTCGCCCTCCGCCCCGCCCCTTCCTACCCTCACCCCCATGCAGCCCCTCACTCCGGCCCCGGCGCCCACTTCGGCCCCCGCCCCCTCTCCGCCCCCGGTTCGTACCACCGTGCTCTCGCTCCCCCTCGAACCCGACCTCCACCGTGCCCTCGTGGACCTCGCGGACGCCACCGGGTGCGGGCCGGAGGACATCGTGCTGGACGCCGTACGCGCGCGTCTGGGTGCGGAGGGGGCCAGGGTGCGGGAGGTCGCCGAAGGGCTCGCCGGGGCCCATGCCGCGTTGCTGAGGAGGCTCGGGGAATGAGCACGGAGCCCACTGCACCGGCCACGACGAGGCACCTCACCGTGGCCGAGGTCACCGACATCGCCCGGATCGCCTTCGGCGGACGGGCCCCCGAGGCCCGCGCGCCGGGCCTGCTCGCCTCCGCCGTGCACCGGCCGCGGGCCCGGATGTTCGGCACGGTCGCCTACGAGGACCTGCACGAGCAGGCGGCCGCGCTGCTGCACGCCCTCGCCACGAACCACCCCCTCGTGGACGGCAACAAACGCGCCGCCTGGCTCGCCGCCGTGACCTTTCTCGCCCTGCACGGCGTGGACCTCGCCGGCTGCGACCAGGAGGCGGCGTACGACCTGGTCATCGATGTCGCCTCCGGCGCGGAGGCCGAGATCGGGGTGATCGCGGAGCGGCTGCGGGCGCTGTGACGTGGGTCCCACCCTGTGCCGCCCCGGCCCGGTTCGAGCGCTGCCGGTCCGGGGCCGCCGGTAGGGTGGCCCGGTTGTCATACGTTGCCGTGCCGAGCCGCGCGCCCGTCGCACGCCACCACCCTGACCGACGCGCTGCGCGCGACCCCTCCCATTCGACCCCGAACCGGAGACCGTGACTACCACCGCCGCCACCTCCACCTCGCACTCCCACCACCTCTCTCCCGCCTTCCCGGGCCGCGCCCCCTGGGGTACCGCCAGCAAACTGCGGGCCTGGCAGCAGGGGGCGATGGAGAAGTACATCCAGGAGCAGCCGCGCGACTTCCTCGCCGTCGCCACCCCCGGCGCAGGCAAGACGACCTTCGCGCTGACGCTGGCCTCCTGGTTGCTGCACCACCATGTCGTGCAGCAGGTGACCGTGGTCGCGCCCACCGAGCATCTGAAGAAGCAGTGGGCGGAGGCGGCCGCGCGGATAGGGATCCGGCTCGACCCCGAGTACAGCGCCGGACCGCTCAGCAAGGACTACCACGGCGTCGCGGTGACGTACGCGGGCGTCGGCGTACGGCCGATGCTGCACCGCAACCGCAGCGAGCAGCGCAAGACCCTCGTCATCCTCGACGAGATCCACCACGCCGGTGACTCCAAGTCCTGGGGCGAGGCGTGCCTGGAGGCGTTCGAGCCGGCCACCCGCCGTCTCGCGCTCACCGGTACGCCCTTCCGGTCGGACACCAACCCGATCCCCTTCGTGACGTACGAGGAGGGCACCGACGGGATCCGGCGGTCCTCCGCCGACTACACCTACGGCTACGGCTCGGCGCTCGCCGACCATGTCGTGCGGCCGGTCATCTTCCTCTCCTACAGCGGCAACATGCGCTGGCGGACCAAGGCCGGTGACGAGATCGCGGCGCGGCTCGGCGAGCCGATGACGAAGGACGCCATCAGCCAGGCGTGGCGTACGGCCCTGGATCCGCGCGGCGAGTGGATGCCGAGCGTGCTGCGCGCCGCCGACCAGCGGCTCACCGAGGTCAGGAAGTCCATCCCGGACGCGGGCGCCCTCGTCATCGCCTCCGACCAGGACTCGGCGCGGGCGTACGCCAAGCTGATCCGGGAGATCACCGGCAGCAAGGCGACCCTGGTGCTCTCCGACGACGCCGGCGCCTCCAACCGGATCGACGACTTCAGCGGCAGCACCGACCGGTGGATGGTCGCGGTCCGGATGGTGTCCGAGGGCGTCGACGTGCCCCGGCTCGCGGTCGGGGTGTACGCCACCACCATCTCCACCCCCCTCTTCTTCGCGCAGGCCGTCGGGCGTTTCGTGCGGTCGCGGCGGCGCGGCGAGACCGCGTCCGTGTTCCTGCCGACCGTGCCCGATCTGCTGGGCTTCGCCAACGAGATGGAGGTCGAGCGCGACCACGCCCTCGACAAGCCCAGGAAGGAGGGCGAGGAGGACCCGTACGCCGAGGAGGACAAGCTCCTCCAGGAGGCGGAGAAGCAGCAGGACGAGGACACCGGCGAGCAGGAGCAGTTCGCCTTCGAGGCGCTGGAGTCCGAGGCCGTCTTCGACCGGGTCATGTACAACGGCGCCGAGTTCGGCATGCAGGCGCACCCGGGGAGCGAGGAGGAGCAGGACTACCTCGGCATCCCGGGGCTCCTGGAGCCCGAGCAGGTGCAGCTGCTGCTCCAGAAGCGGCAGGCGAAGCAGATCGCCCACAGCAGGAAGAGGCCGGACACCGAGGCCGACCTGCTGGAGCTGCCGGCCGAGCGGCGGCCGGTCGTCTCGCACAAGGAACTGATGGAGCTGCGGCGGCAGCTCAACACGATGGTCGGCGCGTACGTCCACCAGAGCGGCAAGCCGCACGGGGTCGTCCACACCGAGCTGCGGCGGGTGTGCGGCGGGCCGGCGAGCGCGGAGGCGACGGCGGGACAGTTGCGACAGCGCATCGCCAAGGTCCAGGAGTGGGCCACCCGCATGAAGTGAGGCCCTGTGCCGTTCTGTGCGCTTTCTGTGCGCTGTTCGCGGTCCGACATTTCACGGTAAAAGTGCGCCAAATACCAGTAGTCCGTACCGGTCATTGACCGGATTCTGGACGTTCTCTTCCGCTCAGCGAACCTGCTTCGCTACTGTCCCGCTACGCACACGCCCCGTGGCAGCGCCGCCGCGGAGCGCAGCCGTGAAGCGACCGGGCCCGGACATGCCGGGCCCCTCTGCCGATCGGCGGCCTCTCAAGCGCGTCACTGACGGGACTCGGTGACGCATCCGCCGCGACGGGGGCCGCCGACCTCACCACTGAAGGAGTGGGCGTCGTGACCGCGGAGACTTCCCAGACGCTCGACCGGGGACTGAAGGTCCTCAAGCTGCTGGCCGACACCGACCACGGGCTGACCGTCACCGAGCTCTCCCAGAAACTGGGCGTGAACCGGACCGTCGTGTACCGGCTGCTCGCCACGCTGGAGCAGCACGCGCTCGTACGGCGTGATCTGGGCGGGCGAGCCCGGGTGGGCCTCGGGGTGCTGCGGCTGGGCCGCCAGGTGCATCCGCTGGTCCGGGAGGCGGCGCTGCCCGCGCTGCGTTCGCTGGCCGAGGACATAGGGGCGACCGCGCATCTGACGCTGGTGGACGGCGCGGACGCGCTGGCCGTGGCCGTCGTCGAGCCGTCGTGGACGGACTACCACGTGGCGTACCGGGCCGGGTTCCGGCATCCGCTGGACCGCGGGGCCGCGGGGCGGGCGATTCTCGCCGCGCGGCAGCGACTGGCGGGGGAGCCGGAGTACACGCTGACGCACGGGGAACTGGAGGCGGGGGCGAGCGGGGCCGCGGCGCCGCTGCTCGGGGTGACCGGGGTCGAGGGCAGCGTGGGTGTGGTGATGCTGGCGGACGCGGTGCCGGAGCGGGTGGGGCCGCGGGTGGTGGACGCGGCCCGGGAGGTGGCGGAGGCGCTGCGCTGAGGGATCACCTCCGCGGCCGTGTCCACACCCACGCCGGTTACATTGACCCCGTGCTCTCTCGTCTCACGCGTCTCCAGGCCGTCGCCGTCTGTGCTGTGCCCCTCGTGGGGCTGCTCGCGACGGCGGTGTTCGCGCCGCTGCCGTTCTCGGTGGCGCAGCCCGGCATGACGGCCAACGTACTGGGCGAGAACCAGGGCACCGAGGTGATCACGATCTCCGGCGCGCCGACCCGGGACACCTCGGGGCAGCTGCGGATGACGACGATCGAGGCGACCGGCCCCGATGCCGACGTCCGGCTGGGCGATGTGATCGACGGCTGGTTCCGCACCGACCAGGCGATCATGCCGCGCGACTCGGTCTACCCCAGCGGTCAGTCCACCAAGGAGATCGAGCAGCACAACACCCAGCAGATGGAGGAGTCCCAGGACGCGGCCACGCAGGCCGCCCTGCGCTACCTCGACCGTACGGACGACGGCATCAAGGTCACGCTGAAGCTGTCGGACGTCGGCGGTCCGAGCGCGGGGCTGCTGTTCTCGCTGGGCATCGTCGACAAGCTGGACGGCAACGGCACCGGCGGCGATCTCACCGGCGGCCGCACCGTCGCCGGTACGGGCACCATCGACGCGGCCGGGACGGTCGGTGCGGTCGGGGGCGTCTCCCTGAAGACCCAGGCCGCGCGCCGGGACGGGGCGACCGTCTTCCTGGTGCCGAAGGACGAGTGCCGCGAAGCCAAGTCCGAGCTGCCCAAGGGGCTCCGGCTGATCCCGGTGACCACCCTCAAGGGCGCGGTGAACGCGCTCACCGCCCTGGAGGGCGGCAAGGGGTCCGTGCCTAGCTGCTAGGCGCCAGGGCGGCCGGCCTCGGGGTGGCCAGCCGCAGTCCCACTTCTACGAGGGTCCAGCCCAGGCGCGTCCGCAGCGCACGGGGGTGCCCGGCCGAGGCGGCGAGACGGTGGGCGGCGGCTAAGGCGTGCAGCTCGGCGGCGCGGGCGTGGTGGAGGGCGAGGTGGGTCTCGGGATGCATGGGGTGGTCGCCTTTCACAGCGGGGGGCTGGGGAAGAGGTGTGTGTGGATGCGGACCGTCTGGGCGCCCGGGGTGTCCTCGGACATCGGCCGGTAGCTCTCGATCAGCTCGTGCATCTTCTGGATGAGCTCGCGGGCCACCTCGGGCGTGAGCCGCCCGTGGAAGTCGCTCAGATCGCTCGCGCTGTCCCATTCCTCGGGGTAGGCGTGCCGGTTGCCCAGCCAGGTGGTGAGCTCCTGGGTGTGGATGTTGGCGACTTCGTAGCCGAACACGGCCGCGGCGCCCCGCACCTCGGGATCGGGGTCCCTGAGCAGCGTCTCGTCGAACATCAGGCTCTGGTCCACCGCCCGCCACCACCGCTCGCGCCCCTTGCCCTGCTCCGGGGCGTCCTCGACGAAGCCGTGCGTGGCGAGCTGCCGCAGGTGGTAGCTGGTCGAGCCGCTCGACTCGCCCAGTTTCGCGGCCAGTTGGGAGGCGGTGGCGGGCCCGCCCCGGCGCAGGGCGGCGAGCAGTTGCATCCGGAGAGGATGGGCGAGCCCCCGCAGGGATCGGGCGTCCAGATGCCGGGAGGTCGCTTCATCGGCCATGCATGCAAAAGTAGCGTTGCAAAGAACCCTTTGCAACGCCTTCTTTGTAAGTCGCGCCCTCAATCCCCCTCGGAAGCCGCCTGCTCCACCAACGGGATGATCCGCAACGGCACCGCGTTCTCCATCACGATCGCCGTCGACGCCCGGACGATCCCCTCGAAACCGACGACCCGGTCGATGACCCGCTGGAGATCGGCGTTGGAGCGGGCCACCAGCCGGCACAGCATGTCGCCGCTGCCGGTGGTGGTGTGCAGCTCCAGCACCTCGGGGACGGTCGCGAGGTGGGCCCGTACGTCCGTCCCCTGGCCCTGGCGGATCTGGAGGGTGGCGAAGGCCGTCACCGGGTAGCCGATGGCCGCCGGGTCCACCTCCGGCCCGAAGCCCCGGATGACCCCGTTCGACTGGAGCCGGTCCAGCCGGGCCTGCACGGTCCCCCGGGCCACCCCCAGCCGCCGGGACATCTCCAGCACCCCGATCCTCGGCTCCCGCGCCAGCAGCACGATGATCCGGCCGTCCAGATGATCGATCGACACGCCCGCCTCCCAGATGGTCACCCTGTACGGAAAGCCCGCCGAAACCGTCGTACCGCTGGACGGATTGTCCGGCGAAGAGGCGAACTGTTGCGCACCTTGCGCCCCGGAGTGAGGCTTCCGCTATGACGCAGATCACACACCATGCTCCCGAGACCGCCCGGCAGGCCGATCCCTTCCCGGTCGGGGGAATGGACGCGGTCGTCTTCGCCGTGGGCAACGCCAAACAGGCGGCGCACTACTACTCCACCGCCTTCGGCATGAAACTGGTCGCCTACGCGGGGCCGGAGACCGGCAGCCGTGAGACCGCGTCGTACGTGCTCACCAACGGCTCCGCCCGGTTCGTCCTCACCTCCGTCGTCAAGCCGGCCACCACCTGGGGCCACTTCCTCGCCCGGCATGTGGCCGAGCACGGCGACGGTGTCGTCGACCTCGCCCTCGAGGTCCCGGACGCGCGCGCCGCGTACGCCTACGCGGTCGAGCACGGCGCCCGGTCCGTCGCCGAGCCGTACGAGCTGAAGGACGAGCACGGCACGGTCGTCCTCGCCGCGATCGCCACCTACGGCGAGACCCGCCACACCCTCGTCGAGCGCTCCGGCTACGACGGCCCCTACCTCCCGGGCTTCGTCGCCGCCGACCCGATCGTCGAGCCGCCCGCCCAGCGCACCTTCCAGGCGATCGACCACTGCGTCGGCAACGTCGAGCTCGGCCGGATGGACGCATGGGTCGGCTTCTACAACAAGGTCATGGGCTTCAGGAACATGAAGGAGTTCGTGGGCGACGACATCGCCACCGAGTACAGCGCGCTGATGTCGAAGGTCGTCGCCGACGGGACGCTGAAGGTCAAGTTCCCGATCAACGAGCCGGCGATCGCCAAGAGGAAGTCGCAGATCGACGAGTACCTGGAGTTCTACGGCGGCGCGGGCGTCCAGCACATCGCGCTGAACACCCACGACATCGTGCAGACGGTCCGCACCCTGCGCGCGGCCGGGGTCCGCTTCCTCGACACCCCCGACTCCTACTACGACACGTTCGGTGAATGGGTCGGCGACACCCGGGTGCCGGTGGAGACCCTGCGCGAGCTGAAGATCCTCGCCGACCGCGACGAGGACGGATATCTCCTCCAGATCTTCACCAAGCCGGTGCAGGACCGCCCTACGGTGTTCTTCGAGATCATCGAACGCCACGGATCGATGGGCTTCGGCAAGGGCAACTTCAAGGCCCTGTTCGAGGCGATCGAGCGTGAGCAGGCGAAGCGGGGCAACCTGTAGTCACGGCGACGGGGCCCCCGCCGAAAGCGAGGGTGGACCGTGGCCGACCGTTTCGACCTGGCCGTGCCGGCCGTGAGCTGGCTGGCCGGCAAGGCCCTCACGCAGGGCACGGTCCTGCAGTCCTTCGCCTTCGACGAGAGCCACGGCCACCTGTACGTCCTCCAGGTCCGCAAGGGCGGCGAGGCGGCCGGCAACCTCTGCCTCAACCGCCTCGACCACCAGGGCAACGCGCTCGGCCACATGTATCTCCAGGGCTTCGGGCACGGCGTCAGCATGGGCGTGCAGAACGCCCCCGACGGCACCGTCTGGATCTGGACCGAGGCCGACTCCCAGGGCGGTTACGGCCAGGGCGTCACCCGCTTCCGCTTCGTCCCCGGCGCCGTCCGCACCGCCGCCGACGTCAGGATCCGCAAGCCGATACCCGGGTCCACCAACAACCAGCCCTCGGTCTGCATGACCTCCAAGCGCCTCTCGGTCCGCTACCGGATGAACGGCAAGGCCCGCTACCGGGTCTGGGACCTGGAGCCCTTCGTGGACCGCGACTACGCCGACCCCGTCGCCGACTTCGCGCAGACCGGCGCCCACCCCGACCCGAAGATCCCCTTCCAGGGGTACGCCCTGCACGGCGACCACGTCTACCAGCTCGCCGGCACCGCCTACGACGCCGTGACCAACCCGCCTGCCAGGCGCGGCAACGCCTACCTCTCCTGCCTCGACATCCGCACCGGCGAACTCCTCCAGCGCACCCGCACCGGCGCCGGCCAGAGCCTCACCTACCGCGAACCCGAAGGCCTGGCCGTCCGCGGCTCCCGCCTCTACATGGGCTTCGCCTCCGGCACGGCCGGCGCCCGCCGCTTCTCCCTCTACTACAAGGCCGCGAAGAAGAAGTCGTAGATCGCGAAGAAGAAGTCGTGGATCCTGAAAGACTGGTGACGGTCCGTCAGGACTCCGGCAGCGGCTCGTCCGGCACCTCGCCCAGCCCCGCCAGCGCCGCCCGGGCCGTGCGGGCGTGCAGCGGGGAGAAGTACGGGTTCAGCCGCAGCGCCTCCGCGAGATGCCGGCGGGCGTTCGCCGTCCGCTCCAGCGCGCGTTCGATCATGCCCCGGTGGTAGGAGTACGACGCGCTGAGCACCGCCCCGCCGTGCACCCGGTCGGTGGCGGTCATCGCGTACGTCAGCGCCTCCTCGTCGGCTCCCGACCGGTGCAGCGCCCAGCCCAGCGCGTCCGCCACCGCGATGCCCGGCTGGCGCTCCCACTCGGCCCGCAGCCGCCGTACCGCCGACGCAGGATCGCCGTGATCCGCCTCGAACAGCCCGAGCACCAGCGCCCCGTCCACCCCGCCCGCCGCGTCCCGGCGCACCCGCTCCCGCAGCAGCGCGTACTGCTCCCGCGCCGCACGGCCGCGCCCGAGCGACTCGTACAGCTCGCCCAGTTCGAGCGCGTACCGCGGCAGCGGCTGCCCGGCCAGCGCCGCGCGGTACGCGGTCACCGCCGGCCCGGTCCGGCCCAGCGCCGCCAGCGCCCGCCCCTGCCCCGCCCGCGCGGCCCACTGGTCCGGATCCAGCCGCAGGGCCGCCCGGAAGTGCCGCAGCGCGCTCTCCCGCTCCCCGCGCTCGAACGCCAGCTGCCCGGCCCGCTCCAGCCACGCGGCCTCCTCGGCGGGGGAGGAGGCCCCGGCCGCCGCGTCGGCCAGCGCCGCCTGCGCGTCCTCCCGGAGCCCCTGCTCCCAGTACACGCCCGCCGCCCGCGCCAGCACCGCCGGACCCGACCGCAGCTTCCGCAGCCGCTCCAGCGCCGCGCGGGCCTTCTTGTAGTCGCCGAGGCCCGTGTACGCGTCGACGAGCTGCCCGTACGTCGTCCAACGCGCCGGAGACGCCTGGCGCGCCTCCTGCGCCCACCGGAGCGCCGCGGGGAAGTCCCGGCGCGCGCCGGCCAGCGCCGCCAGCCCGTCCAGGGCCTCGGCGTTGCCCCGCGGCCGCACCTTCAACGAGGTCCGCAGAGCCCGCTCGGCCTTCGGAAAGAGGACGTCCGCCCCGGCGGTACGCCGCCCCTGCTCCAGGTACGCCGCCCCGAGCACCGCCCACGACGCCGCGTCCCGGGGATGCTCCCGCACCCGGCTCTCCCGCGCGGCGACCAGCTCCGCCAGCCCGGACAGCGCCGCCGGCACCCCCGCCCCCACCGCCGCGCCCGCCCGCGCCCCCGCGGCCGGCGCCGCCGCCCCGCGCCCCGCCCCCTCCCCGGGCGCCCACAGCAGCGCCGCCCCACCGGCCAGCACCAGACCCCCCACGAGCGAGCCCACCGCCGCCCGCCGCCGATACCAGGGCACCACCCGCGCGGTGTTCTCTTCGTTTCGTACGACGCTGTCCATGGCGCTCACTGTGCGGCAGCACGCGGGCCGCGCCCGGGCAGGTGACGGCCCCCGGGGACGGGGTTCACACCGATGGCCCCGGGTGCGAACCTGTGATCATGAGCCGTATCGAAGCGCCACGCGACGAGGCCACGGGCAACCTCCTCGACCGTCTGCTCGCCGGCCTGCCCGCCGACGCCGTTCTCACCGACCCCGACGTCACCGCCGCGTACGCCAACGACATGGCGAGCTTCTGCCCGGCCGGCACCCCGGCCGTCGTCGTGCTGCCCCGTACCGTCGAACAGGTCCAGCACGTCATGCGCACCGCCACCGAGCTGCGCCTGCCCGTCGTCCCGCAGGGCGCCCGCACCGGTCTGTCCGGCGCCGCCAACGCCACCGACGGCTGTGTGGTGCTGTCCCTGACCAGGATGGACCGCATCCTGGAGATCAGCCCGGTCGACCGCATCGCCGTCGTCGAACCGGGTGTCGTCAACGCCACCCTCTCCCGCGCGGTGGACGCACTCGGCCTCTGCTACCCGCCCGACCCCTCCAGCTGGGAGATGTGCACGATCGGCGGGAACATCGGCACGGCCTCGGGCGGTCTGTGCTGTGTGAAGTACGGGGTGACCGCCGAGTACGTCCTCGGCCTCGACGTCGTCCTCGCCGACGGGCGGCTGATGTCCACCGGCCGGCGCACCGCCAAGGGCGTCGCCGGGTACGACCTGACCCGGCTGTTCGTGGGCTCCGAGGGCTCCCTCGGCATCGTCGTCCGCGCCGTCCTCGCCCTGAAGCCGAAGCCGCCCCAGCAGCTCGTGCTGGCGGCGGAGTTCGCGTCGGCGGCCGCCGCCTGCGACGCGGTCTGCCGGATCATGGCCGGCGGGCATGTGCCGTCCCTGCTGGAGCTGATGGACCGCACGACCGTCAAGGCGGTCAACGCCCTCACCCGGATGGGTCTGCCCGAGACCACCGAGGCCCTCCTGCTGGCGGCCTTCGACACCACCGACCCGGCCGCCGACCTCGCCGCCGTCGGCGCTCTCTGCGAGCAGGCGGGCGCCACCCAGGTCGTCCCGGCCGACGACGCGGCGGAGTCCGAACTCCTCCTCCAGGCCCGGCGTTCGTCCCTCGTCGCCCTGGAGGCCGTCAAGGGCACCACGATGATCGACGACGTGTGCGTGCCCCGCTCCCGCCTCGGCGACCTGATCGAGGGCGTCGAGGCGATCGCCGACAAGCACCGCCTGACCATCGGCGTCGTCGCCCACGCCGGGGACGGCAACACCCACCCCACCGTCTGCTTCGACGCCCAGGACCCCGACGAATGCCGGCGCGCCCGCGAGTCCTTCGACGAGATCATGGCGCTCGGCCTGGAACTCGGCGGCACCATCACCGGCGAGCACGGCGTGGGCGTCCTGAAGAAGGAGTGGCTGGCGCGCGAGATCGGCCCGGTGGGGCTGGAGATGCAGCGGGCCGTCAAGCAGGTGTTCGACCCGCTGGGGATCCTCAACCCGGGCAAGCTGTTCTGAGCCGCGCGCACAGGCCCGCGCACAGGCCCGCGCCCAAGCCCGCGCACGGACCCGCTCACTGCGCGAGCAACTCGGCCAGACCCTCGTCCAGACCGAGCTGCTCGCCCTCCGTGCCCGGCGGCACCGCCCGCAGCGTCCGCTCCAGCCAGGCCGACACCTGGGCGGCCGGCGCCTCCAGGAGGGCGTCGCCGTCCGGCGAACTGAGCGCCATCAGCACGACACTGCGCCCCTGCGACTTCGTCGGCCACACCCGCACGTCCCCGTGCCCGCAGGGCCGGAACACCCCTTCCACCAGCAACTCCCGGGCGAACGTCCAGTGGACGGGCTGATCCGAGTTGATGTGGAAGATGACGTGCACGGCGAACGGGTCGTCGCTGCGGTAGCCCAGCCGGGCCGGGACGGGGATGCTGCGCTCCGGCGACAGGATGAGCTGGAGCTCCAGTTCGCGCTCCACCACGGTGTGATGCATGGTCGTTCTCCTCTCCGTACGGATGTGTACGGAGGGAGAGAGCGGAAGGGATGCGGAGCATTACGCGGGTTCGGAGAACTTTTTTCCACGAACTCGGTCGGACAGCCGTGGCGGACGGTTCCGAACGTGTGAAGCGTGTGCACGGGGTTGCCCGGAAAGGGGCGGGTACGGCGGGACTGGCGGTGGGGGTTGCGTCCGTCTGGTAGATGTGGATGCCCCCATCCGACCTCCGAGCAGATAGCGGGACGACGGACATGAGCGCCCCAACCCCGGCCCCCGGCGACGACAGGCCCCGCGAGGGGTATTACCCGGACCCGTCCATCCCCGGATACGTCCGGTACTGGAACGGCTCCGCCTGGGTACCGGGCACCAGCCGCCCGGCCCCGTCGGACGGTACGCCGCTCACTCCTCCGGCCTCACCCGTGGAGGAGACCGGCCCGCACTTCTTCGACGAGGATCCGAACCCGGCCGACCAGGTCGGCGGCGGCCGCCCCGAGCCCGCCTCGGCCTGGGGCGCGGACCGCGCCCACCAGTCCGGCTTCGGCGGTGACCAGGACCGCAGGGTGTCCTGGGGAGCACCGCAGGGCGCCGATCCGAGGGCCCTGGCGCAGCCGGGCGTGCCGGCCCAGCAGGGCGGCCCGGGGTCCCCGGCGCAGCCCGACGGCTGGTCCGCCAGCACGGACGGGACGGCGACCATCCCGCCGGCCGAGCCGGAGAGCGGTGACGTGGCGTCGGGAGGGACGTTCGTGTTCCGCCGTCCCGGCGCGCGGGACGCGGCCGGGGGCGCCGCGGCGGGCAACGCCAAGCCCGGCTTCGGCGCGGGCAAGGCGGCCGCCGAGCGCGCCGCCGCCGCGCAGACAGCGCAGGCTCAGAGCACCCCCGGCCTCGCGGGCCATGCCGCCCCTGGCCTCCCGGGCCCGGCTGCCCCTGGCCTCGCGGGCCATGCCGCCCCTGGCCTCCCGGGCCCGGCTGCCCCTGGCCTCGCGGGCCATGCCGCCCCCGGTCTCCCGGGCCATGCCGCCCCTGGCCTCGCGGGCCAGGGCACCCCCGGTCTCCCGGGCCATGCCGCCCCCGGCCTCGCGGGCCAGGCCGCCCCCGGTCTCCCGGGCCCGGCTGCCCCGGCGCAGGCGCCGGGCACCCCGGGCCTCTCGGCTTCGGCCTCCCCGGCGCAGGCCCAGGCCGCCTCCGGTCTCCCGGGCCAGGCCGCCTCCGGCCTCCCAGGCCAGGCCGCCGGTGCCCCCGGCCTCCAAGGCCCGGCCGCCCGGATGCCGGCCCAGCAGGGGCCTGCGGTGCAGGGTCCCGCGGCGCAGGCTTCGGCCGTACCGTCTCCCGCCGTACAGCCGCCCCCCGCCCCGCAGCCGGGCCTCGCCCCGCAGGGCCCCGGTGCCTTCCCGCCCGCCGCCGGGCAGGCGGCCGGGCCCGTGCCGCAGTCCGCGCCGGGCGTCCCGCAGCAGTCCGCGCCGATGGCCGCCGGCCCCGGCGGGGGTCAGTCCTCCTGGGCGCAGCAGGTGCACCGGCTGGCGGGCGCCGACGAGCAGCCCCCGCCCTGGAAACCGCCCGTCGAGGACATCTTCCAGGCCGCCGCCCGCAGACAGGCGGCGGCCCGGCCCGCCGGGCTCGGCAAGCGGTTCGCGGCCCGTCTGGTCGACACCCTCGTCCTCGCCGCCGTCACCTCGGCCGCCGCCGTACCGCTCGGGGTGAAGGCCCTGGACCACGTCAACGAGAAGATCGACGAGGCCGAGCTGACCGGTAGGACCGTCACGGTCTGGCTGCTGGACGGCACGACCTCCGTCTACCTCGGCATCGTCCTCGCCGTCCTGCTCGTCTTCGGGATCCTGTACGAGGCCCTGCCGACCGCCAAGTGGGGGCGCACGCTGGGCAAGAAGCTGCTCGGTCTCCAGGTGCGGGACATCGAGGGCCACGAGCCCCCGGCCTTCGGCGCGGCCCTGCTGCGCTGGCTCGTCTACAGCGTGCCCGGGCTGCTGGTGATCGGGGTCGTGGGCGTCGTCTGGGGAGCGTTCGACCGGCCGTGGCGCCAGTGCTGGCACGACAAGGCCGCCCATACGTTCGTGGCCGGCTGACCGCCGCGGCCCCGGCCGGGCCGACACCCGTACGGCCGCTCGCCGGATGCGGTGGTCCGGGCCCCGGGTTCCACTCGGGCCATGACCACCGAACCGCCCCCCGGCTCCGGCGGCCCGCCGGAGGACGATCCGCTCCGGAAACACCCCCGGCAGGAGCCGCCGCACGAACCCCCGGGGGAGCCGCCGCGGGGCTCGCCGTACGACACGCCGTACGACGGGGAGCCGCCCCCGCCGTACTCGGGCGGCGGCGGCCCCTACGGCGGCCGGGGCGGTGACGCGTACGGCGGTTACCCGGAGGATCCGCTCGCCGGGATGCCGCCGCTCGCCGAGAGCGGCCGGCGCACCCTGGCCCGGATCATCGACATGGTGCTGGTGTACATCGTGGTGGCGCTGGTGGTGTGGGCCTTCCGGGTCGACCAGTACACGGTCGACGCCGACAAGATCGAGTTCGGCAAGACCCTCGGGCGCGAGATCATCACGGCCGTGCTCTACGTCGCCTACGACACGATCCTGATCGCGCGGACCGGGCAGACGCTCGGCAAGAAGTGGTTCGGCATGCGGGTCGCCAACCTGGCCGACGGCTCCACGCCCTCCGTGCAGACCTCGCTGGTCCGCGCCCTGGTGCTGTGGATCCCGTTCGCGTTCTGCTGCGCCTGTGTGTGGACCGCGATCGCGGGCGGCTGGAGCTACTTCGACAAGCCCTACAAGCAGGGGCTGCACGACAAGGCCGCCAAGACGGTGGTGGTCGGCCTCGGGTGACCGCCGCGGTGCACGGCCGGGGCACGGTCCCGCAGCACGAAGGAGGGCCCGAGCCGTCGGGCTCGGGCCCTTCCTTCACGCCGTTCGTTCAGGGTGCCGGTTCTCGGACGGGCTCGGGCGCTGCGGCCACGGAGGCGGGTACGGGGACCGGCACCGGCTCGGGCACCGCCTGCTGCTCCGGCCGCGGTTGCGGCACGGGGGCGGGCGACGACCGCGTCACCGGCACCGTCAGGGCGACGAGCACGCCGAGCGCGAGCGCGGCGACGGCGACGACGGCGATCCCGGGTCCCGAACTCGTCTGTGACAGCAGCAGCATGGCGAGCGTCGAGAAGATGACGGTGCAGGAACCGTACGTGAGCTGTGCGACAGTCGGACGAGGCATGGCAATCGTGTCCTCGGAAGCGGGGGAGAGCTCGACTCTATTGGCCTGCATGCCCGAGGGGAACGAACGGTAAGCGTGACCTAACCCACGGTGCCGGTGCACAGGGGGCGCACGGAGTCATGGCGTCCACCAAGTGGACGGTCCTGCGCGCCCGTTCGGGTTACAGTCATGTGTCCGTAATGCGAACACCGGCTCTCAATAATGCACTTGATCTGTCCAAGTCAAGGTCTGTCTTTTCTCGTAAACCAGTAGTCAAATGGCGGCACTTGACTACACGCGTATAACAGCGCGCGGACCTTCCTTGACAGGGATCCCCCCTTTCCGCGCGTACGGGCGCGTTAGGGGAGGACATCAAGTGACCAGTAGATCCTGGACGTTCAGAACGGCCGCCACGGTCGTCGCCCTCGCGGCGGCCACGACGACGTTCACCACGTTCGCCGTGGCACAGGCCGCGGAGCGTGGCACAGGCGCGGCGGTGGACCGGCAGGACCCGCAGCCGGCCAAGGCCAAGGAGCACGACTTCGACGGCCCGCTCAGCAAGACCCAGGAGGCCCAGCGCGAGGAGGCCCTCAAGCAGGTCATCTCCGGCGACGCCACCGTCAAGGACCGCAACGGTTCCAAGGTGGTCAAGCTCGACAGCCGCAAGGGCGACAGCAAGTACGTCGAACTCGGCCGCGAGAAGACCGACAAGATCTTCACGATCCTGGTCGAGTTCGGCGACCAGGTCGACCCCCGCTACGGCGGCACCACCGGCCCGCTGCACAACCAGATAGCCGCGCCGGACCGCGCGAAGGACAACTCCACGGCCTGGCAGGCGGACTACAACCAGGCGCACTTCCAGGAGCTGTACTTCGGCACCGGCAAGAAGACCGAGTCGCTGAAGAAGTACTACGAGAAGCAGTCCTCGGGCCGCTACTCGGTCGACGGCGAGGTCACGGACTGGGTCAAGGTCCCCTACAACGAGGCCCGTTACGGCTCCAACGACGCCCCGACCGGCGCCTGGTACGCCGTCCAGGACGGCGTCAACGCCTGGGTCGCCCAGCGCGAGGCCGCCGGTGACACGGCCGCCGAGATCAAGGCGGAGCTGGCCGGGTTCGACCAGTGGGACCGCTACGACTACGACGGCGACGGCAACTTCAACGAGCCCGACGGCTACATCGACCACTTCCAGATCGTGCACGCCGGCGAGGACGAGTCCGCGGGCGGCGGCGCGCAGGGCGCGGACGCCATCTGGGCCCACCGCTGGTACGCCTTCGGCACCGACGCCGGCTCCACCGGCCCGGACACCGTCAAGCTCGGCGGCACCCAGATCGGCGACACCGGCATCTGGGTCGGCGACTACACCATCCAGCCGGAGAACGGCGGCCTGGGCGTCTACGCCCACGAGTACGGCCACGACCTCGGCCTGCCGGACGAGTACGACACCTCCGGCGGCGGCGAGAACTCCACCGGCTTCTGGACCCTGATGTCCTCCGGTTCCTGGCTCGGCACCGGCAAGGAGGCCATCGGCGACCTGCCCGGCGACATGAACGCCTGGGACAAGCTCCAGCTGGGCTGGCTCGACTACGACGTCGCCTTCGCCGGCAAGAAGTCCACCCACAAGCTGGGCGTGGCGGAGTACAACACCAAGAACGCCCAGGCGCTCGTGGTGCAGCTCCCGGAGAAGACGGTCACCACCGAGGTCGTCGCCCCCGCGCAGGGCTCCACCCAGTGGTGGAGCGGCAGCGGCGACGACCTGCGCAACACCCTGACCCGCACGGTCGACCTGACCGGCAAGACCTCCGCGTCCCTCACCCTGGACGGCTGGTGGGACATCGAGCAGAACTACGACTACCTCTACACCGAGGTCTCCACCGACGGCGGCGCCAGCTACACCCCGATCGACGGCACCCTCGCCGACGGCACCGCCATCCCGCGTGACGGCAGCGACAAGCCCGCCCTCACCGGCACGGTGGCCGCCTACCAGAAGCTGACGTTCCCGCTGAACGCCTACGCCGGCAAGCAGATCAGCCTGCGCTTCCGCTACGCCACCGACGGCGGCGTGGCCCAGAAGGGCTTCGCGGCCGACGAGATCACGGTGACCGCCGACGGCGCGACCCTGTTCTCCGACAACGCGGAGGCGGCGGACGCCGCTTGGACCGCGAACGGGTTCTCCCGCATCGGCTCGGCCATCACGGACGACTACGCGCAGTACTACATCGCCGAGAACCGCCAGTACGTGTCGTACGACAAGACCCTCAAGGTCGGCCCGTACAACTTCGGCTTCTCGACGACCCGTCCGGACTGGGTGGAGCACTACGCGTACCAGAACGGTCTGCTGATCTGGAAGTGGGACACCTCCCAGGCGGACGACAACACCAGCGCCCACCCGGGTGAGGGCCTGATCCTCCCGATCGACTCGCACCCGACCGCCCTGAAGTGGACCGACGGCACGCTGATGCGCAACCGCATCCAGGCCTACGACTCCACCTTCAGCCTGTACCCGACGGACGCGATCACGCTGCACAAGGCGGACGTCGCGACCAAGATCAAGTCGCGTCCGGGTGTCCCGGTCTTCGACGACCGGAAGTCGACCTACTACGACGCCACGAACCCGCTCGCGGGCGTCAAGGTCACTGACACCAACACCTCCATCAAGATCGTCAGCGAGCCCAAGGACGGCTCGACGATCACGGTGAAGGTCGGCCCCGCGGCGAAGTGATCTGAGAAACCGCAGGTCAGAAGCGTATCGGCGGCAACCCCTTGGCGGGTTGCCGCCGGTCGTGTTTAGGTGCGTCCTGTGACTCCGTTATTGACGCCGACCTTGATACCGACTCGCACGGGGGTGTGACCGCATGGCCGCAGGAGGCTTCTGCAAGCTGCCGAACGGCAGGGTCGTGGTGGCCCTGAACCTGCCCAGCCCGGGCACCGCGGACCCGGACGCCGCCGTCCGTGTCCTGGTCCACGCCCATAACCGGGCGAGGGCCCTGACCAGGCTCCGCAACCTCGGCCTGCGCGCCGTCTACCTCCGCGGCAACGCGGCCCCGCCGACCCCGGACGAGATCACCGCCGTACTCCACCACCCGGACGGCCTGATCTGGCGGACGACCCCCGACAACGCTGTCCCGACGACGGTCCCGGAACTCTGGAGACCGATCAGAGCACTGCTCCGGGGGGCGGCCGCCTAGCATCGCCCGGGACCCCGTCGGCGATACTTCATGGCTGTGACAAGCGAAAACACCCTGCCTGCCAGACGTCAGATCCAGTCCTGGCAGGACGCCGAGTACAATGCCGCCGCCTGGATGCGGCACTGGGGGTACGAGGACGCCCGGGCCCAGCCGGGCGGAAGCGACGGCGGGGTCGACGTGCGGTCGCGGCGGGCGCTGGGGCAGGTGAAGTACCAGGGGGCGGCCGTGGGCCGGCCCGAGCTCCAGCGCCTGTTCGGCGCGCGCGGCCGGGCCATGGACAAGGACCTGCTGTTCTTCACGGGCAGCAGTTACGCCGCCACGGCGATCGCGTACGCCGCCGAGAACGGCATCGCGCTGTTCGTCTACGCCCTGGACGGCACGACGACGGCGACCAACGCGGCGGCGCGCCGGATCGCCACGCCACCGGCAGCGGCAGCGATGCCGGCCACGGCCCCTGCTCCGACCCGGCCCACGGCACCGCCCGCCACGCCCCCCGCCCCTCGCAGGCAGAGCCGCCCCGGCACCGGCCGGATCGTGCTCGGGCTGGTCCTGACCGCGGTGGCCCTGTTCATCCCGGGCGGTGAGGCCTTCGACCCCCGTCCGAACCGGACCCTGGTGACGCTGCTGCTGCTCGTCGTCCCCGCCGTCCTGATCGTCTCCGGCCTGCGGGAGAAGTCCCACCGCCGCTACTGGCCGACCGGGCTGGGCCTCTTCCTCCTGGACCTCCCGGTGGCCTGGCTCGGCAACGCCCGGCTGTGGCGCGGCGACACGGCCGACGACCTGGTGCCTGCCGCGCTGACCGTCCTGGCCCTCACGGCCGCGACCGTCCTGATCCGCTGGAACGGCCGCCCCCGCGCGACCTAGTGCCGCGTCAGGCCACGACCGGCTTGCCCGTCAGGTCCACCCCGGCCGTGCGCAGCTCCTCCAGGGCGCGTTCGGTGGTCGACTGGGCCACGCCGGCGGTCAGGTCGAGCAGGACCGTCGTACGGAAGCCCTCGCGGACCGCGTCCAGCGCGGTCGCCCGGACGCAGTGGTCCGTGGCGATCCCGACGACGTCGACCTCGTCGATCTGCCGGGCCCGCAGCCAGTCGCCCAGCGTGACGCCGTTCTCGTCGGCGCCCTCGAACCCGCTGTACGCGGCCGCGTAGGCCCCCTTGTCGAAGACGGCGTCGATGCTGCCGGAGGCGACCGCGGGGGCGAAGTTCGGGTGGAAGCCGACCCCCTCGGTGCCGGCGACGCAGTGCGCGGGCCAGGACCGGACGAAGTCGGGGTTGTCGGCGAAGTGGCCGCCGGGCGCGATGTGGTGGTCCCGGGTGGCCACGACATGCCGGTACCCGGCGGGGGCCTGCCCGATCAGCTCGGTGATCGCGGCGGCGACATCGGCACCCCCGGCCACCGCGAGGCTGCCCCCCTCGCAGAAGTCGTTCTGCACGTCTACGACGATCAAGGCGCGGCGCATGGTCGGTGTCCTTCGACAGAGGGTGAAGTAAGCAAGCGTAGAGATTTTCCGCCCCCGGCAACAGAGCCCCGCCCCCGGCGGCGGACGGCTAGCGCTCCTGGAGGTACTCCGTCGCCAGCACCGGCTCCCCCCGGGAGAGCTGGGTGGCCGACAGGGGCAGGTTGGCGCGGGCCGCCGTGTGGCGGTCGCGTACGGCGTCCAGCGGCTCGCGGCCGACCACGGCACCGTCCCTGACCAGCTCCACCAGCAGCTGCCGGTCCGCGAGCCCGGCCGGTACCGCGCCGGTGCCGATGACCTCGGCCTCGGCGACCCCGTCCACGTCCAGCCGCCGGGCCGCCCACTTGCGGCCGCCGATGGACGTCTTGCCGCCGGTCGACCGCTTCGCGACCGGCACCAGCGGCGCCTTCGGATCGGCGGACTCGGCGCGCGCGACCAGCTTGTAGACCATCGAGCAGGTGGGATGCCCGGACCCGGTCACCAGCTGCGTCCCCACGCCGTACGCGTCCACGGGCGCCGCCGCCAGCGAGGCGATGGCGTACTCGTCGAGGTCGGAGGTGACGATGATCCGGGTGCCGGTGGCGCCCAGGGCGTCGAGCTGCTGGCGCACCCGGTGGGCGACCAGCAGCAGGTCGCCGGAGTCGATGCGGACGGCGCCCAGCTCGGGCCCGGCCACCTCCACCGCCGTACGGACGGCCTCGGCGACGTCGTAGGTGTCGACGAGCAGGGTGGTGCCGCCGCCGAGGGAGTCCACCTGGGCCCGGAAGGCGTCCCGCTCGCTGTCGTGCAGCAGGGTGAAGGCGTGGGCGCTGGTGCCGACGGTCGGGATGCCGTAGCGGAAACCGGCGGCCAGGTCGGAGGTGGAGGTGAAGCCGCCGACGTACGCGGCGCGGCTCGCGGCGACCGCGGCCAGTTCATGGGTGCGGCGGGCGCCCATCTCGATCAGCGGCCGGCCGCCGGCGGCCGAGGACATCCGGGACGCGGCCGCCGCGATCGCGGAGTCGTGGTTGAGGATGGACAGGATCACCGTCTCCAGCATCACGCACTCGGCGAAGGAGCCCTCGACCCGCATGATCGGCGACCCGGGGAAGTAGACCTCGCCCTCCGGGTAGCCCCGGACGTCACCCGAGAAGCGGTAGGCGGCGAGCCAGTCCAGCGTCTCGTCGTCGACGATCGAGCGGCGCCGCAGGAAGCGCAGGACGTCCTGGTCGAAGCGGAAGTTCTCGACCGCGTCCAGGACCCGCCCGGTGCCCGCGACGACGCCGTAGCGCCGCCCCTCCGGCAGTCGCCGGGTGAAGACCTCGAACACGCTGCGCCGCTCGGCCGTCCCGGCCTTGAGCGCGGCCTGCAGCATGGTCAGCTCGTACTGGTCCGTGAAGAGCGCCGTAGAGGGGACGTCCACCGGCAGCCCAAGGTCCGCTGTGTTCATGTCGACAGATGCTACACCCCTTTGCGTCAGTGTGACGATTTGTGGGCCCCGTGGCAGCATGGGCCTTGTGACGTCACCCGCTCCCCTTGAGATCGAACGCACCGAGTCGGCGGAGGAGGTCTACGCCGTCCCCGAGCCGGACGTCCCCTGGGTCACCATCGTCCACAACGACCCGGTCAACCTCATGAGCTATGTGACGTACGTCTTCCAGACGTACTTCGGCTACACCAAGGACAAGGCCACCAAGCTCATGCTCGACGTCCACCACAAGGGCCGGGCGGTCGTCTCCAGCGGCTCTCGCGAGGAGATGGAACGCGACGTGCAGGCCATGCACGGCTATGGGCTGTGGGCCACCCTTCAGCAGGACCGGAAGTAGCCTCCTCACTGATGCCTGGACACTTCGAACCGCTTCCCGGCGGCGGCGCGGCCGTCGCGCTCGACGACGTCGAGATCTCCATCATCCGGTCGCTGGCCGTACAGCTGCTGGAACTGATCGGCCCCGGCCCCGCCGAGGACGCCTCCGACGACCCGCTCGCCGAGCTCTTCGCGGAGGGCCCGAGCGAGCCCCCCGCCGACCCGGTGCTCCGCCGGCTGTTCCCGGACGCCTACACCGACCCGGAGGGCACCCCGGGCCCGCGGCAGGCGGACGAGCAGAAGGCGCACTCGGCCGAGTTCCGCCGCTACACCGAGAACGACCTCAGGGCCGGCAAGCGCGAGAACGCCCTCGCGGTGGTCCGCACCCTGGACGCGCTGGCCTCCGAGGCGGCCGGCGAGGGCGGCGCGGTGCTCAAGCTCGCGCCGGGGGAGTCCCGGCAGTGGCTCGGCGCGCTCAACGACCTGCGGCTGGCGATCGGGGCGCGGCTGGAGATCACCGACGAGGACGACACCGACCTCCTCTACCGGCTGCCGGACGAGGACCCGCGCAAGCCGATGGTGATGGCGTACCTGTGGCTGGGAGGGCTCCAGGAGACCTTGGTGACCACCCTTATGCCGTAGTTCGTCCGCATTCCTTGTCGCTTTTGTTCGCTCAGAGGACGCTCAAATCCGGATAACGATCGCATCACCGCGACGGCCGGGAGTGTCCTCTTCGTGTCGCGTTCGTCCGCTTCTTCTCGTGTCGTGTGCCACATGATCCTCGGTCGATCACTGTTGCAGGCGTGATAAATCTTCACGACCGCCCGGCGAACACCACCCGAATGTTCGGCCGGGTGCGCCACCGAGCCGACCACCATCGGCCAGGCAACCGCTCCATCATCCGGGGGGATCGAAACCCGATCCGAGGCCGACGAGAGGCCCGGGTCGGCATGGAGAAAGGCGCACCACACACATGACCTCCGCTCAGGTCGACACGGACGGCAACGGCGCCGGTACGGCGCCCGAAGAGGGGTACGAACGCGGACTCGGCAGTCGCCAGGTCCAGATGATCGCGATCGGCGGCGCCATCGGCGTCGGGCTCTTCCTGGGTGCCGGCGCGAACATCGCCAAGGCCGGTCCCAGCCTCATCCTCATGTACGCCCTCGCCGGCGCGATCGTCTTCTTCATCATGCGGGCGCTCGGCGAACTGCTGCTGTACCGCCCGGTCTCGGGCTCCTTCGCGGAGTACTCCCGCGAATTCCTCGGCCCGTTCTTCGGCTACTTCACCGGCTGGACGTACTGGCTGATGTGGGTCGTCACCGGCATGGCCGAGCTGACAGCCGCCGCGATCTACGTCAACTACTGGTTCCCGGCCGTCCCGCAATGGGTGACCGCCCTGGTCTTCCTGGTGATCCTCTTCGGGGTCAACCTGATCTCCGTGAAGCTCTTCGGCGAGCTGGAGTTCTGGTTCTCGATGGTCAAGGTCACCGCCCTGATCGGCATGATCGTCATCGGCCTCGGCGTGCTGACCTTCGGCTTCAGCAGCGCCGGTGACACCGCCTCGGTCGCGAACCTCTACCAGTTCGACGGCTTCTTCCCCAAGGGCATCGGCTCCTCCCTGATGACCCTCCAGGGCGTGATGTTCGCCTACCTCGCGGTCGAGCTGGTCGGTGTCACGGCGGGCGAGTCCGAGAACCCGGAGAAGACGCTCCCGAAGGCCATCAACACCCTTCCGTGGCGCATCGCCCTGTTCTACGTCGGCGCGCTCACCGTCATCCTCTGCGTCGTGAAGTGGACCGAGTTCGCCCCGGGCGTCTCGCCGTTCGTCGAGGCCTTCGCGAAGATCGGCATCCCGGCCGGCGCCGGCATCGTCAACTTCGTCGTCCTCACCGCGGCCCTGTCCTCCTGCAACTCCGGCATGTACTCCACCGGCCGCATGCTGCGCAATCTGGCCGACAGCGGCGAGGCCCCGGCGGTCTTCCGCAAGCTGTCCGCCACCAAGACCCCGGCCTTCGGCATCACGGTCTCGGTCCTCTTCATGGGCATCGGCGTGGTCCTCAACTACGTCGTCCCGGAGAAGGCCTTCGCCTACGTGACCTCCGTCGCCACCGCGGCCGGCATCTGGACCTGGCTGATGATCCTGATCAGCCACGTCCTCTACCGCCGCGCGGTCGACGCGGGCCGGCTGCCGGCCTCCGCCTTCCCGGCGCCGGGCGGCGCGAAGTTCAGCTGGGTGGCCATCGTCTTCCTGCTCTTCGTCACCTGCCTGATCGCCTACGACGCCGACTCCCGGATCTGCCTGTACGTGATGGCCGGCTGGGCCGCCGCGCTCGGTGTCGGCTGGGCGGTCCTCAAGAGCCGCAACCCGGAGGTCACGAGCCGCCGCGAGCCGGAGCTCGAGAAGACCGGCTGACCGGAGACCGGAGCCACCGATCCACTCCAGGACGTCCGGTCGCAGGGAGCACTCGTGGCGCCCCGCTGCGGCTGCCGCTCAGGGCGTCCGCCATGTGGGCCGTTCCGTACCGCACCCCGGTACGGAACGGCCCCTCTGTCTATCCTGACGAGCATGCTGACCATCACCCAGGCCCTCGTCGACCAGATCGTCGCCCACGCGCGCAAGGACCACCCCGACGAGGCGTGCGGCGTCGTCGCCGGGCCGGCCGGCTCCGACCGCCCCGAGCGCTTCATCCCCATGCTGAACGCGGCGATGTCACCCACGTTCTACGAGTTCGACTCCGGGGACCTCTTCAAGCTCTACCGCGAGATGGACGACCGCGACGAGGAGCCGGTGGTCATCTACCACTCCCACACCGCCACCGAGGCCCACCCCTCCCGCACGGACATCTCCTACGCCAACGAACCCGGCGCCCACTACGTCCTCGTCTCCACCCGCGACACCGACGGCCTCGGCGACTTCCAGTTCCGCTCCTTCCGCATCGTGGAGGGCGAGGTCACCGAGGAGGAGGTCCGGATCGTCGAGGCCCACTGATCGCCCTCCGCCCGCCCGCCTCGACGGCTACCGTTCCAGTAAGCGCTTCCCCCCCCGAACCATGCTCACGGAGACGGTGTTGACCCAGCGGACGAACGCCCGGCGCCCCACGCTCGAAGACGTCGCACGGCGGGCGGGGGTGTCGCGGTCCACCGTCTCGCGGGTGGTGAACGGGGAGGCCCGGGTGAGCGCCGAGGTGATCGCGCGGGTCACCGAGGTGATCGGCGAGCTGGGGTACGTCCCCAACCAGGCCGCCCGCCAGCTGGTCACCCGCCGTACCGACGCCATCGCGGTCGTCGCGGCCCCGCCCGAGGGCCGGCTCTTCCTCGACCCCTTCTTCGACCTGCTCCTGCGCGGGGTGCGCCGCGAGCTCGCCGTGCACGGCGCCCAGGCCGTCCTGCTGTTCCTGGAGGAACCGGACGACCACGCGCGCGTGGCCGCCTATCTCGCCGGCGGCCATGTCGACGGCGCCGTGCTGTTCTCGCTGCGCCCCGGCGACCGCCTCCACACGATGATGGACCGGCTCGACATCCCCGCCGTCTTCGGCGGCCGCCCCCTGCTGCGCGAGGGCGCCACCGTCCCCGGGCACGCGTACGTCGACGGCGACAACCGCGGGGGAGCCCGGCTGGCCGTCCGGCATCTGGCCGGCCTCGGCCGCCGCCGGATCGCGACCGTCGCGGGACCCTACGACCAGGAGACCTCCGCCGCCGACCGGCTCGCCGGCTACCGGGACGTCCTGCCCGACGCCCCGTCCGACCTCGTACAGAAGGCCGACTACAGCCGGGAGGGCGGTGCCGGGGCGATGGCCGCCCTGCTGGACCGCCGGCCCGATCTGGACGCGGTCTTCGTCGCCTCCGACTTCATGGCCTCGGGAGCCCTGCAGACCCTGCGCGAGCGCGGGCGGCGGGTGCCGGAGGACGTGGCCGTGGTCGGCTTCGACGATCTGACGTCCATCGCCGAGACCACCGACCCGCCGCTGACGACCGTCCACCAGGACGTGCCGGAGATGGGCCGTCTCATGGCCCGGCTGCTGTTCGAGCACACCGGCCCCGAGGCGTCGGTCGTGGTACCGACCCGGCTGGTCCGCCGCCGTTCCGCCTGACCGGTCTCACGCACCGGCCCGATTCCGTCCACCATGTGGGATCACATTCCGGAAGCCGGGACGGGAATCGATACGATGAGCCCATGGTTCTGAACGACGTGAGCGAGAAGACGCCGGGCGCCCTGCTCGTGGCGCGGCTGCACGTCGACCTGTGCAGGCTGGCCAGCGCCATCTGTTGACGCGGTCCCCTGCCGCCGTACGGCCGTGAGCCGCGGCGATGTCTCACCACGCACGTATCCCGCGCAGCCACACCTTCCTTCCGACAGGAGCCCTGAGCCATGGCCATCGAGGTCCGCATCCCCACCATCCTCCGCCAGTACACCGACGGTCAGAAGGCGGTGGAGGGCAGCGGTGACACCCTCGCCGACCTCTTCAACGACCTCGAGACCCGGCACGCGGGCATCCACGCCCGGATCGTGGACGAGGGCAAGCTGCGCCGCTTCGTCAACGTCTACCTGAACGACGAGGACGTCCGCTTCGTCGACGGCATCAACACCAAGCTGTCCGACGGCGACACCGTGACGATCCTGCCGGCCGTGGCCGGCGGCATGGCCTAGGCCGGCAGACCCGGCATGCGTTACGACTCCCCGCTGGCCGCGGTGGGCAACACCCCTCTGGTGCGCCTGCCGCGGCTGTCGCCGTCCGCCGACGTCCGTATCTGGGCCAAGCTGGAGGACCGCAACCCCACCGGCTCGGTCAAGGACCGCCCCGCCCTGCACATGGTCGAGCAGGCGGAGAAGGACGGCCGGCTCACGCCCGGCTGCACCATCCTCGAGCCGACGAGCGGCAACACCGGCATCTCGCTCGCCATGGCGGCCAAGCTCAAGGGCTACCGCATCGTGTGCGTGATGCCCGAGAACACCTCGCAGGAGCGCCGGGACCTGCTCGCGATGTGGGGCGCCGAGATCATCTCCTCCCCGGCCGCGGGCGGCTCCAACACCGCCGTGCGCGTCGCCAAGGAACTCGCCGCCGAGCACCCCGACTGGGTGATGCTCTACCAGTACGGCAACCCGGACAACGCGGGCGCCCACTACGCGACGACCGGCCCGGAGATCCTCGCCGACCTGCCCTCCGTCACCCACTTCGTGGCGGGCCTCGGCACCACCGGCACCCTGATGGGCGTCGGCCGCTATCTGCGCGAGCACAAGCCGGACGTGAGGATCGTCGCCGCCGAACCGCGCTACGACGACCTGGTGTACGGCCTGCGCAACCTCGACGAGGGCTTCGTACCGGAGCTGTACGACGCCTCCGTCCTCACCACCCGGTTCTCGGTCGGCTCGGCGGACGCCGTGACCCGCACCCGTGAACTCCTCCAGCAGGAGGGCATCTTCGCCGGTGTCTCCACGGGCGCCGCGCTGCACGCCGCGATCGGCGTCGGGAAGAAGGCCGTCAAGGCGGGGGAGAGCGCGGACATCGTGTTCGTCGTCGCGGACGGCGGCTGGAAGTACCTCTCCACCGGTGTCTACACGGCGGCCACCACCGAGGAGGCCATCGAGACGCTCCAGGGTCAGCTCTGGGCATAGGGCTCCTCAACCACGCGCCAGCCCCCTCCTATGAGGGGGCTAAACGCTGTTGATGGGGCGGCAAAGAACGCCCGGGGGTACTGCCGGTAACCGGTCCGGCGGGTCTACGTTCTGCCCGCAGTCCCATCCATCCCCGTGAGTGTCATGCTCATGACCGCGCCATCGTCCGCCGCTACGCGCGTCACGTGCCTGCACCCCATACGAGATCCCCACTCCCGATGGAGGCAGTACCCATGCGTGAGTCACGCCTGCGAAGACTCCTGAGCGTCGCCGTCCCCGCCCTCACCCTCACCGTCGCCGGACTCCTCGCGGCCCCCGCGGCCGGCGCCCAGCCGGTGGCGCACACCTCCCGCACCACCCAGAACGCGAAGGCCCTCACCGCCCCCGGCCGCCAGACCTTCCACGCCACCGGCACGGCCGGCCAGAAGGTCCCCACCACCCACCTGTGCTCCACCGCGGCCCCCGGCCACGCCGCCTGCTTCGCCCAGCGCCGCACCGACATCAAGCAGCGCCTCGCCAGTGCCCTCGCCGCCGCGGCCGCCGCACCCTCCGGCCTCAGCCCCGCCAACCTGCACAGCGCCTACAACCTGCCCTCGACCGGCGGCTCCGGACTGACCGTCGCCGTCGTCGACGCCTACAACGACCCCAACGCGGAGTCCGACCTCGCCACCTACCGCTCCACCTACGGCCTGTCCGCCTGCACCAAGGCCAACGGCTGCTTCAAGCAGGTCAGCCAGACCGGCTCCACCACCTCGCTGCCCACCAACGACAGCGGCTGGGCCGGCGAGGAGGCCCTCGACATCGACATGGTCAGCGCCGTCTGCCCCAACTGCAACATCACCCTCGTCGAGGCGAACTCCGCCACCGACTCCGACCTCGGCACCGCCGAGAACGAGGCCGTCGCCCTCGGCGCCAAGTTCGTCTCCAACAGCTGGGGCGGCGACGAGTCCTCCTCCCAGACCAGCGAGGACACCTCCTACTTCAAGCACCCCGGCGTCGCCATCACGGTGAGCGCCGGAGACTCCGGCTACGGCGCCGAGTACCCCGCCACCTCCCAGTACGTCACCGCCGTCGGCGGCACCGCCCTGTCCACCTCCTCCAGCTCACGCGGCTGGACCGAGTCCGTGTGGAAGACCTCCAGCACCGAGGGCACCGGCTCCGGCTGCTCCGCGTACGACGCCAAGCCGAGCTGGCAGACCGACACCGGCTGCACCAAGCGCATGGAGTCCGACGTCTCCGCCGTCGCCGACCCGGCCACCGGCGTCGCCGTCTACGACACCTACGGCGGCTCCGGCTGGGCGGTCTACGGCGGCACCAGCGCCTCCGCCCCGATCATCGCCGGCGTCTACGCCCTCGCCGGCACCCCGGGCTCCAGCGACTACCCGGCGAAGTACCCCTACTCCCACACCGGCAACCTGTACGACGTCACCAGCGGCAGCAACGGCTCCTGCTCCACCTCGTACTTCTGCACCGCGACCACCGGCTACGACGGCCCGACCGGCTGGGGCACCCCCAACGGCACCACCGCCTTCACCGCCGGCACCAGCACCGGCAACACGGTGACCGTCACCAACCCCGGCAGCCGGTCGACGACGACCGGCGGCTCGGCGAGCCTGCAGATCAGTGCCAGTGACAGCGCGGGCGCCACCCTCACCTACAGCGCCTCCGGCCTGCCCACCGGCCTGTCCATCGGCAGCTCCACCGGCCTGATCTCCGGTACGGCGTCCACCGCGGGCACCTACCAGGTCACCGTCACCGCCACCGACTCCACCGGCGCCTCCGGCTCGGCCTCCTTCACCTGGACCGTCGGCTCCTCCAGCTCCACCTGCACCTCCGCCCAGCTGCTCGGCAACCCCGGCTTCGAGTCCGGCAACACCACCTGGACCGCCAGCTCCGGCGTCATCACCAACTCCAGCAGCGAGTCCGCCCACGCCGGCTCCTACTACGCCTGGCTGGACGGCTACGGCTCCTCGCACACCGACACGCTCTCCCAGGCGGTGACCGTCCCGAGCGGCTGCAAGGCGACCTTCACCTTCTACCTGCACATCGACACCGCCGAGACCTCCACCAGCACGCAGTACGACAAGCTCACCGTCACGGCGGGCTCGACCACCCTGGCCACCTACTCCAACCTCAACGCGGCCACCGGCTACGCCCAGAAGTCCCTCGACCTGTCCGCCTACGCGGGCTCCACGGTCACCCTGAAGTTCAGCGGGGTCGAGGACTCCAGCCTCCAGACCAGCTTCGTCCTCGACGACACGGCCGTCACCACCAGCTGACCCTGACCCGTACCACCCGTACCACCCGTACCACCCGTACCACCCGTACCACCCGTACCACCCATATCGCGCATATCACCCGTACGCCCGGCACGGATCCGGGTGTACGGGTGGTACGTCGAAGGGGGAGAAAGGAGTCCCCCATGCGCCGTACGACCCGTTCCACCGCCCTCGCCCTCGTGGTGCTGACGCTCGCCTTCGCCGGCTGCGGCACCGACAGCGACGGCGCCGCGGCACCCCCGCCCACCTCGGCGGCGGCCACCGACGAGGACTGCACGGCCACCCCGCCCGCCGAGCTCACCGCCGCCGACGACGGCCGCACCTTCTGTCTGACCGTCGGCGGACAGCTCCGGCTGAACCTCGACGGCACCAGGGAACGCCCCTGGTCGGCCGTCGCCCTCAAGGGCGACGACGTGCTGAAGCCCACCAACGCGGGGATCGTCGTGCTGCCGGGCGACGCGCTCGCCGCCTACGACGCGGTCACCGCAGGCACCACCCGCCTCAGCGCGACCCGCCCGCTGTGCGCCACACCCACCGGACCGAGCCAGGTCTCCTGCAAGGGCATCCAGGAATGGACCGTCACCGTCCGGGTGACCGCCGGGTGAGGGGGCTCAGGTCGCCAGATGTCGGACCTGGTCCCACAGCACCGGGTCCATCACGCCCACCCGGCGCCGGAAGTCCGCCACCGGCACCTGCCGCAGCTCGTCCGTCTCCAGGAAGCTCGGCCGTCCCCGCGCGTCACCCACCGCGCCCGGCGGCAGCGGGATCACCCCCGCCCGCCCGTCCCGGTATCTGCTGGTGATCTTCGCGACCGTCACCCGTTCGCCCCGCACCCCCAGCACCAGACACGGCCTGTCCTTCTGCCCGGGCCCGTCCTCGTAGGGCACGTTCGCCCACCAGATCTCGGCCGGCTGCGGCCGCCCCCGGCCCCCGCGCCCCCGCGCGGGCCGTCCCGGCGGCCGGGTCCGGCGCCCCTCGGGACGCCGCCCGCGCCCCCAGCCGTCCACGAGCGCGGCGACCAGCGCCAGCAGTGTCACCGCCGCGAGCGCGAGCCACCAGGACGTGTCCATGGGACGACGTTACCGGCGTGCGCACGGCATCGCGCGCCCTCGTTCACGCCTCACACACCCCTGGTCCAGCCGAACCGGTGACAGCACAGGTGAGTTCGCCCACAACAGCCCCTGGCGGAGGAGCGACCCGGGGTTTTGCGCCTTACGCTCGACAAACCGCACGACCCCCGTCGCCCCATATCCCTCGAATCACTTTCATATCCCGCCAGCGGAGGTTTCTGCTTTATGAAGCTCACCGTCGTCGGCTGCTCGGGGTCGTTCCCGTCCGCGGAATCGGCCTGCTCGAGCTACCTCGTCGAGGCCGACGGCTACAGGCTGCTTCTCGACATGGGCAACGGCGCCCTCGGCGAGCTGCAGCGCCACTGCGGTCTCTACGACCTCGACGCGATCTTCCTGAGTCATCTGCACGCCGACCACTGCATCGACATGTGCGCCTATTTCGTCGCGCGCTACTACCGCCACGACGGCGGGCGCTGCGACCCCATCCCGGTCTACGGCCCGGAAGGCACCGAACACCGCCTGACCACGGCCTACGCCGACACCCCCTCCGCCTCCTCGATGAGCGAGGTCTTCGACTTCCACACGGTCAAGCCGTCCACCTTCGACATCGGCCCGTTCACCGTGCACACCGAACGCGTGGCCCACCCCGTCGAGGCGTACGGCATCCGCGTCGAGCACGGCGGGCGGTCGCTCACCTACTCCGGAGACACCGGCCTCAGCCCGGCCCTGGAGGAACTCGCCCGCGACACCGACCTCTTCCTGTGCGAGGCCGCCTTCACCCACGGCAAGGAGAACATCCCCGACCTCCACCTCAACGGCCGCGAGGCCGGCGAGACGGCGGCCCGGGCCGGCGCGAGACGCCTCGTGCTGACACACATCCCCCCGTGGACCGACCCCCAGGTCAACCTCGCCGACGCCCGGGAGGTCTTCGACGGCCCGGTGGAACTGGCGGCGCCGAGGGTGTCGTACGAGATCTAGATCCGCACCCCTGCCGTACGAGGTTCAGGCGCACGGCAGACGGGAAGGCCCCGGAGCACACTGCTCCGGGGCCTTCTCCGTACGGCACGCGCCGTGGGGGACGCGGCTTACGCCTTGGTGAGGTCCTCGATCTCCTCCTCGGGCTCCCGGCCCGGGGTGGGGAGGTTGAACTTCGTGATGGCGAAGCGGAACCCGAAGTAGTAGATCGCCCCGAACACCAGCCCGATCGGGATGATCAGCCAGGGCTTGGTGGCCAGGTTCCAGTTCAGGGCGTAGTCGATGAAGCCCGCCGAGAACGTGAAGCCGGTGTGCACGCCGAGCGCCCAGGTGACCGCCATGGACAGGGCGGTGAGCACCGCGTGGATGGCGTACAGCAGCGGCGCGATGAACATGAACGAGAACTCGATCGGCTCGGTCACACCGGTCACGAACGAGGTCAGCGCGACCGAGACCATCATGCCCAGCACGGCCTTGCGGCGCTCCGGGCGGGCGGTGTGCGCGATGGCGAGCGCGGCGGCCGGCAGACCGAACATCATGATCGGGAAGAAGCCCGACATGAACTGACCGGCGGTCGGGTCCCCGGCGAAGAAGCGGGTGAGGTCGCCGTGGACGATGTCGCCGGAGGCCTCCTTGAAGTCACCGAGCTGGAACCAGGCGACCGAGTTCACGAACTGGTGCATGCCGACCGGGATCAGCGCGCGGTTGATCAGACCGAACAGCCCGGCACCGAAGGCACCGAGACCGGTGACCCACTCGCCGACGTCCGAGATGCCCTCGCCGACCGGCTTCCAGACCAGCCCGAAGAAGACGCCCATGAGCGTGCCGACGAACGCCATGATGATCGGCACCAGCCGGCGGCCGTTGAAGAAGCCGAGCCAGTCGACCAGCTTCTTGCGGTGGTACCGCTGCCACAGCACCGCCGAGAGCAGACCCATCAGGATGCCGCCGAAGACCCCGGGGTTGTTGTACGTCGCGGCTATGTCGGCGCCCGCCTGGACCTTCGCCTCGGTGACCGGGAACGCCTTCAGCACATTGGCGTAGACCAGGAAGCCCACCAGCGCGGCGAGGGCGGTCGAGCCGTCCGCCTTCTTGGCGAAACCGATGGCGACGCCGATGCAGAACAGCATCGGGAGGTTGTCGAAGATGGCGCCGCCGGCCGTGCCGAACACCGCCGTGACCTTGTCGGGCAGGTGAAGCTTCTCTTGCACGTCCGCCTGCCCGAGGCGGAGCAGGATGCCCGCCGCCGGGAGCACGGCGATGGGGAGCTGAAGGCTGCGGCCGACCTTCTGCAGGCCCTGGAGCAGGCCGGATCCCCGCTTCTTCGCGGGGGCCGCCGATGGCGCGGTGGCGGTGGTCATGGTTCCTCCATCTGGGTGATGGTCTACACCACTCAGTGGTGTAGACCATGTTGTAGCAGATGAAGAACGCATAAGGAACCCACTGCGCGTGCGCTATGCCTTCCGGCGTGCGGGGGAGGCCTTGATACCGGCGCTCCTGTAATCGCTCATGGGTTGGCGACCGCCTGTCAGGTGGTGTAGACCAGTTACGGACGATTGGGTTGCTGTCGATCGGGTTGCTGTGACGTCATCCTTCGGTACGCACGACACAATCGCTCGCGAAGCTGGGCCACCTGTGCGTGAGGAGACCGACATGGCCACCAAGGCAGAGAAGATCGTCGCCGGACTCGGCGGCATCGACAACATCGAGGAGATCGAGGGCTGCATCACCCGCCTGCGCACCGAGGTCTCCGACCCCACCCTCGTCGACGACGCCGCCCTCAAGGCCGCCGGCGCCCACGGCGTCGTCAAGATGGGCACCGCCATCCAGGTCGTCATCGGCACCGACGCCGACCCGATCGCCGCGGAGATCGAAGACATGATGTGACCGCCCCGCGTCACCTGTGAGGGGCTTCTCCCGCCATGGGAGGAGCCCCTTCCCGCCGTACGGCTAGGCTCGGCGCCATGTCACGCATCGACGGCCGCACCCCCGAACAGCTCCGCCCCGTCACCATCGAACGCGGCTGGAGCAAGCACGCAGAGGGCTCGGTCCTCATCTCCTTCGGCGACACCAAGGTCTTCTGCACCGCCTCCGTCACCGAAGGCGTCCCCCGCTGGCGCAAGGGCAGCGGCGAGGGCTGGGTCACCGCCGAGTACTCCATGCTCCCCCGCGCCACCAACACCCGCGGCGACCGCGAGTCCGTCCGCGGCAGGATCGGCGGCCGCACCCACGAGATCTCCCGCCTCATCGGCCGCTCCCTGCGCGCCGTCATCGACTACAAGGCGCTCGGCGAGAACACCATCGTCCTCGACTGCGACGTCCTCCAGGCCGACGGCGGCACCCGCACCGCCGCCATCACCGGCGCGTACGTCGCCCTCGCCGACGCCGTCGCCTGGGCCCAGGGCAGGAAGCTGATCCGGGCCGGCCGCCAGCCCCTCGTCGGCACGGTCTCCGCCGTCTCCGTCGGCATCGTCGGCGGCGTCCCGCTCCTCGACCTCCGCTACGAGGAGGACGTCAAGGCCGAGACCGACATGAACGTCGTCTGCACCGGCGACGGCCGCTTCGTCGAGGTCCAGGGCACCGCCGAGGCCGAACCGTTCGCCCGCGAGGAACTCAACTCCCTGCTGGACCTCGCCGTCTCCGGCTGCCGGGAATTGACTGCCCTCCAGCGCACGGCACTTGATACCGTCCTCGAAAAGTAAAGGGCGTACCAAGAGAAGTGGTGCGTGGTGGCAACCCCACCGCGCACCACGGCGTCTTGGCCAGTACGCACCGCAGTCCAACGGGGAGGAACACAGCAATGGCCATGTCCGCGAGCCGCCGACACCGGGGCCGAGGCCGCCGTACCGCCATCGCCGCGAGCGCCGCGGCCGTCGCCCTCACCCTGGGCTTCACGGTGACCGGCTGCGACGCCGTCGACAAGGCCCTGGACTGCGTCCAGACCGCCGACACCATCGCCGACAGCGTCACCGACCTCCAGCAGGCCGTGGAGAACGCGTCGAACGACCCGACCCAGCTCGACGAGTCCCTCACCTCCATCGAGAGCGACCTCGACCAGATCGGCGACAAGACGGACAACACCGACGTCAACAAGGCGGTCGACGACCTGAGTACGGCCGTGAAGAACGTCCGTACGGCGGTGGACAACGGCGATGCCACCCCCGACCTCAGCCCGGTCACCGACGCGGCGGGCGAGCTGACGAAGGTCTGCACGCCGTAACGACCGGTGGCGGGACCCGGTGGCGGGGCTCGGGATACTGGGAGCATGACCCGCCTGATCCTCGCCACCCGCAACGCCGGAAAGATCACCGAACTCAGGTCGATCCTCGCCGACGCAGGTCTCCCGCACGACCTCGTCGGCGCGGACGCCTACCCGGAGATCCCCGACGTCAAGGAAACCGGAGTGACGTTCGCCGAGAACGCCCTCCTCAAGGCCCACGCCCTCGCCCGGGCCACCGGCCTCCCGGCCGTCGCCGACGACTCCGGCCTCTGCGTGGACGTCCTGAACGGCGCCCCGGGCATCTTCTCCGCCCGCTGGTCGGGACGGCACGGGGACGACAGGGCCAACCTGGATCTCCTGCTGGCCCAGCTCTCCGACATCGCGGACCCCCACCGCGGCGCCCACTTCGCCTGCGCGGCGGCCCTGGCCCTCCCCGACGGCACGGAACGCGTGGTCGAGGGCCGCCTCCTCGGCGTCCTGCGCCACACCCCCACCGGCACGAACGGCTTCGGCTACGACCCGATCCTCCAGCCGGACGGCGAGACCCGCACCTGCGCGGAACTGACGGCGGAGGAGAAGAACGCGATCAGCCACCGGGGGAAGGCGTTCCGGGGGTTGGTGCCGGTGGTGCGGGAGCTGCTGGGCTGACGCCGAAGGCCCGCCCGGTGAGGGCGGGCCTTCGAATCAAAGGCGTGCGGCCGGAGGGACTCGAACCCTCAAGGGATTTCTCCCACAGCATCCTAAGTGCTGCGCGTAGGCCAATTCCGCCACGGCCGCATACGCCGCCATGTTACCGGTCGGGTGGTGTCGGCCGGAGGGAACGTGCGCGTCCGCCGCGGCACCAGGTGCTCGTGACCGCATGGCAGTTGGGACACAGCAACCGCAGGTTCTCCCGCCGGTCGTCGCTCCAGTCCCCGTTGATGTGGTCGACCTCCAGGGTCATGGGCCTGCCGAGCCACTCGGGGCCCACGCCGCAGTCGGCGCACTTCTCCGGTACGCCCACTTCCAGCAGCGCTCTGCGCAGCAGATGCGTTCGCGTCCGCCTTGTGCTGTCGTGCTGGACCAGGATGTCCGCGGCGCGCCTGAGCGGGACGGTGCCGGGTCCGCCCCTTTGATGCGCCTGCCCCAGGAAGTGTGCCGTCGTCAGGTTCTCCTCGGCGATCCACTCACGCAGCAGTGCGCGCTGCGTCGCGGTGTCCGGACGCCCCAGGCAGCGCAGCACCCCGGCGACGGAGACCGACTCGGTGACGGCCTCGCGCAATTCTTGCGACGCGGGCCGGGGCAGCCTGCACCATTTGCTCACAGGGCACCGCCTTGGGTGCGCCCCTTGCCGCGGCCCCGGTAACTGTCTTTTGTCGAATGGCAGTTGGGGCACAGAAAGCGCAGATTCTCGATGCGGTTGTTCCGCCAGTCCCCGTCGATGTGATCGACCTCCAGCGGCAGTGGCCGGTCTCGCCAGATCGCCTCTGTTCCGCACAGGGCGCATTGTTCGGCCACTCCCGTGGTCGTCATCGCCCACTTCAGTCTGTCGCTGGGGATGCGCCGGGCGGTGACGGCAGGCTGCTCGACAAGCAGGCCTTCGGGTGTCCGGGGCCGCCACGGTTTGCCGCGCCGCGTCTGCCCCTGAAAGTGCGAGGTGCCGAGGCCGTATGCCTTGATCCGGCGGCTGATGTGCGTGTGGTGCCCGCCCACCACCTCCAGCCCGAGATGCCGCAAGACCTCGCTCATGTTCGTCGAGGCGGCTACTGCGGACTCCAGGATCTCCTTCGTCCACTTCACGGCCTCCCGCTCGAAGTACGAGGTGTCGATGCCCAGCTTCCTCATGCGCTCTCGGACGTACTTCCGCGTGGGGCTCCCCGGCTCCACCCCCAGCCTCCCGCAAGCCTCCGACAACGTCCGCGCCCCCTGAGCCGCCTCCTCCAGCCGCTCCCTGCTGTACGCGCTCGTGCCCATCCGGAACCCCCTCCGTATCCGGCCACCCGTTCGTGGCCCGTACGGAGTAACGAACCGTTTATCGGACCGTCACGCCCGGAATGTGGAGCGGCCCGCATCGGGTTCTCCGACGCGGGCCGTCAGGCGGTGGGAACGGGGGGTCTCAGATCCCCAAGTCCTTGATGATCTTGGCCACGTGACCCGTCGCGCGGACGTTGTAGAAGGCGTGGGCGACCTTGCCCTCCTCGTCGACCACGATCGTGGAGCGGATCACGCCGAGGTAGGTCTTGCCGTAGTTCTTCTTCTCGCCGAAGGCCCCGTACGCGTCGAGTGCCGTCTTTTCGGGGTCGGCCAGGAGGGTGACCTTCAGGGACTCCTTCTCGCGGAACTTGCCGAGCTTCTCGGGGCTGTCCGGGGAGATGCCGAGGACGTCGTAGCCGGCGTCGGCCAGGAGGCCGAGGTTGTCCGTGAAGTCGCAGGCCTGCTTGGTGCAGCCGGGGGTCAGGGCCGCCGGATAGAAGTACACGATGACCTTGCGGCCCTTGTGGTCCGACAGGGACACCTCGTTGCCGTCGGCGTCGGGGAGGGTGAAGGCGGGGGCCACGTCCCCGGGCTGGAGTCGCTCGCTCATCGGTCCAGCGTAACCGGGGGTCCTGACAGTGCGGTCGCGGGCAGAGCTGACAGACTGTCCAGAACAGATATCGGCAACAACGTATCGGCTGACTTCGGAGGCCTCACCGTGGCGGACACGTCGGACACCAGAACCCCGGCGCAGATCGAGGCGGACATCAAGGCCCGCCGTGCGAAGCTGGCCGAGACGCTGGACGAGATCGGGGTGCGGGTGCACCCGAAGACCATCGTCGGGGACGCCAGGGCCAAGGTCGTCGCCAACGTGGACCACACCCTCGGCAAAGCCTATGTCCAGGTCAACCGGGTCGTGACGGACATCAAGGCGGAGTTCGTGGACGAGGACGGCGCGCCGCGTCTGGAGCGGGTCGTGCCGGTGGCGCTCGTCGTGGTCGGTGTGGTCGGCCTGCTCGCGCTGAGCGGCCGGCGACGGAAGGCGTGAGGAGCCACCCGGTAGCCCTCCCGTACGGCGAAGGCAGGTAGGTTCGAGGCGTGAGCGGTAACAGAAGCGACCAGAGCGGTCCCCAGCACGACAAGCTTCCCATCCGGATGCTCCACGACCGTGTCCTCGTACGGCAGGACGCCAGCGAGGGCGAGCGCCGCTCCGGCGGCGGGATCCTGATCCCCGCGACGGCGGCGGTGGGCCGGCGCCTGGCGTGGGCGGAGGTCGTCGCGGTGGGGCAGAACGTGCGGACCGTGGAGCCGGGCGACCGGGTCCTGTACGACCCGGAGGACCGGGCCGAGGTCGAGGTGCGGGGCGTGGCCTACGTCCTGATGCGCGAGCGCGACCTGCACGCGGTGGCGGCGGACCGGTTCGAGGGTTCGGAGGACACGACCGGCCTGTACCTCTGAAAGATTGACCGAAAGGGGCTGGTGACCATCGTCACCAGCCCTTTTTTGTCGTTCCTTTGCTAGCTTTGAAGGCGCCCGACGAGACGCGCCGTACCGGGATGTACGTGACGTACGCAAAGACGACGCACCCGTGAAGTCTGAACGCTCGCGTCTCGGAGGTGCCCCATGGCCTGGGTCCTGCTCGTCCTCGCCGGTCTGCTCGAAGTCGGCTGGTCGATCGGCATGAAGTACACCGACGGTTTCACCCGGCTCGTGCCCAGTGTGCTCACCGGCGCCGGGATCGTCGCCAGCATGCTCCTGCTGTCGTACGCCGCCCGTTCCCTGCCCATCGGTACCGCCTACGGCGTCTGGGTGGGGATCGGCGCGGCCGGGGCGGCGGTGCTCGGGATGGTCGTGCTGGGGGAGCCCGTCACCGCCGCCCGGATCTTCTTCGTGTCCCTGCTGCTGGTCGCCGTGATCGGACTCAAGGCGACCAGCGGCCACTAGGTCCTGTCCCGTGGGGCCTGTCCGGCTCTCTGCTAGTCGATCTCCCTGCGGGTCGTGAGCTGCGTGCCCGTCCCCGTCGTCGTGCCCTGTGGGCTGCCCGGGGTGCCGGTGTCGCCGGTGCCGGTGGTGGTGCCCGCGTCCCCGGTGCCGGTGGTGGTGCCCGCGTCGCCGGTGCCGGTGGTGGTGCCGGCGTCCCCGGTGCCGCCGTCGGTCGTGCCGGTGGAGGTGCTGCCGTCCGTGGTGCCGCCGTCGGTCGTGCCGGAGGTGGTCGAGCCGCCGTCGGTGGTGCCGCCGTTGGTCTGGCCCTGGGTCTGGCCCTGCGTCTGGCCCTGGGTGTCCTGGCCGCCGGTGCTGGTCCCGTCGCCGCTGGGGGAGGCGGCCGGGGAGGACGGGGAGGCGGGGAGACCGGTGTCCGCGGAGCCGGGCTGGAGGTCGAGGTCGAAGGAGTGGGCCTCGGTGTTCTTCAGGGCCTCCTTGGTGAACTGCGCCCAGATCTCGGTGGGCGCGCCGCCGCCGTTGATGCGGGCGAGGCCCATGGCGCCCTTGAGGGACTTGTGGGCGGCGGTCTCGGGGTCCTGGCCCATCACGGCGACGACGGTGGCGAGGTCGGGGGTGTACCCGGCGAACCAGGCGGCCTGGTCCTCCTCGGCGGTGCCGGTCTTGCCGGCGGCGGGGCGGCCGGCGGCGAGGGCGGCGGTCGCGGTGCCCTGGTTGACCACGCTCTGCAGGACGGAGGTGGTGGTGTCGGCGGCCTCGCGGCTGACGGCCTGGGTGGTCTTGCGCTTGGGCAGCTCGACCGTCTTGCCGTCCTTGGTGAGCTTCTCGATGATCGTGTACGTGCCGTGCTTGCCGTGGTTGGCGAGCGTGGCGTACGCCTCGGCCATGTCGAGGACGCTCGCGGTGGCGGTGCCGAGCGCGATGGACGGGTACGGCTGGAGGTCGGGGGTGTCGCTGGGCAGGCCCAGCGCGATCGCGGTCTGCTTGACCTTGGAGGGGCTGACGTCGACGGCCATCTGCGCGTACACGGAGTTCACGGACTTGTCCGTGGCCTGGCGCACGGTGATGTTGCCGTAGTTGACGTAGTCCTCGTTCTCGGGGGCGTAGCTGCCGCCGCTCCAGCCCTGCACGGGGCGCTTGTTGGTGCCGTCGTAGACCGTGTTCGGGGTGATCGTGCGGCCGTCCTGGGTGGTGGAGTCGTTCTCGACGGCGGACGTGAACACGAACGGCTTGAAGGTGGAGCCGACCTGGAAGTCCTGGCGGGTGGCGTTGTTGGTGTACTGCTTGATGTAGTCGATGCCCCCGTACATGGCGAGTATCTTGCCGGTCTTGGGGTCGACGGCGGCGCCGCCTGCGCGGACGTAGGTGTCGACCTTGCGGTTCTTCTTGTCGAGCTTGTCCATCAGCTTGTCGTTGACGGCGTCGACGAAGGCGTTCTGCTTCTTCTTCTGGATCGTCGTGGTGATCTGGTAGCCGCCGGCGTCGAGCTGGTCCGAGGTGACGATCTTGTTGTCGAGCAGATAGTCCTTGATGGCGTTGACGAGGTAGCCGCGCTGTCCGGACATGCCGGTGGCGGCGCCCGAGGTCTCCTTCGGCGTGGGGAACTTCATGCCCTCGCGCTTGGACTGGTCGAGCCAGCCCTTGGTGACCATGCCGTCGAGGACGTAGTTCCAGCGGGCCTGGGCGGCCTTCTTGTTCTCGGGGTGCGCGATCACGTCGTACTCGCTGGGCGCGTTGACCAGCGCGGCGAGGTACGCGCCCTGCTCGGCGGTCAGTCCGGCGGCGTCGACGCCGTAGTAGGCCTTGGCGGCGGCCTCGATGCCGTACGCGTTGCGGCCGAAGTAGCTGGTGTTGAGGTAGCCCTCGAGGATCTCGTCCTTGGACTTCTCGCGGTCCAGCTTGATCGCGATGAAGAACTCCTTCACCTTGCGGGTGACGGTCTGCTCCTGCGCGAGGTAGTAGTTCTTCACGTACTGCTGGGTGATCGTGGAGCCGGACTGCTTGCCCTTGCCGGTCGCGGTGTTCCAGCCGGCCCGCAGCATGGCCTTGGGGTCGATCGCGGACTCGGTGTAGAAGTCGCGGTCCTCCGCGGCGAGGATCGCGTGCTGGGCGTCCTTGGAGATCTGTGAGAGGTCGACGTTCTCGCGGTTGATCTCGCCGTCGCGGGCGATCTCGCTGCCGTCCGCGTACAGGTAGACGTTCGACTGCTTGGTGGCGAGCGCGTTGGCCGGCGGGATCTTGACCGTGGAGTAGCCGAGGTAGAACAGGCCGATCAGGAGGAGCACGCCCAGGACGAAGGTGGCGAGCACCATCCGCCAGGTGGGGATCAGCCGCCGCCAACCGGTGCGCTTGGGGCGCTTGGGCATCTTGGCCTCCCCCGGTTGTTCACTCGGTGCCCAGCCCTCGGTCGGCTGCTGCGGCTGCGGCTCGTCGCTCATGTGCTGCTCGGACTCCTGTTTCGCGTCGTACGTTCCCGTACGCCTCGTACGCCATTTGTGCCCCCTGTTGGAGACTCTCGCACCAAGCGTTCCGTTCCCGGCAATCGGCACGCGTTGTGCCGGAAAACGCGTGGCACGTCACTGTGCCTGCGGGCTAGGCTCCTGCGCTTCGGTGTCGTAGAGGTGGACGAGCGGGCGAGGAGGAAGGTTGCCGTGGGTTCGGCGCGGTTGTACGCGGCCGTCGCAGCGGGGGGTTTCAGAAGGTACGCGACCTATCGGGCGGCCACGGCCGCGGGGGTGTTCACCAACACGGTTTTCGGCCTGATCCTCGTCTACACATACCTGGCGTTGTGGGACGAGCGGCCGCACCTCGGGGGCTATGACCAGGCCCAGGCCGTGACGTTCGTGTGGCTGGGCCAGGCGTTGTACGCGACGCTGGCGATCCAGGGCGGCGGCTTCGAGACCGATCTCATGGAGCGTATCCGTACGGGTGACATCGCGATCGACCTCTACCGTCCGGCGGACCTCCAGGCGTGGTGGCTGGCGAACGACCTGGGGCGGGCGGTGTTCCAGTTGCTGGGCCGCGGTGTGATTCCTTTCATGTTCGGGGTGTTGTGCTTCCCGACCGCGCTGCCGGGCGATCCGGGGACCTGGCTGGCCTTCCTGGTCGCGCTGGTGCTCGCGATGATCGTCAGCTTCGGGATCCGGTTCCTGGTGGCGCTGAGCGGGTTCTGGCTGCTGGACGGCACGGGCGCGCTTCAGGTGCTGATGGTCACGGGGATCTTCTGCTCGGGGATGACGCTGCCGCTGAACGTGTTCCCGGGGGCGCTGGGCGAGGCCGTACGGGCGCTGCCGTGGGCGGCGCAGCTGCAGATGCCCGCCGATGTGCTGATGGGCGAGGCGGAGCCGCTGCCGGTGTTCGCGTTCCAGGCGGCCTGGGCGGTGGCGTTGCTGGCGGCGGGCCGGCTGATGCAGTCCGCGGCGACCCGGCGGGTGGTGGTGCAGGGTGGCTGAGGATCTCCGGATCGCCGGGCACGGCCGGGTCCTGGAGGGGCTGCGGACCTATCGGATGATCGCCGGGATGTGGATCCGTTCCACGATGGCCTACCGGGCGTCGTTCGTGATGACGGCGCTCGGCGGGGCCCTGGTGACCGGCCTGGACTTTGTCGCGATCTTGCTGATGTTCTCCCGGGTGGACAGCCTCGGCGGCTACGCGCTGCCCGAGGTCGCCCTGCTGTACGGGCTGTCGGCGACCTCCTTCGGGATCGCGGACCTGGCGATGGGGTCGGCGGGCCGGCTGGGCACCCGGGTGCGGGACGGCACGCTGGACACGCTGCTGGTGCGGCCGGCGCCGGTGCTGGCGCAGGTCGCCGCGGACCGGTTCGCGCTGCGCCGGCTGGGCCGGATCACCCAGGGGGGAGCGGTCCTCGGGTACGCCCTGCTCGCCCTGGACGTGCACTGGACGGCGGCGAAGGTGCTGCTGCTCCCCGTGACGGTGGTGTGCGGCGGGGTGATCTTCTGCGCCGTCTTCGTGGCGGGCGCGTCGTTCCAGTTCCTGGCGCAGGACGCGGCCGAGGTGCAGAGCGCGTTCACGTACGGCGGTCAGACGCTGTTGCAGTATCCGCCGACGGTGTTCGGCAAGGAGCTGGTGCGCGGGGTGACGTTCATGTTCCCGCTGGCCTTCGTCAACTGGGTGCCCGCCGCCTATGTGCTGGACCGGCCGTATCCGCTGGGGCTGCCGCAGTGGGCGGCGTTCGCCCCGCCGCTGGTGGCGGTGGGGTGCTGGGTGCTGGCCGGGCTGGCGTGGCGGGCGGGGCTCAGGTCGTATCGGAGTACGGGGAGTTGAGGGTGGACAGGGAGCCGACGGTGGACGCTTTCATCGAACTGGACCGTGTGGAGAAGGTCTTCGACGTGCGCAGGAAGACCGGCTTCCTGAAGCGGGAGGTGCGGCGGGTGCGGGCGGTCGACGCGATCTCGTTCACCGTGGCGCGCGGGGAGATGGTCGGGTACATCGGCCCGAACGGCGCGGGGAAGTCGACGACGATCAAGATGCTGACCGGCATCCTGGTGCCGAGCGGCGGCCGGCTGCGGGTGGCGGGCATCGACCCGTCGCGGGAGCGGACCCGGCTGGCGCACCGCATAGGAGTGGTGTTCGGGCAGCGGACGACGCTCTGGTGGGACCTGCCTCTCATCGACTCCTACCGGCTGATGCACCGCATGTACCGCATCCCGGACGCCCGTTACCGCGAGAACCTCGACCGGCTCGTGGAACTCCTGGAGCTGGAATCCCTGTTGGACGTCCCCGTGCGGCAGCTCTCGCTCGGTCAGCGGATGCGCGGCGACATCGCGGCGGCCCTGCTGCACGACCCCGACGTGCTCTACCTGGACGAGCCGACGATCGGTCTGGACGTCGTCTCCAAGGCGCGGGTGCGGGAGTTCCTGCGGGAGCTGAACGCCGAGCGCGGCACGACGGTCCTGCTCACCACCCACGATCTCCAGGACATCGAGCAGCTGTGCTCGCGGGTCATGGTCATCGACCACGGGCGGCTGGTCTACGACGGCGGGCTCGCCGGGCTGCACGAGGCGGGGGAGAGCGAGCGGACCCTGGTGGTGGACCTGGAGCGGGAGCTGCCGCCGATCGAGGTGGTGGGCGCGCAGGTGGTGCGGGTGGAGGGGCCCCGGCAGTGGCTGGCGTTCCCGGCGTCGGCGTCGGCGGCCCCGCTGGTGGCGCGGGTCGCGGCGGAGTATCCGCTGGTGGACCTGTCGGTGCGGGAGCCCGACATCGAGGCCGTCATCGCGCGGATGTATGTCGAACGGGAGACCGTAGTGCCGGGCGCCCAGAGCTCGTAGGCTGCAGGCATGACCGACGATGCCGCAGTCCCGGACCTGAGAGCATCCGACGCCGACCGTGAGCGGGTCGCCGAGGTCCTGCGGGACGCCCTGGCCGAAGGGCGCCTGGACATGGCGGAGTTCGAGGAGCGGCTGGAGCAGACGTACCGGGCGCGGACGTACGGCGAGCTGGCGCCGATCACCCGGGACCTGCCGGCCGCCGGGGTCGCGCCCGCCGTCTCGCTGCGCAAGGAGCCGGTGCCGGAGGGCGGTTGGGCCGGGCGGATCGGGGGCGGCGAGGGGTCGTCGAGCTGGGCCGTCGCGGTGCTGTCGGGGTTCCAGCGCAAGGGGCGCTGGATCGTGCCCCGGCGGTTCACCGCGGTCGCCTTCTGGGGCGGCGGCGAGATCGATCTGCGCGAGGCGGACTTCGCGGCCGGTGAGGTCGAGATCAACTGCGTCGCCGTCATGGGCGGGATCCAGATCGTGGTGCCGCCCGGGGTGGAGGTCGTGGTCCGGGGCATCGGGATCATGGGGGGCTTCGACCAGCGGGAGACGGGCGTGGTGGGGGAGCCCGGGGCGCCCCGGGTGGTCGTGAGCGGGTTCGCGTTCTGGGGCGGTGTGGGGGTGGAGCGCAAGCTGAGCCGGGCGGCCCGCCGGCAGGCGAAGCTGGAGCGCAAGGACCGCAAGGCGGCGATGCGCGAACTCCAGTCCGACTTCCGCGACGACGTCCAGGACGCCCACCGCAGGATGCTGGACGGCCACCGGGACCTGATGCGGGAGCACCGGGAACAGCGCCGCGAGCACCGGGAACGGCGGCGAGAACGCCGCTACGAGGACTGACCGTCCCCGCGCCGGGCCGGAGATCCCCTACGCCCGGGCGGCCGAGCTCCTGAGGTCTTCCAGGTCCAGTGCTTCGGCCATCGTGCGGTAGCCCAGGTCGCTGGGGTGCAGGTGGTCCCCCGAGTCGTACTCCGGGCGCAGGCTGCGGGGGTCGTACGGGTCCCGCAGGGCCTGGTCGAAGTCGACGACGGTGTCGTACACGCCGCCCGCGCGGATCGCGTCGTTGACCAGCCGCCGTACGTCCTCGCGGTCCGCGCGGTAGCCGCGGTGGCCGCGGAACGGGGTGAGGGTGCTGCCGACGACCTTGATGCCCCGGGCGTGGGCGCGCGCGACGAGGGTGCGCAGTCCGGCCAGGATGGCGTCGGGGTCGGCGCGGCCCGGGTCGCGGAGGATGTCGTTGACACCGAGGTCGATGATCACGACCTTCACGTTCGGCCGGCCGAGGACGTCGCGGGCGAAGCGGTGCGGGCCGCTGGCGCCGCGGCTGGGGTCGTCGGCGAGGACCCGGTTGCCGCTGATGCCCTCGTTGACGACGCCGTAGCGGGGCGCGTCCGCGCCGGAGCGGGCGGCGGCGCGCAGCCGGTCGGCGAGGACGTCCGGCCAGCGGCGGTCGGCGTCGGCGGTGGCGGTCACCCCGTCGGTGATGGAGTCGCCGAGGGCGACGACGGTGCCCTCGGCCTCCGTGCCGAGGACGTCGAGCGCGGTGAGGTAGCGCCAGTGGACGGTGGTGCCGGTGTACGCGGCGCCGCTCTCGTCGGCGGTGTGCTCGCCGTCGGCGACATAGCTGGTCTGCCGGGCGTGCGGGTGGTAGGTGACCGGGCCGGAGGAGGCGGGGGCGTAGGTGCTGACGACGACGTCGGAGTCGTGCGGGACGGCGAGGGCGACGGGGTCGCTGACGGTCTGCCCGCCGGGCGGCACGGTGACCGTGGCGGCGCCGCCGAAGGTGAGCCGGCGCAGGGTGCCGGGGGCCGTCGCGGCGCCGTGTCCGCCGGCCGCGACGGCGAGGGTGGCGTGGGTGACGGTCAGCGGGCGGGTGCCGTAGAGGTTGGACAGCGTGACACGGGCGCCGGTGCCGCCGACGCTGGTGTGCACGATGTTGCGGACCGTGCGGCCCGCCATCCCGGTGGTCTCGGTGCCCGGCTCGCCGCCGACGGGGGAGGCGCCCCAGGTGCCGACCCACACCCCGGTCGAGGCCGGGGCGGCGGACCCGTCGCCGCGGGGTGCCGCGGGGACGGCGAGGGCGCTGCCGCCGCGCGGGCCGGGGCCGTGGTCGGCGGCGGCGACCGCGTAGATCGCGGCGGACAGGGCCACGACGAGGGCGACGACCGCGCACAGCAGCGCATAGCCCTTGTGCCTGGTCATGCGGGTCTGGTTCTCCTCGGTGCGGGAGCGGGCGGCTCCGGCGGACAGCGCAGGAGGTCACCGTCGAACTCCCCCGTACGAATGACGTCGGGAACTCTTGTTCCGTTCCGGGAGTCGGTCAAGCAGGGACAATATTTGCGTGCGGGACACGGGGGACCGGGGAACGGGTGGATTGATGGAGCCAACGGATGCGGTACCGACCGGGAAGACCCCGGCGCGCGCGATGACCGTCTTCAGCGCCGCCGACGAGGAGAAGCGGCGCGGCGTACGGCGGATGAAACTGACCGCCGCCGGGCTGCTGCTGTTCGTCGCCGTGGTGTACGGCCTCGCGGAGTGGGCGTCCCACGAGGGCGCCGGCCCCTGGGCGGGGTACGTGGCGGCGGCCGCCGAGGCGGGCATGGTGGGCGCGCTGGCCGACTGGTTCGCGGTCACCGCCCTGTTCCGGCATCCGCTGGGCCTGCCCATCCCGCACACGGCGATCATCCCGAACAAGAAGGACCAGCTGGGCGTCTCGCTGGGTGAGTTCGTCGGGGAGAACTTCCTCTCCGAGGACGTCGTACGGCAGCGGCTGCGCGCCGTGGGCATCGGCACCCGGCTCGGTTCCTGGCTGGCCGAGCCGGACCACGCGGACCGGGTCACGGCCGAGCTGGCGACCGCCCTCAGGGGCGCCCTGACCGTGCTGCGCGACACCGATGTCCAAGCCGTGGTCGGCGAGGCGATCACCCGGCGCGCCGACGCCCAGGAGATAGCGCCGGGCATGGGCAAGATGCTGGAGAAGATCGTCGCCGACGGCGGGCACCGGCGGGCGGTGGACCTGGTCGTGGCGCGGGCCTACGAGTGGCTGGTGCTGCACGGCGACTCGGTGATGGACGCGGTGGAGGGCGGCGCCCCCGGCTGGACGCCCCGCTTCGTCGACAAGCGGATCGGCGAGCGCGTCTACAAGGAGCTGCTGCGCTTCTGCGCCGAGATGCGGGACATGCCGTCCCACCCGGCCCGCGGCGCCCTGGACCGCTTCCTGCGCGACTTCGCCTCCGACCTTCAGTCCGACACCGGCACCCGGGCGCGGGTGGAGCGGCTCAAGGGCGAGGTGCTGGGCCGCGGCGAGGTCCAGGACCTGATCGCGTCCGCCTGGACCGCCGTACGATCCATGATCGTCGCGGCGGCCGAGGACGAACGCAGCGAGCTGCGGCTGCGGGTGCGGGCCTCGCTGCTCACCCTGGGGGCGCGGATGGCGACCGAGCCGAAGGTGCAGGAGAAGGTCGACCGCTGGGTGGAGGGCGCGGCGGTGCACGTCGTGACGACGTACCGGAAGGAGATCACCTCCCTGATCACCGACACGGTCGCGGGCTGGGACGCGGAGCACACCACCCGCAAGATCGAGGCCCACATCGGCCGCGACCTCCAGTTCATCCGCATCAACGGCACGGTGGTGGGCTCCCTGGCGGGCCTGCTGATCTACACGGTGGCCCGGGCGCTGGGGGCGTAGGCCCGGCGGCCGGGGGAGCCTGCTCAGCTTCCCGTGCCGCCCCGGTTGCGCCGGCGCAGGAGGAGCAGGCCGCCCGCGAGAGCCGTGAGGCCCGTGGCCGCGGTCCAGCCGACGACGTCCCCGGATCCGGTGGCGGCGAGGTCATCGCTCTTGCCTTGGGCGCTCTTCCCGCCGGAAGCGGAAGCAGAGGGGGAATCAGAGGGGGAAGCGGAGGGGGAGGGGCTGCTCGAAGCCCCGCCTCCCAGCCCGCCGGAAGTGCTGCTCGCCCTCTCCCGTGTGAACGCCAGCGTCCCGAACCCCAGCTGGTCGTACCCCCCGCTGGCGTCCCCGTAGTCCCCGCCCCCGCCCTCGGGCGCCGCCTTCGCCGCGATCTGCGTGAGATACGGCGCCGACAGCCCCCGCCGCTTGGTGTAGTGGTTGGCGATCATCGCCCAGACGGGCCGGGTCATCGCCGGGTCCACCCCGGCCGCGGCGGACGCGGTCTCGCTCCCGGACCACCCGTTCACCGCCCCCTTGCGGCGGGTGTTGGCGGTGTAGTCGACCGTCCCGCCCAGGCACCACTTGGCCACGTACTGCGCGCCCTTCAGGAACCGGCTGTCGTCGTACCCGTACAGGTCGATGCCCTGGTTCCACGCCATCTCGCATACGGTGCCCATCAGCCCCACCCCGAGCAGCGAATGCCCCTGGTCGCGGCCGGCCTCCAGCCACTCGGCGAGGCCGTCCTCCCGGACGACGGGGATGGCGTTCTTCACGGAGCCCAGCCCGGCGCCGTGCTTGAAGTACTCCACGGCCTGCTCGACCTTCGCGCCGTCGTCGCAGAAGATCCCGGTCGCGAGGACACAGGCCATCGCCGTGAGGTCCCAGTTGGGCCAGTAGTTGGTGAGGACCGCGCCGTTGTGCTGGACCAGGAAGCTCTCGCTGAGCGGGAGGAACACCGTCCGCAGCATCTTCTGGAAGCGTTCGAGCTCGAAGTCGGGCCGGTCCCGGACGAGTTCCGCGGCGTTGGCGGCCTGGTAGCCGTACAGCCCGGCGGCCAGGAACCGGTCGGCGGAGCCCGCGAGCGAGGTGAGCGTCCCTGACCAGGCGTTGAGGATGGCGACGGCGGTGTCGGCGTGCGCGGTGTCGCCGCCGACGTGGTAGCGCAGTCCGTTCTGATAGGCGGCGGCGAGGTCCTTGTAGAGCAGCGCGTAGTTCTCGGGCGAGCCCGATCCCCGGTACACGGTCTGCTGCGGACGGGGCGTCCAGGTGCTGTGCGAGCGCCCGTTGGCGGTCAGCCGGGCGTATCCGGCGGTGTAGGGCGCGGCGCCCGCCTTCACCTTGGCGGCCATCCGGTCCAGGTCGGCGCGGGTGTGCAGCAGCCCGGGGTGGGCGTAGCCCGCGGCGCTCGCCGAGGGGGCGGCGGTGACCCCGAGGGCGGTGGCCCCGGCGGCCACCCCGGCGGCCTTCAGCATCCCGCGGCGGCTGATCTGGAGAGGTCGAGTCAGGTGCATGCCCGAGGAGACGGGCGGCGCGGCGCGCGATAACGAAAACCGGCGGCCCCGGGCGGCCGCCGCCCCTCACGCCCCGGTCGTCGACCCCGGCCGCACGATCATCAGCACCGTCACCGTCGCCCACAGCAGATTGAAGATCCCGGTGACCATGGCGAGCCGCACGGTGGTCTCCCGCCCGCCCCCGCCCTCGGCCAGGACCTCCTGCCGGGGCAGGACGAGGACCAGCAGCACCCCGGCGGCCAGCACGGTCAGCACGGTCGACGCGATCAGCCAGGCGCTGCCCATCACCCCCATCGCGCCCGCCGTGGCGAACCCGAACACGGGGACGGCGATGCCGACGGCCGCGTACACCTGGCAGATGCGATGCAGCAGCCGTACGGTCGCGCCCGCGCGCTCGTCGTCGGGTGCCGCGAGGAAGCGGCGGGCGGCGGGCGGGAACATGCTGGCGGCGACGGTGACGGGGCCGACGGCGACGATCGCGGCGAGGACATGGACGGCGAGCAGGAACTTGGTCACGGCCCGACGCTAGGCGGCCCCGTGATCACGGAGAAGTGGCGGGACTGCCAGGGAGCGACGGATTCTCGCCACCGGATGACGGGGATCACCGGTGATCAGCGGGGCTACCGGCCGTTCTTTGGCGAGCGGCCGTCGTATGCCTACGCTCTCGCCATGCACACCGTGGTCGTCCTGGCACTGGACGGGGTCGTCCCCTTCGATCTGTCCGCCCCGATCGACACCTTCGGCTGGGCCCGGCTGCCCGACGGCCGGGAGGCCTACCGGGTGCGGGTCTGCTCGCCCGAGCCGGGCGGGGAGGTGCGGGCGGGGGCGTTCACCGTGCGCGCGCCGTACGGCCTGGAGGCGCTGGCGGAGGCGGACACGATCGTGCTCCCGGGGGTCGCCGAGCCACCGGACGTGCTGCCCCCGGGCGTCGCGGAGGCGCTGCGCGAGGCGGCGGCGCACGGCACCCGGATCGCCTCGATCTGCGTGGGCGCGTTCCTGCTGGCCGCGACCGGGCTGCTGGACGGCCTGCGCGCGACGACCCACTGGATCGCCGCGCCGGACCTGGCGGCCCGCTACCCGAAGGTCACCGTCGACCCCAACGTCCTCTACGTCGACAACGGACAGTTCCTCACCTCGGCGGGCGCCGCCGCCGCGCTGGACATGTGTCTGCACATGATCCGCAGGGACTACGGCTCGGCGGTCGCCGCCCACGCGGCCCGGATGTCCGTCATGCCGCTCGAACGGGAGGGCGGCCAGGCCCAGTTCATCGTCCACGACCTGCCGCCGACGCCCGCCGGGGCGACCCTGGAGCCGCTGCTGTCCTGGCTGGAGGACCACTGCGCACGGGACCTGACCCTGGAGCGGATCGCGGAGCGGGCCGGCATGAGCAGCCGTACCCTGAACCGCCGTTTCCGCGAACAGACCGGCACGACCCCGTTGCAGTGGCTGCACCGGGCGCGGGTACGGCGCGCGCAGCATCTGCTGGAGACGACGGCCCACCCGGTCGAACGGATCGCCGCCCAGGCCGGCTTCGGCTCTCCGACGGCGTTCCGGGAACGCTTCCGCCGCGTGGTGGGCACGAGCCCGCAGGGGTACCGCAGGTCGTTCCAGGTGGGTGCGGGAGAGGTAGACGCAGATGCAGCCCATGGAGTTCCGAAAGGAAGCTATTGATTTTCGATAGATCTCGATCGAAAATCGATACATGCATCGAGTCTTCGTCGCCGCGCTGCGCGCCGGTATCGTCGCCGCCTTCCTGGGCGGCCTCTTCGGTCAGATCGTCGTCGTCCCCGGTACGGCGGCCGACGAGGTCGACCGGTTCCCGCCGTACGAGCCCTTCGCCCTGCCCTACGCCACCGTGGCGATCCTCGGCATCGGGTGCGTCCAGGTCGTGCTCGTGGCGATGTGGATGCTGCTCGGCATGATCGAACGCGACGCGATCTTCACCGCGCGGGCCTTCCGCTGGGTCGACGTCATCATCGGCGCCGCGGTCGCCGCCACCCTGCTGGCGCTCGGGGTCACCGGCCATCTGGCCTTCGCCGACATCCCGTCGCCCGACGGCGCCATGCAGATCATCGGCGCGCTCGGAGCGGCGGGACTGGCGGTCGGGGTGGGGGCGGCGTTCGCGATGCTCGTCGTCGTGATGCGCGGGCTGCTGCGCAAGGCGACCGACCTGCAGACCGAGATCGCCGAGGTCGTCTGATGGCGATCGTCGTCGACCTCGATCTGCTGCTGGCCCGGCGCGGCCTGTCGGTGGGCGAGTTCGCCGAGGCGGTCGGCATCACCCCCGCCAATGTCGCCGTACTGAAGAACGGCCGCGCCAAGGCGGTCCGCTTCACCACCCTGGACGCCATCTGCCGCACCCTCGACTGCCAGCCCGGCGAGGTGCTGCGGTGGGTGCCGGACGAGGGTGCGGAGGAGGCTTCCTAGGACGGGCGCTTCAAGGGACGGGAAGGGAGGGCTCAGCCCTGCCGGTCTGCCACCGCCCACGAGGCGAGCGCGACCGCCCCCGCCATACCGAAGACGGCCGGCCAGGCGCCCACCTTCTTCGCCAGCGGATGCGACCCGGCGAAGGCGGCGACATACGCGGCGCCCAGCGCCCCCGCGGCCTTCCCGCCCGCCCGCTCGCGCCACTGCTGCGCGGCGGCGGCGCCCGCGGCGGCCAGCACCACCCCGCCGAGCTGCCGCTTCTTCGTCCACCGGGCCACCCCGTACCCCCCGACGAGCCCACCGGCCGCGATCACCGAGCTGGGAACTTTCGCCATGTCCGCCTCCTCCACAAGGTCCTTCTCCGCAAGGTCCTTCTCCTGGCTACGAGGCTAACCGCGCCGTGTTCCACCAGGGGACGGAGCCTCGGCCTTCCGCCCTCAAGGCGCCAGCAGACGAGCAACAGATCAGACTTGGAGCGGTCAGCGGCTGGTGAGTATCGGGGTCCAGCGGCCGCCGGAGTGGAGGTCACTATTCCGGAAGTCGGAGAGTGGGGTTACTGACTTACCGTCCAGGCTGACCAAGACCAGCTGGTTGCGGAACTCGCCTTCCCCGGGGTCGCACTGTTTGGGGTTGCACCTCCACGCGATCAGCGAGTCTTCGTCGGCCCAGGCAAGCAGTTGTTGACCGGGTACGAGCGCGACACGTCTACCGGTCCTCGCATCCAATATCTCGGAGACGATCTGGCCGTTCCGGCCAGCAAATTCGCCCGCGATCAGTTTCCTGTCGGGAGAGAGGACCGCCCCCGGAGAATCCGGATACGCGTCCCGCCCAGGGACGGGCATCTCCTTACCGTCCAACTTGTAAAAAACCTTGCCCACCTTGTTGCCCCAGGGCTCCCATAGCAGCTTGCCATCTCGGTCCCAGTCGAGGTCCTGACGTCCGCTGGTGATGAACCCGCGGTCGCTCTTCTTGGGTGGGAGTTCGGTATAGTCCGCCTGTCCGGAGACAGTATCTATGATGTAGAAGCCAGTGCGGCTCGTTTTGGGCCCCGGCACCGTCGTGTCGTTCAGTCGATATGATGCATCCTTGAACAGGCCATCCGGATTGAGGCTGTACGTGGTTGCCGCAAGGCGTCTGCCGTCGGGCGAGAACTTTACACCGCCGACGTCCTCAGCTACGTTGATCCAGCGCTGAACCTTTCCTGTAGCCAGGTTCAGTAGCCCTACGCGGTTGACGGGCAAATCGCGCTCCAGTACTGCCGCAGTCTTCATTCCCGGTGCCACATCGAGCCAGGCCCATTCGGTTTTGTCGTATTGTCCAGTGGTTCCGTTCAGAAGGCTCCACTCGTACGTGACGGTCCCGTTCCCGTCCGGCTTCTTCACGACCTTCTCTGTGTAGTACCCCGCGACAGCTACGCTTCCTGCTGCGATGAGTCCGTCAGGCGGCGACTGATCCGGACGAGCCGCGACGTCCCGGGCGGGGAGTTTGCCTGGACGCCGCCCATGCTCATCACTCTCGCCGTCCAAAGCCAGCGACACCGCGACGCCAACTGCGATGACCGCCACGACGACACCGGTTGCCAAGAGGCTGCGTATCTTGCGGTGGTATCGCAGCCGATGCGTCCGTTCGGCGAAGTCATCGGGTGACTGCACCTCCTGCGTGGCCTCCTTGACTACTCGTCGCGGCTGTTCGTTTTCCATGGCCATAGCTCCAGGGGAGAGAGGACTGTGTCGGGAATGTCGTGACGGCAATGGGGCGCCGTCAGCTCAAGGGGAGAGTTTGCACGGTTGTGCCAGCCAGTAGTGTGCCGCGATCGCGGGCAGTGATAGACCGAGCAACCCAGGTCTGAGTGGATATTTAGGTCTGCCCTGCAGTGTTGTGGCGCCCCTTGTGACTGGTACGTATCTCTTAGCGGGGCGCTGGTCAGTCGACCGGATGCGATGTCCCATCAGCGATCGCTGATGCGATGTGGAGCAGGATCGAGCCGCTTATGCCGACCCGATTCAACTCGCGGATGCAGCCGGAGCACTCAAAAGGGGCGACCCGCTCCGGTGAGCCCGCCGATCCGATCGACGTCGGGGCCGGTGTTCGGGAGGTGGCCCGGGACATTCCGGGTGACGCGTAGGTTGGTGCATCGCTGGCGTCGGGCGTTGGGTTTGGGTGGACGGCAGTCTTGGTCTCCAAGGGTCTCAGCGATGCTTGCTGCAGGCTCTATGTCGGTCAACTGCGCGTATTGGAGGCGGCATTGGATACAGGCCTGACAGTCGCGGGCTGGATTGACCAGTGCCGGAGTTGAATGAGGATCGCCGAGGCCGTGCGACGTCGGGTTGGCGCCGGGTGCACCCTGGCCGGGATGGACCTCCTGCTGCGCCGCATCGGCTGGAGTGTGCAGATCGCCGCCTGGAAGGACGAGCAGAGGCCGTCGTAAAGAGACGGCGGCGGACCTGGGTGCCTTGAAGCTGGCCATGGGTTGAGGCCGCCGAAAGACCGTGCTTGGGGCCGACGAGGTCACACCCGTCCTGCGGGCTGCCACCGCGGGCACCGAACGTGTATCGATGGTGGCGCGGATCTGAACCGAGCCCGGCCGCTGTTGCCGGTCAGCCTGTCGCATCCATCTCGACCGCAGTCCCGCCAAGGGCGGGCGCAGAGGCTTCACCGAGACCCACTGCGCCCGCCCGATGGTGGTTGACCGCCTGCCAGCTCTCTTCAGACGACCCCGACTCAGCCCGGCCGATTGCGTGTGGCCACAGGGGCACCGAGCATTGGGTGCGTCGCTGTAAACGGTGAGGCTTCACGTGCTGGCTACAACCGCCGACCGCTGGTCACGGCTCTGAAGCGAGAGGTATTTCACTCGTTGAACCAGTCGCTGTTAGTGCCTCCGTCAGAATAATTACCCCTCCACCAGAGCGACATTTGATACTGGTAGAGATTACCTATGTCCTCACCCTTCTTTGTGCAATTGCCGTTGCCGCTGGCTGTAATGCGCCACAGTTCCGTGAAACCCCCTCCAGTGATTGTGTTCCTCCTGTTCAGATAGCCATCCATTCCGTACCCGTCTGCCTTAGTGTCGCAGACTTTGAAAACATCACCGTTGTCGGTGAAGTACATGTAGCCACGGCTGCCATAAACGATGCTTTTATCAGAATCGGCGCTGGCGGGTGATGCTGATACGGCAACTAGTGCAAGTGCAAGAAGTATTGTGGCTGCGCTTCCGGATCGGCGCCCAATCCTCATCCTTTTCATCTGTCTTCCTTCCCGGGCGACCGGGAACGTCGCCGCTTGTGACCGCTGGTCATGTCCAATGCATGCCGAAAAGGGGGCCACCTCAACCGTGCGGCCCTGGGCGATATCTGCAAGCAATCGGACAGTCGCTCGACGTTATCATGATTGCCATGCCCATGACCTGGGTTGTTGTCAAACAGCACACAGATCAGGAGTGATGTGAGGTAATGGCTGCTCGGTAGGCTGGCGGTCTTGCCGCAGCGAGTCGCGTGTCGCGCCACTGCTCCCGACAGGTGAAGTTGCGGCGCGTGTAGAGCTGCTTGTCGAAGGCCGGTGGCCGCCCACCGCGACTGCTGTGTCGAAGTCGGTTACGGACCCGGTCGGCCCGCTCAGGGATGGTGTGGCTCATGCCGCGTCGTCGTGGCCAGATTCGAGTGGCTTGGAGCTGTAGCCCTCTTGCCCAGGACATGCGCGGGGCGGTGCGGGCCAATGCGAGGCACCCATACCGCTTCCACCACGGCGGTGGTTGGGTGCAGTCCTTGGTATTCCCGCCTGTGACGGTAAAGGCGAGCGAGCGGGTGAGGGCCTCACAAGCCAGATGAAATCTTCCTGGTTGGGCCGCGTCGGGAGTGTCCGAGTCCCGGGCTGCGAAGCCCCCTTTTGGGCGGGATGCTGGCGTCGACCGAGACGCCAGCCAGTCGATGCCTCCATGGCCCGCACCTTTCCGGCACATCCATCCCAGGTCGTCCTGGTGTCGCATCATGTGATGCCGTCGAGCGTTTTGTCCAAGCGCTGGCCGATGCCCTGGTGAGGTAGATGGCGCGCGACGAGCTGGAACTGCCGCCAGAGCAGCAAGGACAGCCACGGCTGAGGCACTTTATGCAGAGCATCTCGGCCTGCGGGAGAGGACGGAGGAAGCGGCGGCCCGCATCAGCGTAGGGTGGCCGGTCGAGCACGGGCCGGAAGGACATACCCGGACCTGGCTGGAGGCGGGACGCCGCCTCTGGCTGAACTGCGGGTTTGGGTCGGTGTGGGTGACCGGGATTGCCTGACGTGGCCAGGGCGTGTCCATCGTGTACCTGGCGGATCCCCGCCTGTTGCTGCCCGCCGACCGGTATTCGTGCGGTCTGGCCCGGCTCGCGGTCCTGGGGACAGTCCGCGGCTCGTTCGACAGGCTAGGCGGCGATAGAGCAATGCTGTGGCAAGGTGCTGGGCGAGCGCCGCCTCGAAGAGGCTAGTGGTCGCCGCTGCCGTCGACATCGCTGCCCGTACGGCCAGGACTCCCACCTTATGCACCCGTGAGATGCCGCCCTCTGTCCAAGCCGACGGCAGGGGGTGATGCGACCCGAAGCCTTGCGCGAAGCCACCCGCCGGCCCGCGGCCAAGACCGGACGGCTGGATGGCGCGGACGTCTGGCTCCCGGGGAGAACCCCAACCGCAATCGCGTGGCGACCGTCGCCTGAGTCTTCGACACCGCACCGCACCGGTCCGGCATCGGCCGAACGACTTCGTGCGCCAGTCCGGCTGCCGCACCGAGAGCCGGTTACCGAGGCGGGGCCCGAAAGCAGAGCGCAATTGGTGCACCGACTCAGCGATCTGTTCCCCCGGAACAGATCGACGCCGACACCTTCTCCCAGGCCGGAGCCCATGCCCCGCAGCAGCTGAGGGACTGGATCCTGCTCGTTGACGGCTTTCCGCCACCAACTCGACCTGATCCAGACCGAAGCCGCCCGCCGCGGCATCCGCCTGTACGTCCTGCTGCATTTGTCCAGCGTAACCGAGTGTTGTGGACGGTCACGCACGCCTCCCGCGCGTCCTGCAGCCGCGAGGGAAAACCTGTTCCGCGGACAAATTCACCGCGAACCTCGCCGGACACACCGACCACGCCGCGCCTCCACCGAGATGACCGCTCAGACAGCAGCCGAACAGCTCCCCGCGGCAACGCCGTCACCACCTGCCATCGCTGTCTCACTGGCCATCTCGACCAACTCCACTTCGACACCGCCCATGCAGCTGGTTGGCTGATCGCCTCGGGCACGGCCACTGTCGGAACGGATGCATACCTGCGTCGCGGACGGAACCGTCTTTTCCAGAGACACACACTCCGCCCACGTGATGCCCCTCCGGACTGGCCCCAACCCAGCTGGCTGGCGCTGCAGGCGCAAGACCTCTGGGGCACTAACTCCGCGAGACCCGCCGCCGCTCCTCCGGCTCCTGCCCCCGCTTGTCGACGACCGCGCGCTCCAGCACGGCACGGCTGTCGAACACGGTCCCCGCCGCGCCCATCGCGGAGTCCCGGCTGAGCACGGACCGTTCGCCGAGATACCCGAGCGTGTCCGGGTCGAAGATCCATTCGGTGCGCAGGCCCATCGCCTTGTCCTCGCGGGCGATGGCGACCCCGTGCCGCCCCGCCGCGTCCACCGCGTCGGAGACCTCCGTCACCCCGGGGATCCGGGCGGTGGCCTGGTAGATCGCGGCGGCGGTGGCGGACGGCAGGAGCTGTTCCGCGACGAGTTCGCCGATCCGCTGGAAGACGGCCTGGTCCCGGTCCTCCCCGTCGGAGACGGGCGTCTCGGCGTACAGCTTCTTCAGCAGCGCGCCGGGATCGGTGGGCAGGGTCGCCAGCCAGGCGTACGTGGGCCGGTCGATCCCGGCGCGTTCCCCGTCCGAGCCCTTGGGCACCAGGATCCGGATCGGATAGTCGTCGCCGTTCTCGCGAATCAGCCCGTACTCGACCAACGGCCCCTGCTCCTGCGAGAACCACACCTCCCGGTCGTGCAGGGAGCCCGGCTTCACGGGCTGCTCCCAGTCGGCCTCGTTCTCGGAGACCCGGGTGCGGACGTACACGTACTGACCGTCCTTCACCGGCCCGGCATCGGTGCGCATCGCGACGGCGGCGATCCGGTCGAGCGTGACGACCGCGCTGTGCCGCCCGCCGCTCGGCGCGCCGCTCGGCACGCCACTCGCGCTCGGCCGTGCGACCGTGTCCCCGTCGTGCCGCACCGCGCCGATCCCCACGGTCAGCCCGGCGGCCAGCGCGACGGCGACGGCCCCCGCGACGAGGGCGGGCCGGGGGAGCCGCAACGGCGAGGTCCGAGACGATGTCGGACGGCGGCGATCTCCATCGATGAGCTGCATCAGTACGTCCTTGTGGTGAGAGTGACGCTCAGCAGGCAGCCCCCGCTCGACAGGAACGACCGGCAGCAGCCGGCCCAGTTCCTCCCGCTCGTCGTGCTCGTTCATCGGGCTTCCTCCTGAAGGGGCAGGGCCACGAACGCGGCCTCGCTCTCTACCTCTCCGCGACGGGAGCGCGGTTCCCTATATCCCGTACGAGTTTTATGCGGCTCTTGGTCGACAATGTCCCGCAGTCGGGCCCGAGCCCGCGACAGCCGCGACCGTACGGTCCCCACGGGCACCCCGAGCGCCTCGGCGGCCTGGGCGTAGTCGAGCCCGCCCCACACGCACAGCGCGATGACCTCGCGTTCGTGCCGCCGCAGCCGCCCCAGCACGCGCCGTACCTCGGCGAGGCGCCGGGTGTCGTCCACCCGTCCCGCGACGACCTCGGCGAAGTCGTCGACCGCCTCCTCCGTGGACCGCCGGGCGAGGAAGGCGAGCCGCCGCCGCAGACTCCGGTCCGCGTTGCGCGCCTTGTTGGTGGCGATCCCGAACAACCAGGGCCGCAGCGACCCCCCTTCGGCCTCCACGTCCGCCCGCCCCCGCCAAGCGGCGAGGAACGTCTCGGACATGACCTCCTCGGCCGCCGACCAGTCGCCGGTCAGCCGCAGGGCATGGTGGTAGACGGGCGTGGCGTACCGCTCGTACAGCTCGGCGAACGCCTCACGTTCCCCGGCCCGTACCCGCGCGCGCAGCCGCCCGTCGTCGTCATCGTTGAACTTTCCAGACCTTCCAGACCTCACACAGGTACCTCTCCGGGCCGCGGGACCGGTTCCCGTGGCGTGGCTCACAGCGCCCCCGGAGGCGTGCCGCCCTTCCTCGCCCTGGCCGAAAATCCGGCCACCGCACAGGACCCGCGCTGCCAGGATGGGCCGCATGACGACGACGATCGAGGGTATCCAGGGGGAGGTCGCGCCCGGTTTCGAGCCGGTGCGCGAGGCGTTCGCCGCGAACTTCGAACGGCACGACGACATCGGCGCGGCGGTGTGCGTCTACCACCGGGGCCGCCCGGTCGTGGACCTCTGGGCCGGGACCGCCGACCCGGACACCGGCCGCCCCTGGACCCCCGACACCCTTCAGCTGGTCTACTCGGCGACCAAGGGCGCGACCGCGACCGCCGCCCATCTGCTGGCCCAGCGGGGCGAGTTGGACCTGGACGCGCCGGTGGCCGAGTACTGGCCGGAGTTCGCGGCGCACGGCAAGGCCGACATCCCGGTGAGGTGGCTCCTGTCCCACCGGGCCGGCCTGGCCGCGCTGGACCGGCCCGTACCCCTGGCCGACGCCCTGACCTGGCACCCGATGGCCGACGCTCTGGCGGCCCAGCGCCCCGCCTGGACCCCCGGCACCGCCCACGGCTACCACGGCCGCACGTACGGCTGGCTGGTCGGCGAGGTGATCCGCAGGGTGTCGGGCCGCACCCCGGGCCGCTACTTCGCCGAGGAGATCGCGGCCCCGCTGGACCTGGACTTCTTCATCGGCCTGCCGGAGAGCGAACGCGACCGGGTGAGCAGGATGGCGTACCGACAGCCGACGGTCGACGTCACCACCCTCCCCCTGGAGTCGATCCCGGAGGAGTACCGCGCCGCGGTGGCGGCGATGCTCGACCCGGACTCCCTGGCCAACAGGGCGTTCGCGATCACGGACCCGGCGCAGATCGACTTCAACTCCCCGGAGGTCCAGGCGGCGGAGATCCCCGCCTCCAACGGCATCTGCACCGCCCGCGGCCTGGCCCGCATGTACGCGTCCCTGGTGGGCGAGGTGGACGGCGTACGCCTGCTCACCCCGGAGACGGTCGCCTCGGCGACGACCGAACAGTCCTCCGGGCAGGACCGCGTCCTGATGCTCCCGATGCGCTTCGCCTCCGGCTACATGCTCCCCACCGACCACGTACCTCTCACCGGCCCGCGGGCCTTCGGCCACCCGGGCCGGGGCGGCTCCCTGGGCTTCGCCGACCCGGACCACGAGCTCGCCTTCGGCTACGTCATGAACCACATCGTCGAGGACCCGACCGACGCCAGGGCGGCGTCGTTGGTGGAGGCGGTGGGAAGGTCGCTGTCGGGCTGATCGGTGCCGGTGCCGGTGCCGGTGCCGGTGCCGGTGCCGGCTTCGGGCGCGGGCGCGGGAGGGCCGCTGTCAGGCTGATCCGCTCCCGGAGCCGCCCGCGCGGAGGTAGGCGTCCAGCTCGGCGGCCCCGGCGACCAGCGCCCGCCCCCGATCGGCCAGCCGCCCGTGCCAGTCCCGCAGGGCGGACTCCAGCGGCTCCAGTCCGCCGGCCGCCCGCACCTGCGCGATCAACGGCGCGATCCGCTCCAGCGGATGACCGCCCCGCCTGAGCTGATGGGCCAGCCGGGCATCCCGTACGTCGGCGTCGCCGTACACCCGGTACCCGGTCCGCGGATCCCGCCCCGGCCGCACCACCCCGGCCCGCTCCCACGCCCGGAGCGTCGCGGGCCGGATCCGCAACTGCCGGGCCAGCGGCCCGATGAAGGTCGTACCGCCCGACGGCGTCCCCGTGGACTCCGTCCGGTCCAGGTCCCGAAGGGCGATCTCCACCGCCCGCAGTGTCCGGCGATCGTCGAGCAGCTGGGCATGACTCTCGTCGATCAGCCGAAACGCCTCGTCCTCCGCCCCCTCGTTCACGGCCCGCATGATCGCCGCCGCCGTCCGATGACCATGCCCCGGCACCAGGGCGAGGAAGGCACCCAACGCCGCCGCGTGCAGCGGGGTGTAGGTCCGATAGCCGTGCGCGGTCCGCCCGGCGACGGGAAGGATCCCGTCCTCCTCGTAGTTCCGGACGGCCTGGGTGGACAACCCGTGCGCCCGCGCCAGATCGACGGGCCGGAGCCGCACCCGGGTTTGAAACTTTTCCCCTGTCGCCCCGCTGTTCTGCGCCATGAAGCCTCAAAAAGTCCCAATCGAAAGTTCAACGATAGCGTGGAAGGCATGGCGACCGACACGGAAATCAAGGACACCGCTCATCCTCTGGACGCCGCCTCCGTGATGAGACTGCTCGCGCGCCGCCCGAGGCTTCTCGCCCTGGGCGAGCCCACCCACGGCGAGGACGCCCTGCTGGAGGCCCGCAACGACCTCTTCCGCCGGCTGATCGAACAGGAGGGCTACCGGACGATCGCCCTGGAGACCGACTGCCTCGCGGCCCAACTGGTCGACGACCACATCACGCGGGGCACCGGCACCCTCGACGAGGTCATGGAGCACGGCTTCACCCACGGCTTCGGCGCATCGGCGGCCAACCGCGACCTGGTCCGCTGGATGCGCACCCACAACGCATCCCGCCCGGCCACGGACCACATCCACTTCGCCGGCTTCGACGGCCCCCTGGAGATCACGGGCGCGGAGAGCCCCCGCCGAGCCCTGACGGCCCTCCACACCTACCTCGCCCCGAGGGTGCCCAAGGACCTGCTCCCGCCCGCGTCCCGACTGGACGCCCTCCTGGGCCCGGACACCCGCTGGACGAACCCGGCGGCGATGCTGAACCCGGCGGAGTCGGTGGGGCTCTCCGCCGAGGCGAGGGAACTTCGCCTGCTGGCAGACGACTTCACGACCTTGCTGAACACACAGCTGCTCCCCGACCCGGAACAGACGGAGACCTGGATCCGAGCCCACCTGCACGCCCGCACGGCCACGGGCCTCCTCCGCTACCACGCGGCGATGGCGACCCCCTCAGAAAGGCGCATGTCCCAACTCCTCGCCCTGCGCGCCCGCATGATGGCCGACAACCTCCTGGCCCTGACCGCCCAGGCCCCCACCCTGGCCCACGCCCACAACGCACACCTCCAACGCCCCGAGAGCTCCCTGCACATGGCAGGCGCCCACCACACCTGGTGGAGCGCCGGCGCCCTGATCGCCCCCCACCTGAACGAGAACTACGCCTTCCTGGCGACAGCCCTGGGCACGATCCCCCACCAGGGGGTGACCACCCCACCCCCCACCACCCTGGAAGGCCTCCTGTACGACCTCCCACCCACGCCTCACCTGATCGACACCGCCCGCCTGACCAAGACCCTCGCCGACCGTGAGCCCCCTGTCCGTGTGTCCCCGTACTACGGCTACGCACCCCTGGACCCGTCCCATGTGCCGACGCTCGACGGGATCGTGTACCTCAGGGACGTCCCTCAGACCTAGCCATGAGGCCGCTCGGCCCGTACTCACTCACCACGACCGGCTGCTACGGTCCCTTGCATGACGCTTTCGGAGGCCTCTGTTCGCTCCGTGGATCTCCGCGTTCACCCGATCGACGAACTCCTCGACCGCGTCGGACGCTCCTTCCAGACGCGTCTGGACCTGAACACCGTCGTACGCAAGCGTCGCTCGGTGGGAGCCCGCACGGACCGCGACACATGGATCCGTGTCGAGCGACGCCTGCTGGAGAAGATCGCCGATCAGGGCTGGAACGGAACCGAGCGCGCAGCACGACTGCACGGGGTCGCCCAGCCCGTCTGGCAGAGCTGCGAGGTCTGGCGGGACCCGATCGAACCCGTGATGTGGAGGGCGGACGAAACCGACCTCCTGCCCGGAAGCCCCGTCGGCACAGCCGTGCTGAGCGACGAGCCCAAGTTGACGGACGCGTGGTGGCAGGCCTTCAACAACTCGTTGGACGCGCTCGCCGCGCAACACACGGGCCGCACGGCCACGCCGGACACCGTCACGGTCACCCAGACCCTGGTCACCGAGGCCATCCACACGGCATTCCCCGGAGATTTCGGCACCACCGTCGAGCAGTGGGTCCCGGCCCACGCCGATTTGAACTGGGCCAACATGACCGCCCCGACCTTCTGCCTCTTCGACTGGGAGGACTGGGGGAACGCCCCACGGGGACTGGACTCCGCGACCCTATGGGGAAGCTCCCTCGCCATCCCGGTCCTGGCCGACCGCGTACTGCACGAACGGCGCCACGACTTCGAGAGCCGGGACGGCAAGCTGATGACCCTCTTCACCTGCTCGAAGATCCTCGGCCCGGGCGCACATCCGGAGGACCCGCGCCTGGAGCCGGCCCGCCGTAGGGCGGAGCAGGTGGTCTCGGAGCTTCAGGAAGGCTGACCGCCCGCCCTGCTTCGAAGAAGATCCCGGTACTCGTGGATCGCGAGCTCGTCGACGTCCCAGGCCAGAGCGTCGACCAGCTCGCCCAGGTGGGCGGGTTCATCGGTGCCGACGCAAACCGCCTGTACCTGTGGGAGGTGATAGGCGGCCCGAAAGGCCGCCTGCACGCGAGAGGCTTTGTCACCGTCCCGGAGGAAGACCTGAGGGTCCACCCGTTCCCATACGGGGGCGTCCGTGCTGCCTCCGAAGGGGCTCATGCCCCACAGCACGGTGTCGTCCAGGCCCCATGCCGCAGCAAGGACGTCCACGGCCGTGAGGGCGCGGGTTCCGACCAGCAGACCGGCACGCACCATGAGCACCGAGGGCTTCGGCATACCTGGGTCGACCAGGCTCGACAGCAATGTCGGATCCCAGGAAGCCACACCCCAGGCACCGCACAGCCCCCTCGACGTGGCTTCATCCAGGGCTGCGGACGCGTGGGCCAAGATCTCCCTCCCATGGCAGACGGGACCTTGCAGCGAGCGCTCCGGGTTGTGCAGGAACACCAGGTCCGGCTCCTGCCCGAGATCCTTTGCCACGCGTTCCAGGGCGGTACGCAGCCGAGGTGCGTCGAGCGAGTGTTCCACCCCGTACGGCGTCCGGAAGTAGCCGACTTTCGTGGAGACCTTGAACCTCGGCAGCAGATCCGAAGCTGTCCTCGCCAAGGTTTCGTGTGAGCGGAAGCCGAGATAGTTGGAGCTGGTGTCGAGCCTGGTGACGCCCAGGTCCAGTGCGCAGGTCAGGAGCCGGCGTTCGTGACGAGACCGGTGTAGCCCGAGGACAATTCGGGGGTCAGCGGCGCGCACAACTCCTCCTCCACCAGTGCTTCGGCGACCTCCAGCACCTCGACGCCGACGGCCGGCACGGCCCGGTCCAGGCAGACCGGCTGACCACTCAGGAGCAGCCGCAGAGAGGGCAGAGCCTTGGCTGTGAAGGTGAGCCTCTTGCCCGAGGCCGACACTTCGACCGTCTGCCCGTCGTCCTGGATCCGAGGTGGGAAGTGAGTGGTGCACACGACGGCTTCGAGCCGTCCGAAGACGTCCAGGAACGGCACGTGCCTCGGAAGCGGCATCGCCTGCTCGTAGGAGGTCAGGAACTCGGCCGGGGGACGCTCCGCGATCAGTCGCGCCGCGGCATCGGCCAGCCCTTGGCTGTCGGCTCCGTGCCGGCGGTCGAGGTCGTGCCGGAACACCTCGTTCTCGCGGCACCAGTCGCCCAGCCAGGAAAGCCAGCTCGCCCCAGTGCGTTTGGTGATGCCGAACGTGACGTGAAGGCTGTGGCCGGACCCGTGACCGTTGCGCGTCGCCCGGTGCCAGTGCCCTCGCGGAATGTGCATCACGTCGCCGGTCTTCATGACACCGGTCCAGATGATCTCTTCGCTCGGCGTGCCGTTGGAGTCGGTGTCGCGGTACATGGGCACCACCCGAGAAGCCCCGCGCACCTCCCATTCCTTTTCTCCTGCGAGCTGGACGATCACCACGTCGTGGTCGTCCCAGTGGAGCGGAAAGCCTGATGCCTCGTTCGTGGTCAGATAGACGTTGACCTGCACCCGCTCATGCGACCACCATTGCAGCGCACGACACGCGACCTCCATCGTCGGATCGAAGACGTTGGCCTGGTCGAGGATGACGGTCGCTCCGCCCCGGAGGAGCGTGCCCAGGCTGTGCATGTTGACCATGGGGATGCTCTGGCCCCGGGGGCTCACGCTGTCGGTGAAGTAGACGGCTGGGTGTACCTCCTCGCCTTCGCGGAAGACCCGGAACTGGGGGCGATTCAGACTCCTGCGCATCGCGAGGTCGAGCAGGCGGTCCGGTGTCAGGATGCGCGACATCAGACTTGGGGCGCCGGTGCTTCCCCGTACGAAGCCTCTGCCGAGATACTCCGCCCCGCTCCAGCCGAGTGCTGTCTCCATGGCATCGATCAACCCGTGCTTCACCGCGTTCTCCTCAGACTCCTGGTGTGTTGACCTGCATCGCGCAAGAACGACGGGGGCCGACACGGCGGACCGAGCGGGCCCCCGCCCTCTGCCGCTACTCGCCGTCGTGGAGGTTGCCGTCACCCCCCGGCCAGGGCGCGTCGCCGGAGCTGCCGGCGTTGTCGGATCGGAGGCTGTCGTAACGGTCGTGGACGGCTGTCAGTTCTTCCACAGCCACCAGAAGGCTGTTCCTGGCCTGTGTGGGTGTCGCGTCTTCTGCCACTTCGTGCCCCTTCCTGTCCAAGGCCTCTCGGAGTCGAGACCGACGACATGCGAAGTACGCGGCTGAACTGAGTGATACAGCCGCTGATGGGTGATGTGCTGCTCTGGCGGAGCGTCAGAGACCGCCCCGGCGAAACTGTGCTTCGCCGGGGCGAGCACTCACGGCTCACGCCGGCGCTCCGGTAGGAGACAGCTTCACCGTCCGGCAGCCCCAGAGCCCTGACAAACTGTCCGGGTCCGACGTCGTGCCGGCTCGGAAGCCGCCCGGCGGGTCAGCCGATGGCGTGTGTGACGGTGTCGAGCACCGCGGCCCAGGGGAGTTCCCGCCCGGCCGGCGCTTCCCGCGGCTCGTGCAGGGGCCAGACATCCGGCCCGTACACCAGGTGCACGTCTGCTTCCCGCAGCGTCGCGATGTGCCGCTTCCAGGCCGGGTGGCGTACATGGGCGGCGTTGACCCTGGGAAACACCACGACGGGCAGCCCCAGGGTGCCGATCGCTTCTCCCACCTGCGTCAGCGCTTGGTTGTCGGCGATGCCGGTCGCCAGCTTGGCCACCGCGTTGGCGCTCGCGGGGGCGACCACATAGCAGTCCACCTTCGGGTGTGGGCTCGCGTCGCCGGGCAGCCGTGCATCGTGCCGCACGGGCAGACCGGTCAGTTCCTCCAAGAGGTCGAGTTCACCGCTCATGCGCAGCCAACGACCTGCCGTCGGAGTGAGGGTCACCGCCACGCGCCAGCCCTGTGCCAGGGCAGGCACGACGAGCCCATCGCGCAAGGTCTCGACCCCGCCGGCGCCGGTGCCCACCACTCCCAGGACCCGGCCTTCGACCACGCTCACTGCACCGCCCTGCACCGTTGAGCCATCACGAACAACTCCGACGAGGGAGCGCCGCCTGTGACCGGAGCCTGCTTGATCAGGTCGCGCAGCGTGTCACGGACACGAGGATTGTTCCGCACGAGCTGCGGTGACGTGGACTCGGCCATGCGCAGGTGCAGGAACGCGTCGTCCACACGGCCGGTCAATGAGAGCGCCCTGGCGTAGTCGATCCGGTGCGAGACGCTCCTTTCTGCCGCCACGTGATCCACGTCGATGTCACCGTGCGCCACCACGTAGGAGACGTTGTCGAGATCCAGTTCGGCCGACAGCCGGTGCAGCATCACGTTCGTCGGGCCGAAGCCGGTGTGCCAGTGGTTCGCGTCGGAGCCGAGCCGGTCGGCGAGCTCTTCGGCGCGCCTCAACAGGCTCATGGCCGTCGAACGGTCCTGGTGCCGGGCCGCAGCGATGGCCGCACGAAGGTGGATCATGCCCAGCAGACTCAGCGCGGCCGGGTCGCTGTCCTCGATGCGGCCGGCAAGCCAGACCGACGCCGTCATCGCCAGTTCCAAGGCGTCGTCGTACCGGCCGTTGGCCAGCAGCGCATGAGTGCCCGATCGTGCGGCGGAAGCCAGGACCAGCGGATTCTCCGACTCGTCGGCAGCCCTCATGGCCCTCTCGGCCGCGAGCCAGGAAAGATCGGACTCGCCCACTTTGGCGAGCGTCGTCGCCGCGAGGTGATGAGCACGCGCAGAGACGGCCCAGGCGGCGCTTCGCTCGGTGGTGGAGCGAACAGCTCGGTCCTCAAGCCCATGGGCCGTCTGAAGAAGTCCAGGGAGGGCGGCGATGACCTTGCCGAGCCGACCGGCTTGGTAGTCGTCCCATGCCTCCTCCACGCGCGGAGTCACCGGGCCAGGTGACGGCAGCTGACTCTCGGCGTCGGGACCGAAGAGCAACCTGGACAGGCGGCGCGGGCTCATCAGCGCGTCCCGGACGGCGGGTACGTCGTCCTGTTGCCGCTCGTCCTCCATCAGCACAGGCTTTCCCAGCAGATCGCCGAGCGGCACTCGCAGTACACGGGCCAGCTCGGCGAGCATGTCGATACGGGGAGGCTTCCGCCGGCCCGACTCCGCCTTGGCCAACCAGTCGGTGCTGCGGCCCACGAGACCGGATAGGACCTGTTGGGTGTACCCGCGGCGCCGCCTGTGGAAGGCGATGCGCTCGCCGATGGTCAGATGATCTGCGAGCCCACGCATGAAGTGTCCTTCCATCGCTGCTGGAGGGACACTGCCCGGGCGGCTATCGGTCAGCCCTCCAGTGTCGGCGTCGGTGCGTCGAGGAGGTTGTCGAGAAGCTGCCGGTACACACGACTGTGCGGCTGGTCAGCCGAGGCCAGGCTTCACAGTACGTATGAAGTCGAGCCAAGCCCGGCTTCCAAAGGAGATCTCAAGCCCTGTGGTGCTCTTTGAATCACGGACCAGAATGCCGCCTTTTCTCACTGCGCACTCGACGCACTCCCCTCCCGCACCGTTGCTGTACGACGACGTGAACCACACCGGACGGCTCGTCCCGCTGGGCGCTGCGATGCTCAACTCGCGTATTCCTTCGCGATGGTTTCGATCAACTGGGTCGAACGCTGAGGGCTGAGGGCCGCCGCGCGGAGGCCGTCGAACGCTCGTGTGTACTCGCGAACATGATGCTCGCCCTCCAAGTACACGGCATCGGTGATGCCGTCCCGGTAGACGATGTCAGGGTCTTCCGGGGCGGGAAAGCCCAGCATGGTGAAGGAGCCCGTGGCCGGATAGGTGCCGGAATCGAAGGGGAGGACCTGGAGGGTCACAGTCGGCAACCGGGCTGCTTCCAGCACCCGTTCGATCTGCTCCCGCATCAGCTCTCGATTTCCGATGATGTTCCGCAGACTTCCTTCATTCACGATGAACCAGGCTTCGGGGGCATCGGGCAGCTTCAGCATGGCTTGACGCTCCATGCGCACCTGCACCGCCCTGTCGATGTCCTCGTCGGACATGTGCGCACCGGTCTTGTGGAGCTCGGAGGCGTAGGCCTGGGTCTGCATGAGGCCAGGCACCAGCTCGCACTGGTACTGGCGGAAGGTGGACGCGTCCTGCTCCAGGCCGATGTAGATGTTGAACCACTCCGGCACGCCTGAGCCGTGGACCTGCCACCAACCTCGCAACTTGGCTTGACGGGCGAGCGACTTGAGGAACTCGCGGAGCTCCTCGCTCGTGCCGTAGAAGCGACAGAGGGCGTCGATGTCCGAAGGCTGGACCCGGCCGCTGCCCGTCTCCATGCGGTTGACCTTGGAGCCGCTCCAGTCCAGAGCCTGGCCGACCTGGGTGCAGGTAAGAGTGCTCTGCTCGCGGAGCTTCTTCAACTCGATGGAGAGGCGACGCCGGCGTGCCGTGGGTGATCCGGCCATATGAACCCCGTTTCGGATAGCGGGCGTTCAGTCTCGCGCCAAGGGGCGTGCTTGCCAATCACTCGGAAGTGGGAATCCCGCTGTGCACATTGCATGAGGGGATGCGAAGCCAGCACTCTGATGGCAGCACAACTCATCGTGATCCCCCGTGACACTGCGTGTCCTATCGGGGATGTCGCCTGCGACGAGAGGGGTTTTCGTGGGACAGGAAGCGTGCATGACGCGCAAACCGTGGGACCTTGCCTTCACCGCCGAGCCGACGGAGGTGGCCGGCCTGCGACGGGTCATGCGGCTACATCTGGGCATCTGGGGCCTGCATTCAGTCACCGACGAAGCCCAGCTCTGCGTGAGCGAGTTGGTGTCCAACGTCATCACGCACGTCGGTCCCGGCACACCGGCCACACTCGCGGTGTCGATGAGCGGAGTCCACCTGCGTATCGAGGTCCACGATCCCGACACCCGGGCTCTGCCGACTCTCCTCGAGGCGAACGCCGACTCGGAGGGCGGCCGTGGCATGGCCCTCGTCGAAGCGATCGCCACCCGCTGGGGTGTGCAGCTCCGTCTTGACCGGAAAGTCACCTGGTGTGAGCTGGAAACGGGGCTCACGTCACCGAACGGTCATGTGCAGGGACCCGGTGTGCGGCGGGCGGAGGCGTTGCTGGACTTCTACATGGGGGAGAAGTCGCCCCTTTGGCCAGGCCTGGGAAGGCTGGGTAGGGTCACGGTCGAGGCGTCGGTGATCCCGCTCATCGCTGATTTCCTGCACTGGCTTCGCGCGCACGGCTGCGACGTGGATGAGATCTTGGACCGGTCCCAGGCGCATTTCGAGGCACAGGTTGAGAGGCCGGAGAGAGTCGGTAACTGAACGCCGGGGGGCTTAGGTCTCGTGTCATCTGTTCGCATCCGGGTGTCACGAGACGGTCCCCTCGTGGATGTCGGACGAGTATCCTCGGGTACTGGCATCGTCGTGACCGGTCCGACCGAACTCACGTCGTCATCCGTCCCATCACACCTCCGAAAAAATGAGCAAGAGCAATATGCCTCGCACCGGTGGCAAGCCGTCTTGGGCATCCTCGCCTGCCACGCGGGCGAGTATGCAGTCGAACAAAGGGCGGGATACGAAGCCTGAGTTGGCTCTCCGGAGTGCCGTTCACGCCTTGGGGCTCCGCTACATAGTGTCGGCAAGGCCACTGCCGAAGGTCCGGCGAACCGCAGACCTGGTTTTCACCCGGGTTCGGTTGGCCGTCTTCATGGACGGCTGCTACTGGCACGGCTGCCCGGAGCATCACACCCCGGCTGCGACCAATGCCTCATATTGGACCGATAAGGTCGAGACCAATCGCCGGCGTGACCGCCAGACGGACCAGTGGCTCCGCGAGGCTGGGTGGGAGGTGATCCGGGTGTGGGAGCACGAGGATCCGAAGATCGCTGCGCGACGAGTGCAGGAGGTGTACGCCTGGCTGAACCGAGAACTCAAGAAACCTCAAGGTGAGCGCACCGTTCGCAGAGGCCGGCTACTGCCCATTCCTGACGGCTCAGGCTCACTTGCCGCTTCCGCATGCCAGACTGGCCCGCACGAGTCGTGACCAACCGGCGGGAATCGAGGTCTGTAAGAGGGAGTGCATCGGCCCTCCACAGTGACCTGCGCCTGAAGCCCTTCCGCATTCGCGGGGCCTGTGGCAAGGCGACGCGTCGCGACGAGGTTGGCGGGCGTGATCTGAACGGCAAGGAAGGCGATGGGGGTGCTGACGCCCCGGGCGCAGTTCGACCGACCGCCTTGGGTGAAGCCCGCGACTGTGATCACCCCTTGCCCGGCTTGTCTGGCGGCAATGGGCGGGCAGGGAGCTTCTCCGTATCGCCTACAAGCCAGTGCAGGAACTCGATGACGTGCGCGTTCATGTCCGAGCCAACCTCGGCGACTGCTTGCTTTGCGCGTTCGTGAAGCTGAGGAGGCGGACGGAACACGACCCCCGGGTATCGGTGTCGACTCGGCATGGCAATAGCCTGCCACGGTGGCCGGCCACCGTGAACAGGGGTTATTGTGTCGGATCGACGAAGGCGATCCTGTGGGGGAGATCGAGGCGGCCCCGTTCGCGACATCCTCGGACCGCCTCCGCAGACCATTTACTGCCTGGAGACTACGTGCCCGACCACCAGATTGTGGATCTCTTCGCTGGTCCTGGTGGGCTGGACGTGGCTGCCGGGTGGCTGGGTGTCCCAGTAACGGGCATCGAACTGGATGCCCTGGCCTGCGCGACGCGCGATGCGGCAGGATTGATCACAAAGCCCGGTGACGTAAAGAGCTTCGGCCCGGCAGACTTCCCGGACGCGAGAATCCTGGCTGGCGGACCGCCCTGTCAGACGTACACGGTCGCGGGCGGCCGCTCCGGGGGCGCCGGACGCCGAGCACTAGACGATGTGCTCGGGTTGGCCGACCTCATGGCCAAGGGGAAGAACGTCGAAAGGAAGCTTGCCAAGCTGGCTGCAGCGCCCGGCGACGAGGGCCGTACGGGCTTGGTCCTGGAACCGTTGAGGTGGGCTCTGGCCGCGCTGAAGGACGGGCGACCGTATGAAGCGATCGTGCTGGAACAGGTACCCACCGTGTTGCCGGTATGGGAGGCCTTCGGCAGCATCCTCAGGCGCAATGGCTACACGGCGGTCGCCGATGTGCTGCACGCCGAGGAATACGGGGTGCCGCAAACCCGCAAACGTGCGGTCTTGGTCGCTCGTCTCAGGGGCACCGGACCGGCGATGCTGCCGGAGAAGACGCATCGCGCGTTCCGCAAGAAGATCAACCCGGAAGACGAGACGAAGCGGCCCTGCGTGACGATGGGCGATGTGCTCCGTCGTGCGGCACCGTTTGAGGTCAAGTCCAACTACGGGACTGGCGGCGACCCCGCCAAACGCGGTAGGCGACGGCATGACGAGCCAGCGTTCACGGTCACGGGCAAGATCCGCAGGAACAAGGTGGGGCCTCCGGGCCACCCTGATCCCAAGGGGCGTTTCACTGATGCCGAGGCCGGTCAATTGCAGAGCTTTCCCGAGGATTTTCCGTGGCAGGGCAGCGACCCTTCTCAACAGATCGGCAATGCCGTCCCGCCCGTGCTAGCCGTTCATGTCCTTGCCGCGGCGCTATACCTGGGGGACGAGGCTCGCGACGCTGCGGTGAAGAAAGCCATCGAATGTCGGGCAGCCGCACCGGAGTCGGCGCCGCTGCCTGCGGGGTTCCGCGGGACAGGCTCAGATATCGAGAGGACGATTCCGCTTCAAGCTCCCCTCCCCATGGAGCAACCGGTCTGAGCTGATTGCGTGCAGGGTGTCGGTGATGATCCCTCTGCGGGTGGAAACTGCCATTGAAGCCTGGTTCGTTCCCGGCGCGGCCTGTCCCGTCTCGGGTGGACGGCTGGTCGCGGCCGACGACGAGCTGACAGGTTGTGATCAATTCGCCTCGCGAAGTGAACCGAATCGACGGACGTGGTGCCGTTGTCGGTGCTGGTCGGTAGCGTAAGTCCTGGAAGGACGTCGCATATCGGCCAGTCGCAGCGATGCTGGCCGACCATGATCATTTGTGAGGCATGGTGGGCAACCCACGTATGGATGCAGCCTGGTCGCGTTTTCAGAGCATGCTGGACGGGATGCTCCCGCACGACGCCACTCAGCAGTTGCGCGATCTCTTTGTGCCCGACGAAGTGATTGAAGAGATGTTGCGGCGACATGAAGCCGCCATGACGGAGATCGTCAGTCTCCGTGAGCCGCTTGCCTTGGGGAGGGAGAACGCCGTCCCCTGGTATGGGGGTTCGCGGGCCAGCGACAAGAACTGGCCCGCGTTTGAGAGGCGTCTGAGGCGGCAGCTCGGCCCGGACGAGGTCAAAAAGGTCGACGAAGCCTCCGATCGCGTCGTCGCGATGCTCGATCACCCTGCCACCCCAACCTTCCGCTCTCGCGGTCTCGTCATCGGACATGTTCAGTCCGGGAAGACGAGCAACTTCACGGCCGTGGTGAGTAAGGCTGCAGACCGCGGCTACCGCATGTTCATCGTGCTGTCCGGCGTCCACAACTCGCTGCGGCGGCAGACCCAGACCCGCCTCATCCGTGATCTTGTCGATCTCAATCCACCGCTATGGCATCAGATCACCAAGCCGGAGCACGACTTCCAACCGCCTCCCAACGCCCAATCTTTTCTCGCGTCCAAGGACCAACATCTGCTCTTGGTGGTCAAGAAGAACGGTCCGGTACTCAAGAAGCTGCGTGATTGGCTTGAGGAAGCGCGAGAACAGCTCGGCAACTGCCCCACGCTGATCATCGACGATGAGGCCGATCAGGCGACCCTCGCCACGCGCCGGATCAATCCGCTTATTCGCGATGTGATGGGCCGCATTCCCAAGGTCTGTTACGTGGGTTACACGGCGACGCCTTTCGCCAATCTTCTCGTCGACCCGATGGATGAGGAAGATTTCTACCCTCGGGATTTCATCCTCAGCTTGCCACGCGGCGAGCAATACCAGGGGCCTGAGACCCTGTTTGGTCGGAACCCGCTCGATCACGAGGACCCGTCTGAAGTCCCGGGGGGACTCGACATGATCCGGAGTATTCCCGACGAAGAACTCGGAGATTTGAGGCCTGTAAAAAAGGCCGATGTTCCCGTCTTTGCCCCTAAGGCGACTTCTTCTCTCCGCCGTGCTGTCTTCTGGTTCTGGCTGGCCACCGCTGCGCGTCATGCTCGGGGGCAAAGCGATAAGCATTCCTCAATGCTGATCCATGCCCACTCTGACACGCGTGTTCACGATTCCTACGGACCCGTTGTCCATGCCCTCAAGGACGAGGTTATTCAAGGGATTCGCGAGCGCAGCGGCGTCGTGGTCGAACTGAGGGATCTTTGGTATGAAGAGTCCCATCGCGTCGAACCTGTGGGCGAAAATCGGCGGTTCGAATTCGAGGCTATCTTTTCGGAATTGGGCGGAATCGTTTCATCAACGAAGATCGTCATGGACCATTATCGAAGCGCCGATCGCCTCGATTATGAATCCGGACCGGTCAACGTAATTGCCGTGGGCGGCAACACTCTCTCTCGAGGGCTCACCCTCGAGGGCCTCGTGGTTAGCTTCTTCGTCCGGTCGTCCAATGTCTACGACACGCTCCTCCAGATGGGTCGCTGGTTCGGGTATCGTCCGGGTTACGAAGATCTCCCGCGTATTTACATGCCTGATGAGACTCGGCGTTGGTTCGCTCACCTTGCGACAGTCGAGGCGGAGATGCGCATCGAGATCGATCGCTACCTCACCGAACACCTCACCCCTCTCGACCTGGCGCCCCGCATCAGGTGCCACCCGAAGATGAAGGTGACTGCTCCTTCGAAGTCTAAGAGTGCTGTGAGGGCGGCGGCATCGTACGGGGGGCAACTCGTCGAGACTCGTTACTTCCCGCGTAGAAAGAACGCCGAAGACGAGCAGTGGCACGCTGACAATTCCGCGGCTGTGTCACGACTGCTGGCAGCGTCACATCGAGAAGGAAAGATTGATGACGACACCGCTGGCGGCCGAGCCCTGTGGCGTGAGGTGCCACTTGATCATGTTCTTTCGTTCATCGATGAATACCAGTTCCACCCCAAGGCATTGGATGCCGCTCGCAATCTGATGCAGGACTACATCGTCAAGAGGAACAAGAATTCGGGCGCCTTGGCTCTCTGGAACGTAGGAGTGATCGGCAAGAAGCCGGCCGGTGCCTCTGGTCGGATTAAGCTGCCGCATGGTGCCGCGGTCGAGCTGGTGGTCCGCACCCGCCTCGAGCCGAGCGCTGAAGAGTCCGTCGCCGACATTAAGACCCTCACAGGTTCTCGCGACGAGGCCCTGGACCTCCGTATCCCGGAGGGCGAGGAGAAGGTGAACCGCACCTTGCTCCAGCGCTTGAGGGTGGCTCAACAACCCGAGCGCGGCCTGATCCTCCTTTACCCGATCGATGCCAAGGCCCCGGTCCCGATCGTTCGCAAGAACGGACAGGAGGCGCCGGTGGAAGGTCGCGCCCCTCTGGATGCACCTGGCGAGGCCGTTTGGGGCGTCGCCTTGGTCTTCCCGAGGCCCACCAGGGGGCAGGACCTCAGTGTCGAATACGACTACCTTCAGGCCGACCTATCACGCGTGTTCCCCTCCGCGGGCGAAGACGAGGAGGAAGACCTCTCGGTGCTCGAGCAGGACCAGGATGGACCCGAGGGGGCTGCATGAACGAGCACCGCTGGTCACTCGCCTCTCTCCGTCTGAGAGATCTCCTTGAGGGGCTGTGGAACAGACTTGATCAACAGGCCGCCAACTCGGCCGATGGCGCGATGATCACTGTTGGGCTTGAGGTCGCGACCCCCCACGGTCCGCTCCGACTCGGTCGTGACGCGGAGGGACTGCGCCATCTGCTGGTGCCCCTTGGGGCTGGAGACAAAGTCGACGATGACGTGCGCAGTGCGGGCGTCCACCTCACCACCCGCACGTTGTCGCGCGATGACGAACTTCCCATCCGATACGCCGATATCATCTGCCGAAGAAGCGATCTGGCTGGCACGTTCACAGGACTGGTGGCGGATCTGGCTGGGTTGATAGCGACGGAACCTCGGCGAGCACCCTCACTCATCGTTCGTACCTTGCATGCTTGGCGGCTCCTGCTTGGAGATAGCACCACTCGGTGGACGATTCCTCGGCTTGCGGGCCTGTTCGCCGAACTTCTCGTGCTGGAAGACCTGTTGCGTGTGGATCCTCGAACCGTCCGTGCTTGGCTGGGGCCGCTAGGTTGCCCCCAGGATTTCCGCAGCAACCACCACGCCATCGAGGTCAAGGGCAGCATGTCGGCCGAGGGACGTGTCGTTCACATACACGGCGCGGACCAGTTGGAGGCGCCGGCGGAAGGCACACTCACGCTCGCGTGGATGCGGATAGCGGAGTCGACCGGCCCCGGTGCCCGATCGGTTCCGGAAATGCTCGCAGAGTGTCGCGGAAGGATTGACGATCTGAGCGTGTTGGAGACGCGTCTGGCTGCACTAGGCCTCCCGCAGGACCACGAAGGGGAGGTCGCTCAAATCCGCTTCCTCGCCACGGAGCAACGCTGGTTCGAGGTGTCGGGGGATTTCCCTCGCATCACCCCGCAGAGCTTCGTGGACGCATCCATACCGGTCGGAGTCCATGGCCTGGAATACCGCATAGACCTCGACACCGTCTCGTACGCTACTGAGCGTGGGACCGTACTGGAGCGCCTGGGGGCCGATCTGTGACTGAGCCCGGCTGGTATGCGCAGCCCTTCCGCGCTGATGGCGGGATCACCGCGAACGGACTCCTGAGTCAGCTCGGTCGTCCCAGCCTTTCCCGCCTGAGCCTCTTCGTTCGTGAAGCAGCCCAGAATTCGTGGGATGCCCGCCGACCTGAGCACCCCATCGTGCGCTTCCGGCTCGATTTGAGCACCGTGGGGCCCGGGCGCGTCGGTGCATGGCGCCGCATGTTCTCCAGCGGGTCATCGAACGTGGGACATCACAACCGGATGTTCCGATCGCTCACCCAGGCGGCTCCCATCCGGTACCTCGCCGTCTCCGACAGGGGCACAACCGGTCTGGCCGGGCCGACAAGGTCCGACGCCGGGAGGACTTCGCGGAGGGAATGGGCGCGGTTCGTGCTCAATAGTGGTGACCGCGACGGCGTCTCGAACGCGTCGAGCGGGGGCACGTACGGTTATGGCAAGAGCGCTCTGTTCCAATTGTCGAAGGTCGGATGCGTACTCGTCTATACACGCTTTGAAGGCGACGATGGTCGACTGCGTTCCCGCTTCATCGGTGTTGCGATTCGAGAATCCTTCTGGGACGGAAACTCGCGCTACACCGGACGACACTGGTGGGGCCTCCCGGAACAGGAACACTGCGAGCCTCTGGAAGGCTCTCAAGCAGACACTGTTGCACGCGAGTTGGGCATTCCGGGATTTCAGTCCGATGAGACCGGCACGACTCTCGTCGTGGTCGATCCCGACCTGGCTGATCCTTCGCTACCGGACTCAGATACGACGCCAGAATTGTCCGTGCCGGAGGCGGGTGCCTTCCTTGCCGACGCTGCGGCCTGGAACCTGTGGCCGATCACGCTCCCCGAGCGTGCCGTGCGCATGGCGGTCGCGGTCACGGCCAATGGCGCAGAGGTCGCCGTGCCGGACGCCGACTCCGATGCAACGCTCGCCTTCTTCGCTTCCGCTTACCGCAAGGTCGTCGAAGGAGTGGGGCAGCAACTGATCTGTGGTAAACCCCGCAAGGACTTGGGGCAGTTCGCCCATGATTACACCTTTGGTGCGACCGTGATCTCTCCGGCGGCTCGTGAGCTGGGTATTGAGGGAGCACCTCACCACGTCTGCTTGCTTCGCAGCCCTGAGCTCGTGGTCCGTTACCACTCCGGTCCAGAGAGGTCGAATCCGGACGCTGGCTACGCTGCTGTGTTCAAGGTGACCGACGAGTTGGACCAGACGTTCGCGCGAGCAGAACCGCCGACTCACGATGCATGGGAGTACCAGCAACTGCAAGGACGGGAGGCGACCTTCGTTCGTACCGCAGGGCGGCGTCTAAAGGAACAGTGCGACAGGCTCAGCGGTGCGCAGGCACGGCGAGCAGTGAAAGTCGGCGCCTACGCGATGGGCTCGGTGGCGCAACGGTTGGGACATCTGTTGGCCGGTCCCGGGGGGACGGGGGCCGCAGTGCTCGCCTCCAGCCCTCTGCCGGGAACATCGCGAACCACATTGCCCGTGACACCTGATGGCCCCTCCGGATCGCCGCCCCCGCCGAGTACCCCAGGGCTGCCCCCGCGTGGCGATGCCGGGCAAGGCGGTGGGGGTTGGGAGCACAGTGGCGGCCGCAGGCAGGGTGTTGTCCGCAGGCCCACCCTGCTAGCCGACCCCCATTTCGAAGTGATCGACGGAATGCCGTTCGTCGTGCAGATGGTGCGACTTCACGGTCCGGACCGGGTGGAAGGTCGTGTACATGTGCTGACCGGGGACGGTGGTGCAGAAGGCCAGTCGCCTGCAGGCGCGATGCAACCCGTTGTCTACGGCTGGCGCATACCGACGGTGGCTCGCCTAGTGACCGGAGAGGTCTTGTATCACGCTGGCGGCCCCATCGACGTCGACATGCTCATCACCGCAGTCGCCGACGTGCTCATAGACATCAACGTGGCGGGTCGCTCATGAGTGTTCGCGCGTGGCCCTATCGCAGGCCGGCTGGGCGAGTTCGAGCCGGACTATGGAGGCTGGGGGACACAACGGGCGAGCCCGCCCCTGCGGCGCTCACCACGTGGGACTACTCGACCGACGTTGCTTTGGGGCGGGTGGTCGAGATTGACCTCGCCGAACTCCGCGAAGACTGTGGACTGGTATCTGAGGCGCCACTGCGCCTGTGCGTGCGTTACTGGCCATCGACGTCCCTCCTCCGTCGGTCGGCCTACGCGGAAGACTTGCCGATCCGCGCTGACCGCGCTGTGTGCGAGGTGCAGATCTCGGCCGACAGCAGTCAGCTTGGCGGATTTTTGACAGTTGAGACCTTGATCGAGTTGGCCGTGGATCTACCCGCCTCCCAACCCTTCGTCGCGAACCGAGCGGGCTCGATCCTGTGGAGTGATCAGGTCCGCATGCATCTGGAGGGCGGGGCGGGACTGTTGCCGGTCGCGCCGGTGTCCTTCCGGGAGGCAGGGCTCCCGGAGGCCTCGGCGTGGTACGTGAGCATGGACGGTGGCGACTGGCAGCAAGCCGCCATGGGCAGCTTGCTGGTGCTCCTCAACGAGGACAACCCTGCGGTCAAGCAGGCCATGGAGGCAACCCAGAGCGAGCTGTCCGGGGTGCTTTGGAGCGTATTGGAGGCCGACATCGTCACCGATCTGGTGGGGCGCGCGTTGGACGACGATGCGTTCGTGGACGAAACGCCGTCCGATGATCCCGATGGCGACCTGACCATGGCGGGGCTGGTACGTGCGCTCGTGCGCACCTACCTGGCCCGTCCGGGAGAGTCCGCCGAGCAAGCGATCAAACGGCTCCGGGACGAACGACGTAGAGACCCCTCTCGCTTCCGCGCCGACGTCCACGCTGGTGTCAGATTCCCAAGGGAGGCCACGGTATGAGCCTGCTCTATCCGCGCCTGCTCCCCAGTGAGACGGAGCGCCGCTTTCGTCTACTTCACGAGACCCCGCCAGCCCGACACGGAACCATCGTCGCCAATAACTCCCCGCGGGCCGTGTATTCGGCCACCGGGGGCCGTCGGATCACCCGGGAGGAACTCGACCAACTCCGAGACGCGATCCTGCGCGCGGCCCTCGGACAGGGCTTTCCCATCCCCCCGTCCATCGCGCAGGGGAGCAACTTCGACCGTGAGACAGCCCGGATCTTGTACAGACAGTGTCGAATGGTGCCGGGCGAGGCCTCCCAACGACAGGTGTGGGCGTTCCTCGCGCTAGTGCTGCTTCCTGACGTATGCGCCTGGAGATGGCCGGCAGACTCGAACCGCGGTTACACAGCGGACCGGTTCAAGGGGACAGATCTGACCCGACACGCATGCGCCCGTCTCTGGACTCGGGCGCAAGTCCTCCACGACCCGATGGCAGACGACCCCCACCATCTCCTGTACGTCCTCGGCGAGAACGACATCGACCAAATCATGGCCAGACGCTCTGCGCTTGCCGCTTCACCAGCGTTGGTGCGGGCCATTGTGAGGGCCCACCAAGAGGATCAAACCGACAGAAGTGTGCCCTCCCAACAGGTGCTGCGGCAGAGCCTCATGCGGCTTCTCCGGCTTACGGCGTTTCTCGACTTGGACTCGGCGTCGGAGGCGGACCTCGGGCACTTGGTGAGAGCGGTTAGAACCGAGGCCCGAACCGCGTTGCTGAGAAAATGATTTCGCGCAATGAAATAGTTGGCAGTGGGTACCTGCAGATCACTCAGTCGCCGAAGCTGCGATGTTCCAGGAGTCGCGAACCTTGCCCTCCGGCTGTGCTGCGGATGGCTTGGCACCTGAGCTGGCGTCCGGCGGGGCTGACAAGGCGGTTGTGAGCCGGCTGGCGACGGGGGCGGGGACGATTGAATGCGGACCCGACGAGGTCATGCAGCCGTCCTACGGTCGGAGGTCTTTGCTGTGGGCGGTATTTCTTTGAGCCGTAGGGCCACTCGGTTCTTTGGGAGTGTCGTGCTTCCGCAGGTCGCGTCAAGGGTGCTTCACTCCGCTGCGCTGCGTTGCGCGTCGGCTGTGCCGATGGCCCTTCGGGCCACCCTTGACCCGACCCGCTCCAGCACGGGGGAGAAGCGAGCGAGCGGCCCGGGGAAGGCGGGGGCCCAGGGGGTGTGCCCTGGGGTTGGGTGCGTTCTGAGCCGGGTGGAGGGCGCAGGGTGCTTCGAAGGCACGCCTGGAGGGTTTGGCGGCTGGCGGCGGACCGGGGCGGGGCGCTGGTTCCCGTCAACGGCGGCCTCAGAGCTCGTCGATCAGTTCCGCCGCGCGGATCACCGCCGCGAGCGCGTCCGGGTGGCCCGTGCTGCGGTGTACGTCGACGCAGGTGTCGGCGAGTTTGATGACGTGTTCGTCCTGGTGGCGGACCGCGAGGGCGAACACCTCGTCCACCGACTCGGGGGCGGTGGGGAGGGTGTTTCGAGGCGCGGGTGTGGCGGGGGTGTAGGCCGCGGTCACGGCCGCGCTCGCCGCCCAGGCCGCGTGCAGGCTCATGACCCATTGGGTGCGGGGGAGCGCGGGCAGGGTGCGCAGGACGGCCATGGGGGCGGTCACGGCGTGCACCAGCATGACGGGGCTGCCGTGCGCGTTCGGGAGGTAGCGCACGCCGGCGGCGGCCGTCAGGTCGGCCAGCAGGTGCCGGGCCTGCTCGGCGTCGGCGGCGGGTGTCAGGGCGGCCAGCGCGGTGGGCCAGTCAGTCAGGTCGGTGAGCTGGTCGAGCCGGTGGTTGATGCCCGCGCTCTGGTCGGGCACGCGTGGAACGGCGGCGAGGGCGGACGCCGGGTCGGCGGTCCCGGACGGGGGAGTGAACGCGACGGGCTGCCAGCGCGCCGCCCAGTAGCCGAGCGCCTGGCCCAGCTCGGCCAGGCGTGGTGCGTCCTCGTGGTCCAGCAGGGCGTGGACTGCGTGGCCGGTACGGATCACCCCGTGGGTGGCGCCGGCCGCGATGCCGGGCAGGAGCCGCGGCCACCACGTTTCCAGCACCGTGCGCCAGGGCTGTTCGATCACCTCGCGTTCGAAGAACACGAGCCAGTCACCGAGGCGGCGTGGGTCCCCGAGTGCCGTGCGCCATCCGTCGGCGGTGAGGGGCGCGGTGCCGCGCGGCCGGTCGTCCAGTCGGCGCATGTAGAGGTCCAGCCAGCGGTGGACCTGGCGCGCGTGTCCGCGTCGGACCATGGACTCCACCGCCATGGGGCCGTGGTTGGTCAACCAGCCCTCGAACTCCGGTCCCGTCCGATGCAGCCGTTCGTAAGCCTCGTCGAGCGTGCCGTCGATGTTCATGTCACCCGACGCTAGCCGCCCGCCGCCGAGCCCCCATCGGGCCAGGGACCGAGATGCGTCCCTGCGCCGGACTTAGGACCTGCGCCGGGCCGACTCGGCGCCCGCGGCCCACGCTCGAACGCACCGCGCGAGGGCATCCCGTGCCTGGCCTCAGCCCGCCACCCCGTGGCACCCGTCATACGCCGACTCCGACCCACACCAGCAGGACGCCCCCCGCTGCGGCGGCCAAGCCACAGCCCGCCCCCGGGCCGCCAGTGTCGTCGCGTACTGGGGGAGGAGGTCGGTGTCCCCCGGGGACGTGCCCTCCGACGCGGCGAAGGCCTCGTAAGAGGGGACCGTCGCTGTGACGATGCCCAGATTCGGGGTGCCGGAGCCGGCCAGTTCGCGGAGCGACGCCTCTATCGTCGACAGGTGCTCCTCGTGCGAGGCGTACTCCGCCGACAGTGCCGGATACGCGCTCACCAGTTCTGTCAGTTCGCCCGCCGGCCAGTGCAGGACCGCCACCGGGAACGGGCGGGAGAGGGCCTCGCGGTAGGTGCCCAGTTCGGCTCGGAGGCGGGAGATCTCCGCTTCCAGCTCCGCGGGGTTGTCCGAGCCCAGGGACCAGACGCGCTTGGGGTCGTGGAGTTCGTCCAGGGAGACCGGGGAGGAGTGGAGGGTGTCGGCCAGCGCGTCCCACTCGTCGTGCGCGGCGCCCAGCATCCGCCGTACGCGGTGGCGGCCGAACAGCAGGGCGTGCGTCGCGTACGGGGGCTCCGGTACGTCGGTCAGCAGGACCCTCGCCCCCTCCGTGAACGCCGCCTCCGCCGCCTCCAGCTCGTCGTGGGACTCCAGGGACTCCGCGACGATCACCCAGGGGGCCGCGTCGCGCGGGGCGGCCGCGCGGATGCCGTCGATGATGGCTCGGGCCTCGGCCTCGTGGCCGTACTCCCAGAGGTTCGAGGCCTTGAGGGCGCGGACCAGGTGGGGGTTGTCCAGGCCGTCCCCGCCGTCGGTGGAGGAGAGCAGGCGGTCGTAGAGCGTGCTCGCGGCGGGGCGGTCGCCGGAGAGTTCCAGGTGGGCCGCGGCCTGGAGCAGCAGCGGCTCGGCGTCCTCGGGGTACAGGCCGGCGGTCCGCTCCAGGCGGGCCGCTTCGGCGGTGTGGTCGACGTTTTCGGCGGGCGTGTCGGGGCGCATGCACGACACCGTACTGCCCACCGGTGACAAAGGTGAGAGATCTGCAGGCCAGGAACGCCGGGGAGGCCAGGGGGGGCAGGGGGGCCGGGAGGCCCGCCCTGCGGTGGGCGGGGGCCTGCGGCCGGGCACAGGCCCCCGGGATCGCTCCGTGTGATCAGATCGTCACGTTGTCCACCTGGAGTGTCTGCACCGACTTCGCCGGGAAGGACAGGGCCACCGTCTTGCCGCTGAGGTAGGTGTCCGAGCGGGCCTTGTAGAGGTCGCCGCCGCCCGTCGTCAGGGTGGACCAGCGGGGGACCAGGCCGCCCGTGCCGCCGGTCACCGTCGTGAAGTTCGAGAGGTTGAACGTCAGGGTCTGGGCGGAGGACGAGGTGTTCAGGGCGACGATGACCAGGCGCTTCGCCGTCGCGTCGTAGGCGGCCACCGCGTTGCTCACGCCCGTGTCGAGGATCTTCATGCCGGGGCGGATATGGCGGCTGAACTGGGCCATCACGTAGTACTTCGTCTCGACGGCGCCGGCGGTCAGCGTGCTCGCGTCGTACTTGATCACGCCCCAGCCCGCCGTCGGGTCCATGACCTGCCAGTAGACCCATGCCGTCGGGTGCAGCCAGCGGAAGTCGTAGAGGAGGTTGAAGGCCATGGTGTAGCCGGTGCCGTCGCTGTCGCCGGTCTCGGAGTTCCACAGGGCCTTGCCGGCCGTGGTCACCACGTCCGTGTAGAGGAGGTCGCGGCGGCCGCCCGAGCCCTGGTAGCCGTGGACGTTGACCCGGTTGACGTAGCCCTTCGTGGTGGAGGAGAAGGAGTTCCAGGTGGTGCGGGCCAGGTCGTAGTTCGTCTCGTCGCTCGCGGAGATCTTCGTCGACGTCAGGCCGCGCTTGTCCAGCTCGCTGCGCATGTACGGCAGGACGGCGGACTGGACCGTCGCGTCCATGTGGCAGCCCTCCTGCGTGCCGGTCGCCGTCCACCAGGAGGACGAGGGCTCGTTGAAGGGGTCGACCGTCGCGAAGTTCACGCCCCAGTTGTTCTTGGCGTAGAGGGCCACCGCGGCCAGGTGCGAGGCGTGCTGGCGGTAGTTCCAGGACTGGAGGTTGTTGCCGCCGTCGGAGGCGCCCGACGGGTTGTGGTTCAGGCACATCCACCACATGGGGGAGTTGGCGAACAGTTCGGTGGTCGCGCCGCGCGCCACCGCCTTCTGGAGCATCGCGCGCTGGGTGGCGTCCGCCGTCCAGTCCCAGGCCGAGGACGTGGGGTCCTCGTTGTTCCAGTCCTGCCAGTAGCCCTCGATCTGCTTGAAGGCGGGGATGTTGGCGGAGGCGACCATCGACTGGCCGCTCACCGTGTTCGAGCTGCACGCGCCCAGGTTGTAGCGGGCGATGTTCAGCCCGAGGCCGGGCAGGCTCGTGCCGTTGTAGGTCACCGAGTTGGTGGTGAAGAAGGCGTCGGCGAAGTCGTCCCGGGCGCCGAAGACGTTGGCCCACCAGGCGAGGGAGGTGCCCCAGCCCTCCCAGGTGCCGTAGGACGTCGACGGGCTGACGGCGATGGTCGCGTCGGCGTGGGCGGTGCCCGTCGCCAATGCACCGCCGAAGAGGGCGCCGCCGGTGGCGGCCAGGAGTGTTCTGCGTCGGATCATGACTACTCCGCTCCGAGTTGTGGCCGGTCCCGTGCGGCCGAAACGAAGCATCGGGTGTGGCGCCTGGGGTTGTCGAGAGTTCTGACAGCCCTTTCTCCAACCTATGGAGGAAGTGCGAGGGGGCGAACACGCAGGTCGTGAATGTACGGGTCTGGAGACCTTGTCCGTACGGCCTTATGGTGCCCCGATGGTGCGCAGCGTGCGGATTCCCCTCGTGCAGCACAGCTCGCTGCGACGGCGGGCCCGGTACCGGCGGGTGCTCTGGAGCGGAGCCGAACTTCTCGTGACGGCTGGGGTGTTGGTGCTCCTGCTCGTCGCCCATCAGCTCTGGTGGACCAACCGGGAGGCGCGGGAGGGCGCCGAGCGGAAGGTGGAGGCGCTGGAGCGGGAGTGGGGCACCCCTGCGCGCGGGGGGTCCGGTGGTTCCTCCGCGGATTCGTCCGGCTCCGATCCCACGGGCCGTACGACATCCGATACGGCATCCGGTACGGCGTCCGATGCGACGTCCGGCTCGGGCGGCGGTACGTCCCCCCGCGCCTCCCAGGCCTACGCCGTCCTCCGCGTCCCCCGCCTCGGTCTCCGCGTGCCCGTCGCCGAGGGCACCGACAAGCGGAAGGTCCTCAACAAGGGGTACGTCGGCCACTACACGCACACCCAACAGCCCGGCCAGGCAGGGAACTTCGCCCTCGCCGGACACCGCAACACCCACGGTGAACCCTTCCGGTACCTCAACCGCCTCAAGAAGGGCGACACGGTGGAGGTGGAGACCAGGAACACCACGTACACCTACACCGTCGACCAGATCCTGCCGCGGACCTCACCCCGTGACGCGGGCGTCATCCGGCCCGTGCCCCGCTCCCTGACCGAGCCCGCCTACGGCTACACCCTCCCCGGCCACTACCTCACCCTCACCACCTGCACACCCGAGTACACCTCGCGCTACCGGCTGGTGGTGTGGGGGAAGCTGGTCTCGGCGGTGCCCCGCGGCTAGCGGCTGAAAGCAGCAGCGCCCTTACCTCGCGGAGACCGAACGCGCACCAGAACCTGACCGGTTCCTCATACGTGTCGGTCAGGGTCGACGCATGATCAGGTCCATCCGCCACCACCTTGCCCCGCGACCGGCGGCGCTGTGCGTTCCGATCGCCGTCCTGGCCGCGTCGCTCCTGCTCACCGGATGCGGGGGCGGTGCGGCAGCCGCTTCCGGACCCGCGGCGGCCGCCCCCGGACACGGGTCGGCCGCCTCCGCCCCCGCACCGGAGTCGACCGCCCCCGCGCGGAGCGGCACGTCGGCCCTGCCCGAGGTCTCCCTCCAGGACGCGCCCGCCCCGAAGACGGTGGCGCGGCGGCTGCCGCAGGAGCTTCCGGGCCTCGGGCCGAAGACCCTGGCCGAGGTGCCGTCCGAGGCCCGGCAGGCCGTCGTCGTGACGGGCCTTGACGAGGACTCGTCGCGGTCCACCGTGGTGCTGTACGAGCGCACGGACGACGGCTGGCGGGCCGGGGCGAGCTGGGCCGCGCACAACGCCCGCGACGGGTGGAGCGCTCACCACATGGCCGGTGACCTGCGCTCACCCATCGGTGTCTTCGGCCTCACGGACGCCGGCGGGCTGCTCCCCGACCCCGGGTCCCGGCTGCCGTACGACCGCTCGGGCGGCTTCACCGTGTCCGGTACGGGCTTCGAGGGGGAGCCGCTGGCGGGCTCCTTCGACTACGTGATCGCCATCAACTACAACCGCACGCCGGGCACGTCACCCCTGGACCCGGCCCGGCCGCTCGGCTCCGGGCGCGGCGGCGGCATCTGGCTGCACGTCGACCACGGCGGCCCCACGCACGGCTGTGTCGGCCTGAGCGAGGACCACATGAAAGAGCTGCTGCGCGCACTCGACCCCGACCTGAACCCCGTCGTCGTCATGGGCGACGCCGCCTCGCTCAGCCGCTGAGGCGCCACCCGACGGGCCGGGCCCGGCACAGGAATGTCAGGAAGCCATGAGCATGTGGGAAGCCTCTCCAAAGCCTCTTCCGCCCGGCTGTCCACCTCCGCGTCCGCCTAGCATCGGCCGCGTGTGCGCATACGTGCTGGTGGCCGAGGACGACGAGAAGCAGGCGGAACTGATACGCCGTTCCCTCCTGAAGGAGGGGCATACCGCCGCCGTGGTCCACGACGGCTCGGCCGCGCTCGCCTCGGCGCGCCGGCTCCGGCCCGACCTCGTCGTGCTGGATCTGATGCTGCCGGTCGTCGACGGGTACGCGGTCTGCCGCGAGCTGCGCCGCGACGACGACATCCCGGTGCTCATGCTGACCGCCCGCTCCACCGAGGACGACGTGCTGCTCGGCCTGGAGATCGGCGCGGACGACTACATGACCAAGCCCTACAGCCCGCGCGAGCTGATGGCCCGGATCCGCACGGTCCTGCGGCGCAGCGAGCGCGCCGCGGGCCGGAGCGAGGATCCCGTCGTGCGGGCCGCGGGGATCTCGGTCGATCTCCTCCGGCACGAGGTGCGCTGCGACGGCGTGCTCGTCGAGGTGACCCCGGCCGAGTACGAGATCCTCCTCGCCATGGCCTCCGAGCCCGAACGGGTCTTCTCGCGGCGGCAGTTGCTGCAGTGCACCCGGGGCATCGACCGGGCCTCCACCGAGCGGGCGATCGATGTGCACATCATGAATCTGCGCAAGAAGACCGAGCGGGACCCGCGCAGACCCACCCGGCTGCTGACCGTGTTCGGGGTGGGCTACAAGCTCCGCGGGGACCGCGGGTGAGCCGGGGCGTCCCGCTGCACAAGCGTCTCCTCGTACGGCTGCTGATCACCTCGGTCCTCATCGCCGTGTGCTCGGTTGCGGCGACCGCCTGGCTGGCCGTGCAGACGACCACCCGCGCGCTGCGCGAGGAGCAGGGGCAGGTCCTCGCCGACGACATGGACATCCTCCAGCGGCTCAGCGGGTACGCCGCCACCCATGCCGACTGGCGCGAGGTCGAGGGCACCGTACGCGCCCTGTCGGCGAAGACGGGCCGGCGGATCGCCCTGACCACCGTGGACCGCACGGTCCTCGTCGACTCCGCCGCGGACGGCACCTCGTTGCCGCCCCGGGCGGCGGCCACCGTCGACCCCCTGCACACCGACACCTACACGGACCCCGGCGCGCAGAACAGCGGCATCGATCCGCGGGCCGTCGGGCCCTTCCGGTTGTCGGCCGGGGAGCGCGCCGAGTTGCGGGCGTCGGCCCGGAAGCAGCAGAAGTGCCTGGCCCAGGTCGGTGTGCGGAGCACGCTCGTCCAGACGTCCACCGGGCGTCCGCTGCTCCTCGACGACGAGGGGGAGACCGTCTCCGGCAATGACTCGCAGCACTGCGTCGGCGACACCTTCTATGTGCAGACGCCCACGGAGAAGAAGGCCGCGGACGCGCTGACGCAGGCGGCCCGGACCTGTGTGGACCAGGAGCGGGTGAAGCTCGACTCGCCCCTGTTCGTCCGGTTCAACCCCTGGGAGCGGACCCTGCGGCCCCGGGCCGTCTACGAGATGTACGGCGACCGGCAGGACACCGCCTCGGGCCGTGCGGCGCAGGGGTGTGTGGACAGGGCGTTCCGCGCCCAGCTCGACCCGTACATCGCGCCCGCGGCCGAGCTGTTCCTCGGGACCGGGGACACCGTCGCGCCGCGCTTCGTCATGTCACCGGCCAACAAGGCCAAGGTCGTCGGCGCGGCCGGACTCGTCCTCGCCCTCACCGTGGCGGTGACCGCGGTGGTCGCCACCCGGCTCGTGCGACCGCTGCGCGCGCTGACGCGGGCCGCCCAGCAGCCGCCCGAGCTGTACCTGCGCGTCCCGGTGACCACACGCGACGAGACCGGTCTGCTGGCCGAGGCGTTCAACGACCTCGCCGACCGGCGGGAGCGGCTGGAGACCCAGCGCAAGGCGCTGATCAGCGACATCGCCCATGAGCTGCGCACCCCGCTCACCAACATCCGCGGCTGGCTGGAGGTCACCCGGGACGGCATGGTCGACCCGGACCCCGAACTGCTCGACTCCCTGCACGAGGAGGCGCTGCTGCTCCAGCGTGTCATCGACGACCTCCAGGACCTCGCGTCCGCCGACGCGGGCACGCTGCGGCTGCACCCCGAGTCCGTGCGCGCCGACGAGCTGCTCGCCCAGGTCGCCGCCGCGCACCGCGTCGGGGCGGCCACGGCCGGGGTCCTCCTGCTGACGAAGGCCGAGGACGTCCTCTGGCTGGAGGCCGACCCCGTGCGGATGCGGCAGGCGCTCGGCAACCTGGTCTCCAACGCGATCCGTCACACCCCGGCCGGCGGCACGGTCACCCTCACGGCGCGCCGCGAACCCGCCCCCGGCGAGGACGGGCGGATCGTCTTCGACGTCGCCGACACCGGCAGCGGTATCGCCCCCGAGGACCTGCCGCACGTCTTCGACCGGTTCTGGCGCGCGGAGAAGTCCCGCAGCCGCCGCACCGGGGGCAGCGGGCTGGGCCTCGCCATCGTCCGTCAGCTCATGGCCGCGCACGGCGGGACGGCCGGGGCGACCAGCGAACCCGGGGCGGGCTCGGTCTTCACCCTGAGCCTTCCCGCGGGGCACGCGGCCGTCCCTCGGTGAGACCCGACCTCCTCCACCCCGGCCTCCCTCACTCCTCCCGCCCCAGCGCCTCCCGCACCGCCGCGAGGATCGCCTCCGTGCTCGCGCCCAGGGCCCGGGCCGACGCGGTGAAGTCGCGGGTCAGCGTGGCGAGTCGGGCCGGGTCGAAGCGGACCGGCCCGGTGGGGAGGGCCGCGACGCGGGTGCCAGCGCCGCGCCGGGTGCGGATCAGTTCGGCGGCCTCCAGCTCGCGGTAGGCGCGGGCCACGGTGCCGGGCGCGAGGCCCAGGTCGGCGGCGAGCTGCCGGACGGTCGGCAGGCGTTCGCCCTCGGCCAGCCGTCCGGTGAGGATCAGGGTGGCGAGCTGCGCGCGGATCTGCTCGTACGGCGGAACCTGGCTGGTCGTGTCGACCCGGAGGGCGGCCTCACTCATCGTCGACGGCCCGGGGGACCACGATCGTGAACACGGACCAGCCGAGGGCGAACAGGCTCAGCAGGCCCAGCGGGTAGATCACCAGGGCGGTGACGTTGCCCAGCATGCCGGCGCACCGCGAGTAGAACAGCACCCGGCCGATCATCCCCAGGACCAGCAGCAGTTGGCTGGAGACGAGCAGGCCCCAGGCCGCGGTGATCGCCCAACTGCGGTCGTGGCGCTGCCGGTTCTCGCCGGGGCGGTGGGCGATGCGGCGCAGGGCCCAGGCGCAGGCGGCGGTACCGAGGGTGACGGAGGCCAGGACCGGGGTGGCGTAGTAGAGGCCCGGCCAGGGGGTGAGCCGGCGGGTCAGGCCGACGGCGCAGGTGACGGCGAGGGCCCGGCCGCCGTGGCCCGCGCGGTCGGCGTCGGCCGCGGCGACCCCGATCGTCAGCAGCAGGACGAGGAACGCCGACTGGAGGACGAGCAGCCGGGCCATCCGCGGCGGTACGTGGTCGCGGACCCGGCGCGGGGAGAGGGCGGCCCTGCGGACCCGGTCCTGCGGGGCGGGGGTGAGGGAGTCGCCGAGCAGGACCCCGCCCACCGCGCAGAGTCCGAAGGCGGTGACGGCGGCCACGAACGGCATGGCCATGTCGTCGCTGTCCATCGTGGCCAGCCCCTGGGCGAGAGCCGCCCCGAGCGCGAGCCCGGCCCAGCGGGCGCAGAGGTCGGCCCGGGCCAGGAGTCTGTCGGGCGTGACGGTGTCGATCATGTCGTCCCCCGGTCGCATGCTTGTATCAAGTGGTGAGTACAAGATGCCGGGAGCGGCTTCTTGTGTCAAACCCTTGATACAAGTGGGGAGTTCCGGACCGGGGCGGATGTGGAACCCTGGTACCGGTCCCGGACGTCAGACATGTACGAGGGGCACGGCAGCCCGTCGAGGGGCAGAGGGAGGGGGAACGTGATCCGCAGGCGACTTGCCGCGCGTTCCGCGCCGCTGCTCCTCTTCCTCGTCCTCGACGTCCTCCTCCTCGACACCGGCAGCCTCTCGGCCGCCGTCGCGCTCGCCGCGACCGCCGCCGCCTCCTCCGCGCTCACGGTCTGCGCCCTGGTCGCCAGCCGCAGCGCGCCCGCCGTACCGCCCACCCGGGTGCGTACGGCCATCAAGGACCGCGCCCGGCGTACGGCCTTCCTGCCGCAACGCGATCCGGACGCCTCCGGCCGGCCCCGCCCCCGGGCCCCCGGCCGCGCCCTCCCGGCGACCGCCGCGTAGGGCACGTCCGTCTTCTCCCCGTGACCCCGCGCGGGTCGTCATGCCGCCCTTCTCCACCGATCCGGCACGACGAGACCCCCGGAGGGCTCCTCACCCATGTCCGCTTTCGCCACCCTGGTCGAGCACCTCGCCGATCTGCTCCACCCGCTGTTCGGCGCGTCCGCGGCGGCCGCCGCGATCGTCCTGTTCACGGCTGCCGTACGACTCCTCGTCCACCCCCTGTCCCGGGCGGCGGCCCGCGGCCAGAAGGCCCGGGCGGCGCTCCAGCCGAGGATCGCCGAACTGCGCAGGAAGCACGCGCGCAGCCCCGAGAAGCTCCAGCGGGCGGTGCTCGACCTGCACGCCGAGGAAAAGGTCTCCCCGCTGTCCGGGCTGCTGCCCAGCCTCTGCCAGGTGCCCGCCTTCTTCCTCCTCTACCACCTCTTCTCCAGCACCTCGATCGGCGGCGAGACCAACGCCCTGCTCGGCCACCGGCTCCTCACCGCGCCGCTCGGCGACCGCTGGGCCGACGCGCTGGGCGGCGACGGGCCGTTCGGGCCGGCCGGGCTGGTCTACCTGGCGCTGTTCGCCGTCGTCGCGGCCGTCGCCACGTTCAACTTCCTGCGGGCCAGGCGGGTCCCGCTGCCCGAGACCGGTACCGGCCAGGACGTGCCCGGTGTCGGCGCGATCACCAAGGTCATGCCGTTCCTGTCCTTCTTCACCCTGGTCACCGTGGCCGTCGTTCCGCTGGCCGCCGCGCTGTACGTCATCACCAGCACGACGTGGAGCGCGGTCGAGCGAGCGGTGCTCTACCGATGACCGTCCTCAAGGTCCTGACGGTCCAGTACGTGAACCGGGTATTGCGGAGTGCCCACGCAGCTTGGAGGATCGGCCAGACATCCGATGGCTGCACCCGGAGATGGTGATCATGAAGCTGCTGCGAGTCGGTACGGCGGGCGCGGAGCGTCCCGCGCTGCTCGATGCCGACGCAACCCTGCGGGACCTGTCGGGGGTCGTGGACGACATCGACGGCGCGCTGCTCGCCGACGCCGCCGCGCTCGGCCGGATCCGCGCGGCCGCCGAGGCCGGCGAACTGCCCGTGCTCGACGCGACCGGACTGCGGATCGGGCCGCCGGTGGGCCGGATCGGCAAGATCGTGTGCATCGGGCTGAACTACCACGACCACGCCCGGGAGACCGGTGCCGAGCCGCCGGCCGAGCCCGTGATCTTCTTCAAGGCGGCGGACACGGTCGTCGGGCCGTACGACACCGTGCTCGTCCCGCGCGGGTCCGCCAAGACCGACTGGGAGGTGGAGCTGGCGGTCGTCATCGGGCGCACGGCCCGCTATCTGGAGTCGGCCGAGGAGGGGCTCGCGCACGTCGCCGGGTACGCGGTGGCGCACGACGTGTCCGAGCGGGAGTTCCAGCTCGAACGGGGCGGGACCTGGGACAAGGGGAAGAACTGCGAGACGTTCAACCCCCTGGGGCCGTGGCTGGTGACCGCCGACGAGATCGGTGATCCGCAGGAGCTGTCGCTGCGGTTGTGGGTCAACGGCGAGCTGAAGCAGGACGGGACCACGGCCGAGCAGATCTTTCCCGTCGGGGAGGTCGTGCGGTACGTCAGTCAGTTCATGACGCTGTATCCCGGGGACGTGATCAACACGGGGACGCCGGCGGGGGTGGCGCTGGGGGCGCCCGAGCCGAAGCCGTTCCTGCGGGCCGGGGACGTGGTCGAGTTGGAGATCGCCGGACTCGGGCGGCAGCGGCAGGAGTTCAAGGACGCCTGAGAAACCAAGGGCGCGGGGGTACTGCGTGTGCGGGCCGTGTGTGGTTGCTCGCGCAGTTCCCCGCGCCCCCAAGACGAAAAACGGCCGGACTACAGGTACTTCTCCAGGAACCGTTCCAGGGCCTCGACCACGAACCTGTGGTCCTCCAGCTGGGGGAGGCCCGACACCGTCACCGCGCCCACCACTCCCACGCCGTCCACGGTGATCGGGAAGGAGCCGCCGTGGGCCGCGTACGCGTCCTGGTCGAGGCGGGAGGACTCCTCGAACGTCGTGCCCCTCGCGCGGTAGCGGGTGCCGACCAGGTAGGAGGAGGCGCCGAAGCGTTCCACCACGCGGCGCTTGCGGGCGATCCAGGCGTCGTTGTCGGGGGTGGAGCCGGGCAGGGCCGCGTGGAAGAGCTGCTGGCCGGAGCGGTGGATGTCGACCGCCACCGGGGCCTCCCGCTCACGGGCCATCTCCACCAGGAGCGAGCCGAGCGCCCACGCGTCCTCGTGGGTGAACTGGCGGAAGACCAGCCGTCGTTCCTGCGCCTGGAGCTCCTCCAGGGTCGGGGTGATCTCCGGGGTGAACTTCGGGGTCAGTTCGTGGGTGCCCATTACAGCGTCACCGCCACTCCGTCTCGTGCCGAACGGCGGGCCGCCTCCAGGACGTCGAGGGCGGCGGCCGCCTCGACGGCGGTCACCGGGCCCGGGCCGCCGTCGATCAGTGCCTTGGTCACCGCAGCGTAGTAGGCCGGATAGTCCCCGGGGAGGGTCCGTACGGGTCGGCCGCCGCCGGTCAGGGGGGATTCCCCGGCGCCGACCCGGCCCCACAGCTCCTCGGGTTCCTCGCCCCAGCCGGGCCCGGGACGCCCGCCCTCGCGCAGGGCCGCCTCCTGCGGGTCCAGGCCGTACTTCACATAGCCCGCCGTCGAGCCCAGCACCCGGAAGCGCGGGCCGAGTTGGGGGGTGGTCGCGGACATGAAGAGGTGGGAGCGGACGCCGCTGCGGTGGGTGAGCGCGATGAAGGTGTCGTCGTCGGCCTCCGCGCCCGGGCGGCGAACGTCCGCCTCGGCGTACACGGAGGCGGCGGGGCCGAACAGCGTCAGTGCCTGGTCGACGACATGGCTGCCGAGGTCGTACAGCAGACCTCCGATCTCTGCGGGGTCGCCGGACTCCCGCCAGCCGCCCTTCGGCTGCGGCCGCCACCGTTCGAAACGCGACTCGAACCGTCGTACGTCCCCCAGCTCGCCGTCGGCCAGCAGGGCGCGCAGGGTCAGGAAGTCGTTGTCCCAGCGGCGGTTCTGGAAGACGGAGAGGAGCAGGCCCCGCTCGTCGGCGAGGGCGGCCAGCCCGCGCGCCTCGGCGGCGGTCCCGGCGACCGGCTTGTCCACGACGACGGGGAGGCCCGCCTTCAGGGCGGCCGTGGCCAGTGGGACGTGCGTGCGGTTCGGGGACGCGACGACGACCAGGTCCAGGGCGTCGGCGCGGGCGAGGAGGTCCTCGGCGGTGGCGGCGAGCCGTACGTCCGGGAACGCGGCGCGGGCCTGGTCCTGCCGCTCGGGGTTCGAGGTGACCACCGTGTCCAGGGTCAGGCCCTCGGTGGCGGCGATCAGCGGGGCGTGGAAGACCGAGCCCGCGAGGCCGTAGCCGATCAGGCCCACGCGCACCGGGGACTCGCCAGTCTTGCGTCCAGTCATGGGACCCACTTTCGCAACGCTGTTGCCAAAGTGCAAGCAGGGGGGAGAATGGAAGGGTGAACGGGACGAACGGAAGCGGGCGCACGACCGGCGTGAACCTGCCGGACCTGCGCAACCACAACGCCGCGCTGGTACTGGACCTGCTGCGGGCGGCCGGCCGGGACGGCATCAGCAGGCTGGAGCTGGCCGACCGCACCGGACTCACCCCGCAGGCCGTCAGCAAGATCACCGCCCGGCTGCGGGAGGAGGGATTCGCGGCGGAGGCGGGTCAGCGCGCCTCGACCGGCGGCAAACCGCGCACCCTGCTGCGCCTGGTCCCGGGCGCCGGGCACGCCGTCGGCGTCCATCTGGACCGCGACGAGCTGCGGGCCGTGCTGACCGATCTCGACGGGAGCGCGGTGGGGGAGCGGCGGGTGCCGCTGGACCTGGGCGCGGGTGCCGAGGCGGTGCTGGAGACGGTGGTGCGGGAGGCCGGGGAGCTGGGGCGCGGCGCGGGCGGCTCGCTGCTCGGCGTCGGGGTCGCGCTGCCCGGTCCGCTCGACCACGTCCACGGGGTCCTCCACCGGGTCACCGGCTTCCCGGAGTGGGACGGCTTCCCCCTGCGCGACGCCCTCGCCGATCGCCTCGGGGTGCCGGTCGTCGTCGACAAGGACACCAACGCCGCCGCCCTCGGACTCGCCGTCGGCGGCGAGCACGGCTCCTTCGCCTACCTCCACCTCGGTACGGGGCTCGGGTCCGGGCTGGTGATCGGCGGGACCGTGCACCGGGGCGCGCGCACCGGCGCCGGCGAGTTCGGCCACCAGGTCATCCAGATGGACGGGCTGTACTGCTGGTGCGGCAACCGGGGCTGTGTCGAGGCGCTGTGCCTGGCGGCCATCGGCAAGGGGGACGTGAGCGAGGCCGCGCGGGTGCTCGGCGAGGGGGCCGCCAACCTCGTCGGACTGCTCGACATCGACCTGGTCCTGCTGGGCGGCCGTACCGTCACGGCGGCACCGGGGCCGTTCGTCCGCGGGGTCACCTCGGTGCTCGCCGACCGCGCCCGCCGGGAGGGCTCGCCCGAGGGTGCCGTACCCGTGCGGCTCGCCCCGGGCGGGGACCGGGCGGTCGCCGACGGCGCGGCCCAGCTCCTGCTCGCGCCGGTGTTCGGACGGGGCGACGGCTGAGGGCACCCGCGGACACGGGCTCCTCGAGCGCCGCGACCCACGCTGCACCGAAGGGGTGAAAAGCCCGACCATCACATCGTCGTACGGCCGTGTCGGCGTCCCCTGCCCCCTCCCGCCCGGCAGGCTCACATGACCATGCGAGTGTCCACGCCCGACGCCCTCCGCCGTGCCGCGACCGCAGCCGCCGTCGCCGCCGCGACCGCCGCCCTGCTCGCCGTGCCCGCGCACGCCGAGGACGGCACGCCCTGCGCCGGTCCCGACGCCGCCGCGTTCCCCCTCACCACCCGGCTGCACGGCGGCCCGGACTCCTACCGGGCGGGCGGCGGCTACGGCACCTGGTACCTCGACCTCACCAACACCACCGACCGCGTCTGCGCGGGGATCCACCCGGTCGTCGTCCTCGTCGACTCCGGGCGCGCCCTGCGGCCCGGCCAGGCCCACCTGGACTTCTACGCGGACGACCGGCCGCATCCCGTCCGCTTCGAGACGACCGACGAGGACGAACTGGTCGGCGCCTTCACCGACGGCCCCGACGGGGAACCCGGCGCCTTCCCCGGCTTCACGGTCGCGCCCCGCGAGACCCTCACCGTCGAGGTACGGCTCGCGCTCACCTCGGACACCGCGCCCGACGACATCACCGCCAACGCGGCGCTCGTCCAGCGGCACGGCGACGACGGCGACTGGATCGGACAGTCGAACGACTACCGGTTCTCCGTCGAGGGCGGCGAGCCCCGGGCGAGCGCCGCGCCCGAGACCGAGGAGTCCACCGGGAGCGACGCCCCGACCGCGCCCGGGACCACCCCCGCCGCTTCCCTCGCCGCTTCCCCCGTCCCTCCCTCCTCCGCCCCCTCCGCCCGCGCCACCGGCGCCCCCTCCCTCGCCGAGGAGGCCGCCGAACTCGCCCGCAGCGGTTTCGGCTCGACCTCCGCCCTCCTCGCCGCCACCGCCTGCTTCGTCGCCGCCGGCATCGCTCTGCTGCTCTCGCGCCGCCGCGACTGAGCAGCTCCGGTCCCAGCCCTTGGACGCTCCGATTCCGGGCATTCCCTCAAGATCGGGCGGTGATTAGGCTGGGGCCGCACCCGCGTTACGGCAGGAGATCCCGCACATGGCAGACCGCAAGCCCATCGAGTCGTGGCTCACCGACATGGACGGTGTGCTCATCCACGAGGGCGTCCCGATCCCCGGAGCCGACGCCTTCCTGAAGAAGCTGCGCGAGTCCGGCAGGCCGTTCCTCGTCCTGACCAACAACTCCATCTACACCCCGCGCGACCTGCACGCCCGGCTGCGACGCATGGGCCTGGACGTGCCCATCGACAACATCTGGACCTCGGCCCTCGCCACCGCCCAGTTCCTGGACGACCAGCGGCCGGGCGGCACGGCGTACGTCATCGGCGAGGCCGGCCTCACCACCGCCCTGCACGACATCGGCTACATCCTCACCGACCACGAGCCCGACTACGTCGTCCTCGGTGAGACCCGCACCTACTCCTTCGAGGCCATGACCAAGGCGGTCCGGCTGATCAACGACGGCGCCCGGTTCATCTGCACCAACCCGGACGAGACCGGGCCCTCCACCGAGGGTCCCCTCCCGGCCACCGGGGCCGTCGCCGCGCTGATCACCAAGGCGACCGGCAAGAAGCCGTACTTCGCCGGCAAGCCGAACCCGCTGATGATGCGCACCGGCCTCAACGCGATCGGCGCGCACTCCGAGACCAGCGCGATGATCGGCGACCGCATGGACACCGATGTGCTGGCCGGCATCGAGGCCGGGATGCAGACCTTCCTGGTGCTCACCGGTCTCACCCGGCCCGAGCAGGTGGAGAACTTCCCGTACCGCCCCTCGAAGATCGTCGACTCGATCGCGGACCTCGTCGACCGGATCTGACCCGCCGGACGCGGAACACCGCACCCGGGCGCCGGATCCGAAACCCGTCCGGCGCCCCGACCCACCCGTACGGAGCAGTGAGACCCCGCCAGAGGATGCGGACCGGGTCTCCGCGGGGGAGTCTCCAGACAGCTGGAGGTTCACGATGAGTTCACTGAAAGTCACGCTCTGTGCGGGCGCCGCGGCTGCCGTCGCGGTGCTCCTCCCCACGGCCCACGCCGTCGCCGAGGACGGCGGCGGCAAGGGCGGCAGCGTCTCCGTGACGCCCGAGACCCCGACACCCGGCGCCGAGGTCGTCCTGAAGGTCAGCGGCTGCGGCGGCAGGACCGCCACCGCGGCCTCTACGGCCTTCGTCGCCGACGCCCACCTCGTCGGCACGGGCGGCACCCTCGTCGGCGAGACCCGGGTCCGCTCCTCGATCACGGCCGGCACCTACGACGTGAAGATCACCTGCGTCGACTTCCAGGTGAAGGGCCGGATCACGATCGTGGCGTCGGGCCGCTCACCGTCGCCGTCGCCCGTGCAGCCGAGGGTCCCCGGCGACACCCCCGCCTCCCCGATCGCCCCCGTGCACGCGGGCGGGGGCGGCACCGCGCCGCTCGCCGCCGCCGACGAGGCCCGGGTGGAGGGCCCCGGTACGGCGCAGACCGTCACCGGGCTGGTGCTGGCGGGCGTGGCCGCGGCCGTGGTGGCCTACCGGGGCGCCCGGGCCACCCGCGCCGCCCGCCGGAGCCGCGGGACGGGCTGAGCGATGGCCGACCCCGAACGCTCCTCCGGCCGTCTGGTCACCGGAGTGGCCTGGGCGGTGCTGCTGCTCGGGCTGTGGCTGTGGGGGCGCGAGGTGACCGACGTACGGCCGGGGGCGTCCGCGCCGACCACGGGTGACGTGGCCGCCGTGGGCCGCCCGGCGGCCGCCGATCTGCCGCCCGCCGCGACCCCGCTCACGTCCGCGGTGCCCCGACGCATCGACATCCCCGAACTGGGCGTGCAGGCTCCCGTCGTCGCGCGGGGCCTGGACGCCGAGGGCGGGATCGACCCGCCGCCGTTCGACCAGGCGGGCGTCGTCGGCTGGTACGCGGCCGGTGCGAAACCCGGCGCCAAGGGCACCGCCCTGATGGTCGGGCACGTCGACACCGAGACCCGCCCGGCCGTCTTCTACAAGCTCAGCACCATGCGGGCGGGGGAGACGATCCGGGTGGTGCGGGACGACGGCAGGGTCGCCGAGTTCACCGTGGACGAGGTCGAGGTCGTCCAGCGGGCCGACTTCGACGCCCGCGAGGCCTACGGCACCCGGCAGGCGGACCGCGCCGAACTCCGTCTGATCACCTGCGGCGGTACCTTCGACCGGGTGAGCCGCAGCTACACGGCGAACGTGATCGTGTCGGCGTACCTGACCGGCCGCACCTGACCGCCCGAGGGGGATCCTGATGGACGCGAGCAGGGGGGCCGCGGCCCTGCTGGGGGCGGCCCTCAGCACGGCCCTGCTGCTCACGGGATGCACGTCGGGAGGCGGCCGCACCGGGACCGGCACCCACGGCAGCACGGAGACCGGCATCCACGGCAGCACGGAGGCCGGCGCCCACGGCAACACGGAGGCCGGCGCCCACGGCAGCACGGAGACCGGTACGCACAGCGACACCGGGACCGGTACCCACGGCGACACCGCGACCGGAGCCACCGCACCCGGGGAGCCCCCGCACGCCGACGACCCGTTCTGGGCCGACCCGGGCGGTCCGGCCGCCCGGCAGCTCGCCGTGTACGAGAGCCGGGGCGACGAGGCCGAGGCCGAGGCGGCGGCGGTCCGGCGGATCGCCGGGCGGGCGACCGGGGAGTGGCTCGGCGGTGCGGAGCCGGAGGCGCGGGCCCGCGCCGTCACCGAGGCCGCCGAGCGGGCGGGCCGCGTCCCGCTGCTCGTCCTCTACGACATCCCCTCCCGTGACTGCGGCCAGTACTCCCGGGGCGGCGCGGCCGACGGCACCGCCTACCGCGCCTGGACCGCGGCGGTGGCCCGGGGCATCGCCGACCGCCCCGCGTGGGTCGTCGTGGAGCCCGACGCCCTCCTCCACCTGGTCGACGGCTGCCTCCCGCCCGCCCTGCGCGAGGAGCGCTACGCCCTGCTGGAGGACGCGGTCACCACCCTCACGTCCCTGAAGAACACCCGGGTCTACCTGGACGCGGGCAACGCGGGCCGGGGCCGGACGGACGGGATGGACCGGGCGCTGCTGCGGGCGGGCGTGGCCCGGGCCGACGGCTTCGCGGTCAACGTCTCCAACTTCTACTCCACCGGGGACTCCGTGGCGTACGGCAGACAGCTCTCGGCCGCGGTCGGCGGCAAGCACTTCGTCGTCGACACCAGCCGCAACGGCAACGGCCCCTCCCGCGAGGGCGACCCGGCGGAACGCTGGTGCAACCCCCCGGGCCGGGCTCTGGGCACCCCGCCGACCACGCGGACGGCCGACCCCCTGGTGGACGCCTACCTGTGGGTGAAGACCCCGGGGGAGTCGGACGGGGAGTGCAAGGGGGGCCCGAAGGCGGGCACGTGGTGGCCGGAGTACGCGCGGGAGCTCACCCGCTGATCACGGCGGCCCGTACGGCGTGTCCGTACAGCGGTACGCGAAAGGCCCCCCGCTTCCGCGAGGGGCCTCTGCCGTCTGTGCGCCGCCAGGGACTCGAACCCCGGACCCGCTGATTAAGAGTCAGCTGCTCTAACCAACTGAGCTAGCGGCGCCTGCTGACGTCGTCACTCTACAGGACACCGGAGGGTGTCCCTGACCACCCGGTCGCGGGCCGCCCTCCCCGCCGGGCCGGTGTACATCATTCGGACCGTCAGCATGCGCGCCGGGACGACAGTTGAGAAACTGGCGGACGTGCACAGCCGCGGACATTTCCATCTGGAGTGTGAGGGGAATCGCATGGAGACTCCGGTATTCGTGGAATTCGATCCCGCGAGCGACTGCGACTGCCCCGGATGCGCGCACCGGCGGCGGGTGAATGCCCATTCCCCCGGGTGGGGGTCCTCCCGGTTCGGCGGTCACCCGGCCGCGCGGCGGACCCTCGTCGTCGCCACCGCGGCGGCCGCGACGCTCGGCGCCGGTCACGCCGTACCCGCCCTCGCCGCCCCGCAGTCCCCCGCTCGGCCGGGGATTCCCGCAGGTGACGAGCCTGACACCCCCCAGGGCGGCACGGCGCCGCTGCACGGTCCGGGCGGGCGGCCCGCGCAGCCCGCGGCCACGGTGAAGACTCCGGCGACGACCCGCGCGGAGATCATCCGGCGGGCCAAGGAATGGGTCGCGGCGCAGGTGCCGTACAGCATGAGCGCGTACTGGTCCGACGGTTACCGGCAGGACTGCTCGGGTTTCGTCTCGATGGCCTGGCAGCTGCCCGGAAATGAATGGACGGGCACCCTCGACCAGTACGGGACGCGTATTTCCAAGGAGGAACTCCAGCCCGGCGACATGCTTCTCTTCCACAATCCGGCCGACCCCCAGAACGGCTCGCACGTCGTCCTTTTCGGCGGCTGGACGGACTACACCCACACCTACTACCTCGCCTACGAACAGACCCGCCCGACCGCCCGCCGCCAGGCCACGCCCTACGCCTACTGGAGCCATGCGGACCGCTATGTCCCGTACCGCTACAAGGGCCTCGTGGCGGGGTCCGGTACGGAGGCGTCCGGACCGGAGGCGGCCGTCCCCGAGGGTGCCGGGGGCGCCGGGTCGGCCACGGCCTACCCCGGCCCGTCGTTCTTCGGTCCCGGGGCGAACAACCCGTACGTCACCCGGCTCGGCCGGCTCCTCCTGGCGCGCGGCGGGGCCCGTTTCTACGTCTCGGGGCCCGGCCCCCGCTGGACGGAGGCGGACCGCCGGGCCACCCGGGCGTTCCAGCAGGCCCAGGGCTGGCGCGGCGCCCAGGCGGACGGCCTGCCCGGCCCCGGGACCTGGAGTCTGCTGAACACGGGAGGCGGCCGGGACATCGCCCCCGCCGCACCTGCCGCACCCGCCCCCGCACCCGCGTCCCCGCCCCCCTCCTCGCGCGCCCTGGCCTTCCCGGGCCGGGGCATGTTCCGGCCCGGGGCCCAGAACGCGTATGTCACGCAGGTGGGGAGGCAGCTCGTGAAGAAAGGATTCGGCAGGTACTACGCCCAGGGCCCGGGACCGCGCTGGGGCGAGGCGGACCGGCGGGCCGTCGAGGCCTTCCAGCGGACCCAGGGCTGGCGCGGCGGCGCGGCGGACGGCTACCCGGGGCCGGAGACCTGGCGCCGGCTGTTCGCGTAGGAGGCCGTCCCGGCCGTCCACTCACTGTCATGGCGTATCTGGCGCGGAGGCTGGAGGCACGCAATGCACCCGACCACTTCACCCACACCTGAACCCGAGCCGGGGAACCCCTCGGACGACCCACCGCGCGGCGGGCGGCTCATCCAGAACGAGGCGACCACCGAGATCCCCGTCCATCTGCTGTTCCGCGACGAGGCCGGGCCGCGGTCGGTCGCGGTGGGACCCGCGGCCGTGGGACCGGCAGCCGTGGGACCCACGGCGGTGGGACCCGCCGTGGTGGGGAGCCGGAGCGGGGAGGCGCCGCGGCTCAGACGGCCGGTGGCGGCGAAGGCGCGACCGCAGGCCGAGGTCGACCCGGCCCTGGTGGAACGGCCCGCGCGGGTGCTGCCCGGGGCGGCCGGGGTGCTCGCCGGGGTCTGCGGGGCGGCCGGCTGTGTGGCCACCTCCTGGTGGGCGGGGGTGCTGCCGCCGCTCGTCGAACAGGCCCTGCGGCTGCCCGCGTGGGCGGGGACCGGGCTCGGTCCGGCGCAGTGGGCGGCGTACACGGGCGCGGGGGCCCTGGGGCTGTTCGGGTTCGGGGGGCTGGCGCGGGGGCGGACCGGGCGGGCCTGGGTGCTGGGGCTGTTCGGGCGCTACCGGGGGACCGTCCGCCGGACCGGTCTGCTGTGGGTCAATCCGCTGCTGCTGCGCCGGCAGGTCGACGTACGGCTGCGGCACTGGCGCAGCGAGCCGATGCCGGCGGCCGACGGCAGCGGGGTCGCGCTGCGGGTGGTCGTCCTGGTGGTGTGGCGGGTGCGGGACACCGCGCGGGCCACGCTGGGCGTCGAGGACCACGAGACGTATCTGCGGGAGTGCGTCGAGGCGGCGCTCGCCCGGATCCCGGTGGAGCCGCCGGGGGCGGGCCGGGGGTCGGTCGAGGCGGCGGGGGAGGCGCTGACCCGGAGGGTCGCGCGGGAGGCGGGCGCGATCGGCGTGGAGGTGTTCTCGGTGCAGCCGCTGCGGATCGAGTACGCCCCGGAGGTCGCCGCCGCGATGCACCGGCGCCGGATCGCCGCGCTCGACGCCCAGCACCGGGCGACCGTGCTGACCTCGGTGGTCGACTCGGTGGAGGACACGGTGACCCGGCTGACGATGCGCGGTCTGGTGGAGCTGGACGACTACGAGCGCAAGGCGCTGGTGAAGGACCTGACGGTGGCGTTCGCGGCGGGCCGCGGGGAACAGGCCCCGTGATTGGTCTGGACATGTCCATGAAACGGCAATAATCTCGAACTTGGTCTAGACCTGCACGGCTCGGCTCAGTGAACTCCCCACGTTCTCCAGGAGCGGCAGCATGCGCAAAAAGACCAGGTGGTACGCCGCCGCGCTCGGGCTCACCGCGGCGGGAGCGTTCGTGCTCTCGGCCGGCGGCGCGAGCGGTCACGGCTACACCGATCTGCCCATCAGCCGGCAGAAGCTCTGTCAGAACGGCACGGTCACGAACTGCGGCGACATCCAGTGGGAGCCGCAGAGCGTCGAAGGTCCGAAGGGCTTCCCGGGCTCAGGGGCGGCCGACGGATCGATCTGCTCGGCGAACAACACCCGCTTCGCCCAGCTCGACGGCCCGAAGACCCCCTCGGGCGGGGCCTGGCCGGCCACCAAGGTGACCGGCGGTCAGAGCTACACCTTCCGCTGGCAGTTCACCGCGATGCACGCCACGACCGACTTCAAGTACTACGTCACCAAGCAGGGCTGGAACCAGAACCACAACCTGGCCCGCTCCGACCTCAACCTCACCCCCTTCCTCACCGTCCCCTACAACGGCCAGCGTCCGCCCGCCACCCTCTCGCACAGCGGCACGCTCCCGTCGGGCCTGTCCGGCCGCCATGTGATCCTCGCGGTCTGGACGATCGCCGACACCGGCAACGCCTTCTACGCCTGCTCCGACGTCGCCTTCTGAGGGACCGTCGGATAGGGTCCGGGTCCGCGTGCGTGCTCTGCCGGCGCACGCGGGTCCTGGCATCGAGGTACGGGGGTACCGGTCGCATGGAGCCCGCCGACGTGGTCTTCGGCCTCCTCGTCATCGGCTTCCTCGCCGTGGCGTACAGCATCGTGCGCCGGACCCGGCAGCGGCGGGCGGCCTGGGCGAGCGGGCTGACCGCCCGGGCGCGGGTGGTGCGGCAGTGGCGGACCACCCAGGTGGTCAACAACCTGCCCCGGACGACGCAGTGGCACGAGTACGACTTCACCACCGCCGACGGCCGCGCCGTCGTGTTCAAGGAGGGCGGCGGCCCGCACACCCGGGGTGTCGGCGACGAGGTCGCCGTCCACTACACGGCCGAGGACCCGGAGCGGGCCACGGCGGTCGCACCGCAGCCCGGCAAGGACACGGCGTCGATGATCCTCGCCCTGGTCCTCCTCGGCGTCGGCGTCCTCCTGCTGCTCGGACTCTGGGTGTCCGGCCCCTGACTTCTGAGCTTCTCTTGAGTCAACCCCGCCCCGCGCACGGGTACGTTCCCTGCACACCGGCCGCGCAGGCCGGTGACCGGAGTTCGGGGGGCTCACATGGACATCTTCTTCCTGATCGTCCCATCGATCATGATCATGGGCGTTCTCTTCGCGATGTACGCCGTGATCAGCCGCTCGCGCCGGGTCGCCCGGGCCTGGGGCAGCGGTCTGACGGCCGAGGCGCGCTGTCTGCGGACGTACACGACGACCAGGACCCACAGCGGTGAGCACCGCCGGGTGACGACGGTCCTGCACCATGTCTACGAGTTCACCACCCGCGAGGGCCGCACGGTCCGGTTCGAGGAGGAGAACGGCCCGGGGACGGTCCTGGAGGGCGACATCGTCACCGTCTTCCACCCGGCCGACCGTCCCGAGCGGGCCACCGCCCGTCCCCCGGCGCACGGGCAGCTCTTCGCGCAGTCCGGCTGCCTGCTGGTCTTCCTCGGCCTGGTGCTCGCCGCCTGCGTCGCCTTCATGATCGGCGTCCAGACGGAGATCTCCGCCTGGAGCGACGTCGCGCCCTAGCGCCGTGACCGGGGTTCCCGCGTCGGTTCTGTCGTCACTTGCGCCAGAAGAGGTGGTGCGTCACGCCGCTCGGGCTGGGCACCACCTCCAGGTGGAACCGGTCCAGCAGCTCGTCGGGCGAGTCCCAGAGGCGGAGCCCGGAGCCGAGCTTCACCGGGGTGACGACCACGTGCAGGGTGTCGACGAGGCCGGCGTCGAGGAACTCCCGGACGGTGGTCACACCGCCGCCGAGCCGGACGTCCTTGCCCTGCGCGGCCTGCCGGGCCTGCGCGAGCACGGTGGCGGGATCGCCGTCCACGAAGTGGAACGTGGTGTCCGAGAGGGTGAACGACGGACGCGGGTGGTGGGTCAGGACGAACACCGGCGTGTGGAAGGGCGGCTCGTCGCCCCACCAGCCGCGCCAGTCGTGGTCGCGCCACGGGCCGCGCTGGGGTCCGAACTTGTTGCGGCCCATGATCTCCGCGCCGATGTTGTTGCCGAAGTCCCGGGCGAAGTAGTCGTCGAGGCCCCGGCTTCCGCCGGGTTCGGAGCGGTTGGGCCAGCTCGCCGTGGCGCCGGCCCAGGAGAAGAGCCGTCCCGGGTCGATGGCGTGGCCGAAGGGCCGCTCCAGGCTCTGGTCCTCGCCGGCGGCGACGCCGTCGCTGGAGATGGTGAAGTTCTGCACGCGCAGCAGCTGATCCATGGTGTCCTCATCAGGTCCTGTCGCCTCCTCGGAGGGAGATTCCTCGGAGGCGGTTTCCGCGGAGGGCGATCGCGTCCTCCGCCAGGATGTCGAACGGGACGCGGCCGGATCGACAGCGGCGCCCGGGTTTCTTCCGAACGTGCCCCGCACGGCCGCTCCCCTGTGTCGTGCGCATGGTCATCTGACACCATGTCAGCTACCGTGCGCCCCCATGGAGTCCGTCGCCGCACTCGTAGCGCACCGCTGGGACGACCACCGGCCGGGACTGTGGTGCGAGGACACGGTGCTCAGCCATCACGAGATCGCGGCCGGCGCCGCCGCCCGGGCCGCGCTCCTCGCCGAACTGCTGCCGCCGGGCGCCGCCCCGCATCTCGGGGTGCTGCTGGACAACACCCCCGAGTTCCCGCTGTGGCTGTCCGCCGCCGCGCTCGCCGGTGCGGCGGTCGCCGGGATCAATCCCACCCGCCGGGGCCCCGAGCTGGCCCGGGACATCCTGCACACCGAGTGCGCGCTGCTGATCACCGAGCGGGCCCACCTCCCGCTGCTCGCCGGGCTCGACCTCCCCGGGGTCCGGGTCCTGGTGACGGACACGGAGGAGTACGAGGCGCTCCTCGCCCCCTGTGCGGGCGCCCGCCCGGACCCGTCCCGGGCCCGCCCCACCGACCGTCTCCTGCTCTACTTCACCTCCGGTTCGACCGGCGCCCCCAAGGCCGCGATCTGCACCCAGGGCCGGCTGGCCGCCGCGGGCCGCTCCCTGGCGGCGCAGTTCTCCGTCGTACCGGACGATGTGCACTACATCTGCATGCCGATGTTCCACGGCAACGCGGTGATCGCCGACTGGGCCCCCGCGCTGGCCGCCGGGGCCGGGGTGGCGCTGCGCCGCCGCTTCTCGGCCTCCGCGTTCCTCGCGGACGTACGGCGACACCGGGCGACGTACTTCACCTATGTCGGCCGGGCGATCCAGTACCTGCTGGCCACCGAGCCGGGCCCGGCCGACCGGGATCATGTGCTGCGGCTCGGCTTCGGGACGGAGGCCGGGGTGGTGGACGCGGCGGCCTTCGAGCGGCGGTTCGGGGTGCGGCTGGTGGAGGGGTACGGCTCCTCGGAGGGCGGCGCGGCGGTGCAGTGGACGCCGGGGACACCGGCGGGTGCCGTGGGGCGGGCCGGGCCCGGGCTCGCCGTCCTCGACGCGGAGTCGGGGCGGGAGTGCCCGTCGGCCCGCTTCGACGCCGCCGGGCGGCTGCTCAACGGGGACGAGGCGATCGGGGAGCTGGTCAATCGCGGGCCGAACCCGTTCGAGGGGTACTGGCGCAATCCGGCGGCGGAGTCCGAGCGGCGCCGGGACGGCCTGTACTGGACCGGCGACCTCTTCTACCGCGACCCCGACGGCTACCTCTACTTCGCCGGGCGCACGGACGACCGGATCCGTGTGGACAGCGAGAACCTGGCCGCCGCGATGATCGAGAACATCCTCGCGCGGTACGAGGGCGCGGACGCCGTCGCCGTGTACGCGGTGCCCGACCCGGTGACCGGCGACCAGGTGATGGCGACGCTCGCCGGGGAGTTCGAGCCGGCCGCCTTCGCCGCGTTCCTCGCCGCCCAGCCGGACCTGGGGACGAAGATGGCGCCCCGGTTCGTCCGGGTGGTGGAGCGGATGCCCGTCACCGCCACCAACAAGATCCACCGCGCGCTGCTGCGACGGGAGGGGGTGCGGTGCGCGGACCCGGTGTGGTGGCGCCCGCCGGGGGAGTCCGGCTACCGGCCGCTGACCGGCGGGGACGCCGAAGGGCCCCTCGTGTCTCCACGAGAGGCCCTTCCAGTGTGCGCCGCCAGGGACTCGAACCCCGGACCCGCTGATTAAGAGTCAGCTGCTCTAACCAACTGAGCTAGCGGCGCATGACTCCCGCCTTCCGCCCTTCGGCGGCCGACGACAGAGAAAATACTACCTGGTCCCGAGCGGTGCTCCGGACCACCGACCGGGCCGGGCGGGCGCGCGTGTGCCTCCTCCGCGAGGGTGAACCACGCGAGCGCATAGTCGTATGTCACATGCCGATCCCGCTTCCCGGCCGATCGTGGTGGTCCCAGCCCTCGTTCCACCGACCCGAGAGGGGCCCGCCGTGACCACCGTGGAGCTCGACTACAGCAGCGACGGAATCGTGCGACTGCTCAGGACGCCACCCGAGCAGCGCTCCCTGTCCTGGCTGAAGGACGCGCTGCAGCAGGCGATCATGCTGGAACTCGCGACCCTGCCGCCCTATCTGTGCGGTTGGTGGTCCCTGCTCCAGGACACCGACTCGGGGAAGGCGGCGGCTCGTGCCATCCGCGTGATCGTCTTCGACGAGATGTCGCACCTCGGGCACGTCTGCAACCTGCTCACCACGATCGGCGGGAGTCCGCGCATCGCCGACGAGAGCGTGCTGGCGCCGTACCCCTGTCCCCTGCCCGGCGGGGTGCGGCCCGCGATCAATCCCGACCTGGAGGTCTACCTGGGCGGGCTGACGAAGGACTCGGTCGAGATGTACTCGCAGATCGAGGCGCCCGAGGAGCCGCTCGCCCAGTTCGCCCACGCCGAGGAGACGTTCGCGTCGATCGGACTCCTCTACACCGCGATCCTGGAGGCCTTCAGGGTGCACCAAGGGGAGATCAGGGGCACGCGGCAGGTGACGAAGAGCATGGAGCACCACGGGGAGGGGAACAGCCTCTTCCCGATCAGTTCCCTCGCCGACGCCGAGAAGGTGATCACGATCATCAAGGAGCAGGGCGAGGGGACGGAGAAGACGCCGGACAACCCCTTCCCCGGGGTCGCGGGAGAACTGTCCCACTACTACGTCTTCCGGGAGATCTTCCGGGGGCGGAAGCTGAAGAAGATCCAGGAGACTCCACCGAAGTGGGACTTCCAGGGGGATCCCATCCCGTTCCCGAACGCCCGCCCGATGGGCAAGGTGCCGAAGGGCGGCTGGGCGAACGACCCGGACACCGTCCCGGACGCGACCGCCCGGGCCGAGCTGGACAAGGGCAACGTGGCCTTCAGCGAGATGCTGCGCTCGCTGGAGGAGGCCTGGAAGCAGGACCGGCCGGAGGATGCCGACCAGCACCTCGGTGACGCGATCAGCCACATGTTCGCCCTCAAGGGGCCCGCGCTCAAGCTGATGGACATGCCCCTGCCGAACGACCCCGCGAGGCGCTACGGGCCGGAGTTCCGGTTCGTCGCCACCCCGTAGCGGCGCGGATCTAGATCGCCAGGGAGAGCAGGACCGGCGCCGCGCTCCTGTTCAGGGCGTCGGCCGCGTGGCGCAGCCGGTGGGCGTGGGCGACGGGCAGGGACAGGGCGAGGCAGCCCACGGAGGAGCCGGCGGTGATCGGGACGGCCGCGCAGACCGTGCCCACCGCGTACTCCTGGAGGTCGAGGTGCGGGACCGTGGGCGGCTGGGACTCCAGCCGGGACAGGAGCAGCCGGTCGCTGGTGATGGTGCGGGAGGTGAGGCGGGCCATCTTGTGCCGGGACAGGTGGTCGCGCCGGCCGTTGTGGTCGAGCTGGCCGAGCAGGCTCTTGCCGAGGGCGGTGGCGTGCGCCGAGGAGCGGAAGTCGAACCACTCGTGGACGGCGGGTGTGGCGGGGCTGTCGGCGTACTGGGCGATGGTGACCTCGCCGTCGACGTACCGGCTGACGTAGACGGCGGCGCCGATCGAGTCGCGCAGCCGGTCGAGGGTGCGCTGGAGCTGTTCGCGCAGGGCCTGCTGGTGGCCGTGGGCGGAGCCCAGGCGGGTCAGGGCGTCCCCGGTGACGTAGGCGCCGTCGGTGATCTGCTCGACGTATCCCTCGCGGCGCAGCATGCGCAGGAGGGTGGTCAGCCGGTCCGTGTCCAGGCCGGTCTCGCGGGCGAGCTCGGCGTCGGTGACGCCGGTGGAGTGCCGGGCCACCGTCTCCAGGACGCGCAGGGCGTCCTGAGCCGAGTGGTACGGCGCGGTCGGCTCGTGCTTCAGCGCCACGGTGTTCCCCCCTGGTCGCTTCCTCTGGCCGTGATCCATGAGCGGTGATCCATGAGCGGTGATCCTGGCAGCGAATCATTTCCACGATAACGGCCAAGGAGCCGGAGGGGAGGGGTTGTTGGCGAGAATATGGTGCGCCTTTGGCGCCCTCAACTGCGGCACTGACCCTCTGGCATATGCCCAAGGCATGCGCGGTCGCTCCGGCCCCGCGCGCGACCTGCCCCGTTACAGCACCGCGCTCAGGAACTCCCGGGTCCGCTCCTCCTCCGGCGCGCCGAAGATCTGCTCCGGTGGACCCGCCTCGACGACCCGCCCCGCGTCGAACATCAGTACCCGATCGGAGATGTCCCGGGCGAAGTTCATCTCATGGGTCACACAGAGCAGGGTGATGTCGGTGGTGGCGGCGATGTCCCTGAGGACGTCGAGGACCCCGGCGACCAGCTCGGGGTCCAGGGCGGACGTCACCTCGTCCAGGAGGAGGACCTTCGGCCGCATCGCCAGCGCCCGCGCGATCGCCACCCGCTGCTGCTGCCCGCCGGAGAGCCGCGCCGGCCGGGCGTCGCACTTGTCGGCCAGCCCGACCAGGTCCAGCAGCTCGCGGGCCCGCTCCTCCGCCTCGTCCCTGGACAGCCCGAGCACGGTCACCGGGGCCTCGGTGAGGTTCCTGAGGACGCTCATGTGCGGGAACAGGTTGAACTGCTGGAAGACCATGCCGATCTGCCGGCGCACCGCGCGGCGCTGCCTCTCCGTCGCGGGGAACAGCGGCTGCCCGTCCACCGTGATGGTGCCCGAGTCGGGCGCGGTGAGGGTCATCAGCATCCGCAGGATGGTCGTCTTGCCGGACCCGGAGGGACCGATGAGGGTGACATGGCCGCCGGCCTTCACGGACAGGTCCAGACGGTCGAGGACGGTGTGGTCGCCGAATCGCTTGGTGACCTTGCTGATCTCAACGGACAAGGCGTCGCTCCAGGGTGCGCAGTAGGAAGGAGGCGAGGGCGGAGATGACGACGAAGGCCACCCCGATCACCGTCAGCGGCTCCGTGAACCGGAAGTGCTGCTGGGAGAAGAGCCGCGCCCGGCCGAGCATCTCCAGCACGGTGATCGCCATCAGCAGCGGTGTGTCCTTGAGCATCGCGATCACGTAGTTGCCGAGCGCCGGCACGACCCGGCGGACCGCCTGCGGCAGGATCACCGCCCGCCAGGTGCGGCCCCGCGGCAGGTTCAGCGCGGTCGCCGCCTCCCACTGCCCGGCCGGCACCGCCTCGATGCCGGCCCGGTAGACCTGCATGGTGTACGTCGAGTAGTGCAGCCCGATCGCCACGATCCCGGTGGTCATCGCCGACAGGGTCAGCCCCCACTCGGGCAGCACGTAGAAGAGGAAGAACAGCTGCACCAGCAGCGGGGTGTCCCGGACGAACTCGGTGACGGCCCCGACGGGCCACCGCACGAACCGGGTCGGCGTCCGCATCAGCAGCGCCCACAGCAGCCCCAGCGTGAACGAGATCAGTGATCCGAGGGCCAGCGCCTGGAGCGTGACGAGGGTCCCGTCCCACAGCAGCGGCATGAAGTCACGTACGGCGTTCCAGTCCCAGTTCATCGCAGTCCCGCCTTCAGCCGGTGCTCGAGTCCGCGCATCAGCCGCGTCAGCAGGAACGCGACGACGAAGTAGAGGAGCAGGACGTACGTGTAGATCTCCGCGCTCTCCTGGAGTGCGAGGCGGACCAGATTGCCGCTGAACGCCAGGTCGCCCAGGCCCATCACCGACACCAGGGCGGTGCCCTTGAGCAGCTCGACCAGCAGGTTCGAGAAGGGCGGGATCATCTCCGGCACCGCCTGCGGCAGCAGGATCCTGCGCAGCCGCTGCCCGGGGGTGAACCCGAGCGCGATCCCGCCCTCCCGCTGCGCCGGATCGACCGCGCCGAGCGCCCCGCGCACGATCTCCGCGCCGTACGCCCCGTAGGTCAGCCCGAGCGCGAGCGTGCCCGCCCACATCGGCACCAGCTGCCAGCCGAAGGCGGGCGGCAGCACGAAGAACACCCAGAAGATCATCACGAGTGCCGAGGTCCCCCGGAACACCTCGGTGTAGCAGCCCGCGAGGAAGCGGACCGGCCACCGCCGGTGGGTGCGCGCGATCCCGACGGCGAAGGCCACGGCGGCCCCGAGCAGGGCGCTGAACATCAGGAGCTGGACGGTCGTCCAGAGGCCCTCGAGGACGAGTTCCCAGAGTCCGGAGGTCATCCGCCGCAGAGCTCCTTCGCGGTCAGGTCCGTCATCTCGGCCTTCGTGAACCCGAAGGGCCGCAGGATGCGGGCCAGTTCGCCGCTCTTCCTGAGCCGGTGCAGCTGGGCGTTGAAGGCGTCCCGCAGCCGGGTCTCGGTGAGCCGGAAGGCGAACGCGCCTCCGTCGACGGTCGGCCTGCCGGCGACGACGGCCGCGAAGGGCTCGGTCGCCTCGGCCCTGCGGGACTTCTTCACCACGTCGCGCGCGGTGACGGCCGTTCCGGCGAACACGTCGGCCCGCCCGGTCTCCACGGCGTTCAGCCCGGCGACCTGGTCGGGCACGATCAGGATGTCGCTCTCCCGGTAGCCCGCCGCCACCGCGTGCTGGATCTGCGCGTACCCGGTGCCGGTGGCGAACCTCGCCTTCTTCTTCACGACGTCTCGATAGGTGTCCAGCCCCTCGGGGTTGCCCTTGCGCACGACGAACGAGTCGAGCATCTCGTAGTCGGGGTCGGCGAACAGGACCTGCGCGCAGCGCTCGGGCGTGACGTACATCCCGGCGGCCACCACGTCGAACTGCTGTGCGTTCAGCCCGGGTATCAGCGACCCGAACTCGGTGGGCACGGGCTGTACCGAGTCCACCCCGAGCCGTTTGAAGATCACCTTCGCCAGCTCGGGCGCCTCCCCGGTGAGCCGCCCGTCCCGGTCGATGTACCCGAAGGGGATCTCGCCCGCGATGCCGAGCCGTACCACCTCGGCGGCGCGGAGCCGGTCGAGGAGGTCGCCGCCGTCCGCGGTGGACGCCGTGGCCACGCGCGAACAGCCCGCGGCGCCCGGCGCGCCGAGCGCCGCCACCCCCGCGAGCAGCGACCGACGGGTGGGGTTGTGGGGGTGTGCGGGTCGTCTGTTCGGTGTGTTCGGTGTGTTCGGTGTGTTCGGTGGAGCCATGGCCGCGCGGCTACCCGGGCGCCCACCGGTTATGCGGGGACGCCGTGTGAGGGGAGTGTGGTGACCGTCAGCGGCCGGGGACGTATCCGCGCGCCTTGTCGACCACGTTCCGCAGCGGCCGGCCCGCCTCCCAGCGCTCGAACAACTCGACGAACTGCGCCCCCAGCTCGTCGTGCCGGCCGACCGCCGCGCCGCTCATGTGCGGGGACACCAGCAGGCCCGGGACCTGCCACAACGGGCTGTCGGGCGGCAGCGGTTCGGTGCCGAACACATCCAGGGCGGCCCCCGCGATCCAGCGGCTGCGCAGGGCCCGTACGAGTGCCTCCTCGACGACCAGGCCGCCGCGGCCGACATTCACGAAACGGGCCGAGGGCTGCATCACGCCGAAGCGGCGGGTGTCGAACAGGCCCCGGGTCAGCTCGGTGAGCGGGGCCGCCGCGACCACCCAGTCCGCGCGGGCGAGCAGCCGGTCCAGATCGTCGGGGCCGTGGATGCCGGTGCGCGGGACCCGCCCGACGAGCGCGGTGGTGACCCCGAGCGCCTTGAGGGTGCGGGTGATCGCCCGGCCGACCGGCCCCGACCCGACGACCACGGCCCGGGTGCCGGCCACCCGCCGGCTCTCCCGGGGCCGCCACTCGCCCCGCGTCTGTGCCGCCCAGGTCCCCGGCAGGTCCTTCGCCATCGCCAGGACCAGCGCGGCCACGTACTCGGCGACCGGTTCCGCGAAGACCCCGCGCGCGTTCGTCAGCACCGTGTCGGACGCGGCCAGTTCCGGGGACAGCACCCGGTCCACGTCCGCGCCCGCCGTGTGCACCCAGCGCGGCCGCGGCCCGGCGCCCGGCCAGGCGGCGCGCACCGCGTCCGAGGAGGTGTCCCACACCAGCAGGACGTCGGCCCGCGGCAGCAGCGCGCCGAGGGTGGAGCCGTCGGCGTGCAGCACCCGCACCCGGCCCGTGAGCCGGCCGAGGCGGGGGAGGGGCTCCGCGTCGAGGACGAGGAGCGTGGGGACGGCGGCCATCCGGTGCCTCTTCACGACCAAGGGCCTGACGTGCGCGGACGGAACACGGTCGCACCCCGCTCCACGGCCGTCAACACGTCCGGACCGCCAACCAGGTGAGGATGGAGGCCGTGGGCTGCGCACGCGGGGTACCCGGGTACTTCCGGAAGAAGAGCAGCAGCAGGAAGGCCGTCATGACCGCACTCGGATTCCTCCACCCGGGCCACTGTGCCGAGGACGACTACCCCCGAATCGAGCAGCTCCTGGCCGGCGGCATCCGGGTGGACCTCGTCCGCGCGGACCCCGCCGGTGAGGAGGGCGCGCACCCCGACGCCTCCCTGCGCCTGGGCGCGCCCCACCGGCTCGCGGCGGGCGTCGAGCAACTGCGGCTGTCGGGCGCGGAGGCGATCGTCTGGGCCTCCACGAGCGGCAGTTTCACGTACGGCCGGGAGGGCGCCCACGAGCAGCTGCGCACCCTGGCCACGGCGGCCGGCATGCCCGCCTCCTCCACCTCGTTCGCCTTCGTGCACGCGGCCCGGGAACTGCGGGCCGCTCGGGTCGCGGTGGCGGCCACCTACCCGGCGCCGACCGCCGCTCTGTTCGCGGAGTTCCTGGGGGCCGGCGGGCTGGAGGTGACCTCGGTGCACGCCGCCGGGGTCACGGCGGAGCGGGCCGGCACCTGGGGCGAGGCGGAGGTGCTCGCCCTCGCGCGCGCCGCCGACGCGTCCGGCGCCGAGGCGGTGCTGCTGCCCGACACCGCCCTGCACACCGTCGCCTGCCTCCCGGCCCTGGAACGGGAGCTGGGCAAGCCCGTCCTGACCGCGAACCAGGTGACCGTGTGGGAGGGGCTGCGGCTGACGGACCGGCGGGTGAACGCGCCGGGACTGGGGGCGCTGTTCCGGCGGGAGCCGATCGTGCAGGTGTGAGCCGGCGGCTCCGCGCGGGAATAAACGGGGACACCCTCCTGTTAGGGCACGGAGGACAGCGCAAGCCCGACAACAGGAGGACCCCGTGGCGGCAGACGAGACGGCGGCGGACGCGACCGCGACGGACGGGGCCGGTACGGACAGGGCCGGGGACAGGGCCGGTACGGACGGCGCGGCGCTGGACGGCACGGCGCTGGACGGCATACGCGCCACCGCCCACGGCACCGCCCCCGCCCCCCTCTCCGTCCTCGACCTGGTCACCGTCGGCTCCGGGCGCACCGCCACCGACGCCCTGCGCACCAGCGTCGACCTCGCCCGGTTCACCGAGTCCCGCGGCTTCCACCGCTACTGGGTCGCCGAGCACCACTCCATGCCCGGCGTCGCCTCCTCCTCGCCCGCGGTGATCCTCGCCCACCTCGCCGCCCACACCGACCGCATCCGGCTCGGCTCGGGCGGCGTCATGCTGCCCAACCACGCGCCCCTCGTCATCGCCGAGCAGTTCGGCACCCTGGAGGCGCTCGCGCCGGGCCGGATCGACCTCGGCCTCGGCCGCGCCCCCGGCACCGACGGGGCCACCGCCGCCGCCCTGCGCCGGACGGCCACCCTGCACGAGGGCGCCGACGACTTCCCCGAGCAGCTCGCCGAGCTCACCCGGTTCCTGGACGACGACTTCCCCGAAGGGCACCGCTACGGCCGTATCCACGCCGTGCCCGGACCGGTCCAGGCGAGCTCGCCCGGCGGCGTCCAGTCCCGGCACCGGCCGCCGGTCTGGCTGCTCGGCTCCTCCGGCTTCAGCGCCCGGCTGGCCGGACTGCTCGGCCTGCCCTTCGCCTTCGCGCACCACTTCTCCGCGCAGAACACCGTCCCGGCCCTGGACCTCTACCGGGAGTCCTTCCGCCCGTCCGCGGTGCTCTCCGAGCCGTACGCCCTGATCGGCGTCTCCGTCCTCGCCGCCGACGACGCGCGCGAGGCCCGCCGCCAGGTCCTCGCGACGGGCCTCAACATGGTCCGGCTGCGCACCGGCCGCCCCGGTCTCTTCCCCTCCCCGGAGGAGGCGGAGGCGCACACGTTCAGCGAGCTGGAGCGGGAGTTCGTCGACTCCTGGACGGCGAACATCGTCCACGGCACCGCCGACGAGGTCCGCACGGGCCTCGACGACCTGCACAAGCGCACCGGCGCCGACGAGCTGATGCTCACCAGCCACGCTCACCGCGGCGAGCTGCGGCTGCGGTCGTACGAACTGGTCGCGGACGCGTACGGGTTGCCGACGGCCGGATAGGGTCCCGCGCCCGGCGGCACCCGTGCGGGGCGCCGACCGCCGGGGACGGGGCCCGTGCCGTACCGGCCGGGGCGTACGGCCGGCCGGGGACCTTCACCGTGGCCGGGACGGCCGCCGGACGACCGTCACCGTGGTGCGCGAGGGAGCGCTCACCGTCGCCCGCGGCTCGGACACCGGCGCCGTCCACGGCGTGTACGGGCCGGATGCCCCCACCGGCAACCTCATCGAGGGCATGGGACTGCGCACGGTCTCCACCAAGGCCCAGGACGGCCCGCAGCACCCGGGCGCCGACGCGCCGGACGTGGTGAGGCCACTGGCCGACGCCACCGACGCGGGGCGCACTCCGGGACATGGGGCGGCGTCCGGCGCCGGAGCGGCCGGTTCACCACCGCCCGCCCCGGCCGGCGCCCACCGGGGCCGGGAGCGAACCCCTACGGGTTCTGAGGTGCCCCCACGGGTGCCGCCCGGTCCGGGCCCGACGCCCGTAGCTCGGAGATGCGGTCCGGTGACACCGCGCGCGAGTACAGCCAGCCCTGGCCGGTGTCGCAGCCGATGCTGCGCAGCCGGTTCGCCTGGGCGGCGGTCTCCACGCACTCGGCGGTGACGGTGAGGCCGAGGCGGTGGGCGAGGTCGATCATCGCCTCGACGACGACCTCGTCGGCCGGGTTGGGCGCCGCGCCCGTGCCCTCGTACTGGAAGCCGCGGACGAACGACCCGTCCAGCTTGAGGACCGAGACCGGCAGCCGGCTCAGATAGGCGAGGTTGGAGTAGCCGGTGCCGAAGTCGTCGATGGCGATGTGCACGCCCATGTCGCTGAGGGCCTGGAGGGCCTGGAGCGGGCGGCCCGCCGAGCCCATGACGGCCGACTCGGTGAGCTCCAGCTGGAGCAGGTGCGGCGGCAGCCCGGTCTCGGCGAGGATCTCCGCCACGTCGGCCACCAGGTCGGAGTCCCACACCTGACGGACCGCCACGTTGACGCTCACGAACAGCGGCGGCTCCTCCGGCCGGTCCAGCTGCCAGGCGCGGGCCTGCCGGCAGGCGGTGGCCAGAATCCATCGCCCGAGCGGGACGATCGAACCGTCCTCCTCGGCCAGCGCGACGAACCGATTCGGCGGCAGCGCCCCGAACCGCGGGTGGTCCCAGCGCACCAGCGCCTCCACCCCGCGCAGCCGCCCGTCCGACATGCCGACCAGGGGCTGGTACTCCAGCCGGAACTCGCCGCGCTCGATGGCGGGCCGCAGGGTGGAGGCGAGGGCCTGGCTGGTCATCAGATGCGCGTTGCGCTCCGGGTCGAACAGCGTCCAGCGGTCCTTGCCGTCCACCTTCGCCCAGTACAGCGTGGTGTCGGCGGCCTGCATCAGCGCGGTCGCGGTGGTCCCGGCGGCGTGCCGTTCGACGACCCCGATCGACGCGGAGACGTTCATCCGCTGTCCGGCGAGGTCGAACGGCGCCTGGAGCGCCTTCAGCACGGACTCGGCGAGATCGGCGAGCTGTTCGGTGCCGGTCGAGTCCTCCACCAGCAGCGCGAACTCGTCCCCGCCCAGCCGGGCCACCAGCGGCTCGCTCGGCCGGTTCTGCCCGGCGTCCTTGGCGCACTCGGTGAGCCGCTCGGCGACGGCGGCCAGCAGCCGGTCGCCGACGCGGTGGCCGAGGGTGTCGTTGACCGCCTTGAAACCGTCCAGGTCGAGGTAGCACAGGCCGATCCGGCCGGTTCCGCTCTGCTCGTACGACTCCGCCTCCAGGGCCGCCGACACCCGCTCGAAGAACAGCGTGCGGTTGGGCAGCCGGGTGACCGGGTCGTGCATCTGGAGGTGCCGCAGCCTCGCCTGGAGGTCACGGCGGTCGCTCACGTCGGCGACCGACAGCAGCACCCCGGGCCCGTCCTCGGCCAGGGGGGTGACGGTGACCTGGGCCCAGAGCGTGCGCCCGTCGGGGTGCTTCAGCCGCCGGGTGCAGCGCAGTCGCGCCTGGCGGCCGCGGAGCACCTCGCGGTAGGCGTGCCAGGTGCGGGCGTCGGAGGCGAGGTCCAGCAGATCGGCGGCGACCCGCCCGACCAGGCTCGCCCCGTCGCCGCCGAGCAGGTCGCCGAGCGCCTGGTTGGCGTCCACGACCTGGCCCTCACGATCGACCAGGGCCATGGCCAGAGGCGCCGCCGCGAACACGGAACGGTAGGCCGGGGGGTCGGCTCCGTCCGGGCTCTCCGCACAAGTAGCGGCATGACTGTCACGCTCCGTGACGGCGGACCGGTCGAGGTCTGCCGCGGGCGTCGACCCTTCGGACGTTCCGCTCACCGCTCGCTCCCGCAGTGCACTCGATCGCTGTCCTGGCAGGAAAGTGTGCCGATCATAGATGCTGCCCCCGGAGTTGCGCAGCCACTGCCCAGTGTCCCGGAACTCCCCACCTTTCTGACAGATCGTTTCTGCCCGCAGGTGGACCGCTTCTGCGGGCGCTCGATCGCTTGTGACGGACCGTGAGAATTCCGGGGGTGTCGGGATTGATGCCCGCTTTCTCCCTCCTCACTCTTCTGGGGCAGACAAACAGGGCATAGCGCGACAAAGTCGAACAGGCTGGGGGCGGTGTCCCGTGAACCGCCCCCGGAGGTCCGAAGTGCCGCGACAGTTCCCGCGCCCCCGACTGCGCACCACCGCGGCCCTGTGCACCACCCTCTCGGCGATCGCCGCGATCTCCCTCGCCACCGGCCCCTCCATCGCCGAACCCTTCTCCGCCGCGCCCTGCGCCCTCAAGCGCACCGACGCCCACCACTCCGAGGGGCTCGACACCTGGAACACCGCCTACCCCCGCCCCACCCGCGCCCTCGACGCGGTGATGGTCTTCCTGTCCTTCCCGGACCGGGCCCCGGCCACCACGCCCGACGAACTCACCGCCGACCACTTCCCGGCCACCAGCCGCTTCTTCCAGCAGGCGTCCTACGGCCGGTTCACCCTGCGCGCCCATCCCCTCCGGCGCTGGATCCGGATGCCGAAGCCGTCCACCGCGTACGCCATACAGCGCGACTGGAATGCCGAGCGCCGCGCCGCCTATCTGCACGACGCGCTCTCCGCCGCCGACCCCTGGGTCGATTTCTCCCGGTACGACCTGGTCTACTTCGTCGCCGACCCGGACGCGCCCGGCGTGGACTCCGACGCCACGAAGGTCGTCAACCTGGACGAGCCCCTGCACGCCGACGGCACCGACATCCGGCGTGTCGTCACGGTCTTCGAGCAGCACCCCCCGGACCGGCTCGTCCTGGCCCACGAGACGGGCCATGTCTTCGACCTGCCCGACCTCTACCACCGCCCCGTCGACGGCAAGGGCGACTGGGACACCTATGTCGGCGACTGGGACCTGATGGGCAGTCAGTTCGGGCTCGCCCCGGATCTCTTCGGCTGGCACAAGTGGAAGCTCGGCTGGCTGGCGCCGCGCCAGGTGGTGTGCGTACGGAACGCGGGGCCGACCCGGCTCACCCTGGAACCGCTCGGCGCGGGCCCCGGGGTCCCCGTCACCGGCAACTCCGGCGCACCCGCCTTCGGTCTCGGCGACGGCGCCAAACTGGCCGTCGTCCGCATCGGCCCCGACGCCGTCCTCGCCTTCGAGGCCCGCGGCCCCCTCGGCAACGACCGCGCCGCCTGCCGCTCCGGCATCCTCGTCTACCGGATCAGCAGCGACGCCCAGTCCGGCCGTGGCCCGGTCGAGGTGATCGACGCCCATCCGCACACCGAGGCCTGCTGGGAATCCTCCGTCTACCCGCCCCTCGCCGACGCCCCGGTCGCCCTCGGCGAGAACTTCACGGTGCCGGGCACCGGCGTACAGGTGCAGGCGGAGAGCCGCACCCCCACGGGAGCCTGGAACGTGAAGATCACACTGCCGCGGGTGTGAGCCTTTCGGGGATACGCAAGAGGCCCTCCGCTTTCGCGAAGGGCCTCTGCCGTCTGTGCGCCGCCAGGGACTCGAACCCCGGACCCGCTGATTAAGAGTCAGCTGCTCTAACCAACTGAGCTAGCGGCGCCTGCTGACGTCGTAGACCTTAGCATCCTGGTCGGCCGGGGGAAAAATCGATATCCGCACAGCCGCGCGGGCCGCCCGGACGGCCGCCCAGAGCAGTACCTCGGGGCCCGGGAGCCACGGGTGGCGGCAGTCCGGGGCGACCACCCAGCGGGTGGGCCCCTGCTCCCGCTCCGGGGTGAGCGCGGGCACGGTCACCGCGTCCCCGGTGCCGTGGCACAGCAGCGGCGGCACGGATCCCGTACGGCCGTCCCGCCGACCGCGCGTGCCCCACTCCTCCCACTCCAGCAGCGAGGGCAGCCGCTGGGCCGTGCCCGGCGCCGCGAACAGCAGCGTCCGCCCCCGGAGCACCGCGACCGGCCCGGAGCCCGGCCCCTCGCCCCACAGCCGGTCCAGCATCAGCCGCCCGAACATCGCCGGAGCGCTCACGATGTCGAACACGGAGCCGCAGGGCAGGACGACCGGGGCGTGCGGCCGCTCCTCCCAGAAGGCGAGGGTGCTGCGCGGATACGTTCCGGCGGAGGCCAGCCAGACGGCGCCGTCCGCGGTGACACATGCGCTGCTCATGCCCACCTGTCTACCGGCTGTGAGGAGACGGCTCCCGAGAGTTGCGGAAAACCGGGACAGGGGGTGGGGAAGCGAGTATCTTGCCCGGCTGGCATATGCCGATCGGGTGATGCCGGGCCCGCCGGCCTACAGCGGGTCCACCGGTCCACGGCCCTCGGTGTCGCCCCGCAGCAGGTCCTGGCCGAACTCGACCATCTTCTTCGCGTAGTCCTCGGTCCACTCGGCCCGCCGGGCGATGTCCGCGGGCGTCAGCCGGTCGAAGCGGCGCGGGTCGGCGAGCTGGGCCGCCGCGACGGCCTGGAACTCCAGCGCGCGGTCGGCGGCCGCCTGGAAGGCCACCGTCAGCTCCGTCGCCCGCGCCAGCAGCGCGCCCGGGTCGTCTATCGACTCCAGGTCGAAGAAGTGCTCCGGATCACCGGCCGCCTCCGCCGGCTCGAAGAGCAGGGGCGCGGGGCGTAGCCGCGGTTCGTTCCGACGCGGCGTGGGCTCCGCCATGTCTTCTCCTCCTCGTTCGTGCGTTCGTGCGCGTTCGCGCGTTCCGATGCGGACCACCTTCCATTGTCCCCGGCGGCGCAAGGGGCCCTCGCCCCCGCACTCTCAAGCAATCCGCACCCCGGGATGTTCCCCCACCTTCACACCTTCCAGGCCTCCCGATGTTCCCCGCCTTCACGGCGTCCAGGCCACCCGGTGTTCTCCGAGGTGGGCCAGTACCGCGTGGTTCGCCTCCCAGCCCTGGGAAAACAAGATCACCAAATTTGGAACCCAGGGCTCCGGTAACGGAAGGTGAGGCTATGTCCAGTGCACGTCTCTTGCCCGGTATGCGGGTCCTCAAGGTGCGGCGTATCAGCCGTGACACCGAGGACAGCTCTGCCCTGCTCCGCCAGGGGGAGGAGCTGGACCGCGCGACCGAGGAAGCACGGTTCACCGTGGCTGGGGAAGTCGAGGATGTCTGTGTCTCCGGCGCGGTCAACCTGGACGACCGGCCGAAGCTCGGCCGATGGATGAAAGACCCGCTCTGGTACGAGTGGGACGCGATCATGGTCACGTCGTTGGACCGGATCACCCGGGATCAGCACCACTGGGACAGGTTCGCGGAGCGCTGCCACAAGGGCGGCAAAGAGATCGTCTGCATCGATGACCCGAGCCTGGACATCCACACACCCACGGGCCGGATGATCGCCTACATCAAGGCGACCCAGGCTCAGGAGTACCGCGAAGCGATCGTGAAGAAGCGTCGCAATCAGACGCAGTACTACCGCGACGCAAGCCTGTGGGGCGGCGGCACGTGGCCCTTCGGCTATCGGCCCGTCGTCATGGACCACCACGGCAAGCAGCGGTTCAAGCTCGTGATCGACCCGGTGACCGGCCCCCTCATCCGGGAGGCGTACGAGCGGATCGCGGAGCAGGGATGGTCCATGGGTCAGCTCTGCACTGATTGGAACGCCCGCCCCCGGCACGTCGCCGATTGCGTCGACCAGGGCAGCGAAACGCCACAGTGCGACTGCCCGCGAGGGGTCCTGACCTCCCAGGACTACCAGCGGAGCATCAACGCCGAAGAGAAGAAGGTGGGCGTCAAGACGCACATCAAGGGGACCAAGTGGAGCACGTCCACCCTCGGCAAGATGCTGAAGAAGCCCACTCTCAAGGGCGTGGCCATGCACAAGGGTGAGCCCCTGCTCAGAGACGGCCTGCCCGTCCGCTGGGCCGATCCGATCCTGACCGACGAGGAGTTCGACAAGCTACAGATCGCCGTCGCGGACCTGGGCAAGTACAGGGCGGGGATCAAGTCGAACGCGTCGCCCATGACGGGAGTCCTGTACTGCCCCTGTGGGATGAAGTGGTACGAGAACAGCTCACGGGTGACGCTGCGTACAGGGGAAATCAAGAAGCACATGTATTTCCGCTGCTCCTCGTGGTCCAACGGCGAACCGTGCCAGTTCTCCGTGTCGTGGCCACAGGATGAGATCTACCGGGCCGTAGAGGAATCGTTCCTCTCCAAGCTGGGAGACCAGTTCATAACTGAGCGGTCGTACATCCCTGGCAAGGACAACAGAGGGCAGATCAAGGAACTGGAAGCGGCCATTGAGAATCTTTCCCAGGCCATCGCCCAAGCCTCCTCGGCCGCTGCCATTACGGCGCTCACGACGACGATGGAGCGTCACGCCACGAACCTGGCGACGCTTCAAGAAGAGCCCTTCATCCCGGGCCGTTGGGAAGAGACGAGCACGGGCCAGACCTACCGCGCGAAGTGGCACCAGATGGCCGATTGGAAGGAACGTGGTTCGTTCCTTCGTAAGGCCGGTTTCCGGATCTTCCTCGTAGGCAGCCCCAAGATCGGGCTGTCCATCGGCCTCATCACCCCGAAGGATTTGCAGGAGCGGGCGGGTGGTGCTCTGCAAGGCAACTGGGCGTCGAGTGACGGCGAAGAGTACGAGCAGGGTGCCTATGCGGCCTTCTGCACCATGCTCGATGAGCTGATCCACGAACTGACCGACCTGGAGGAACTGAAGCAAGAGAAGTACAGGGATGACTTCGACCCCGAGCTGTAGCCGTCCCGCATGACCCTCGAAGGACCCCGGGCTTGTGCCCGGGGTCCTCCCACGTTTTTTAGGAAGTGCGTATGACTGACAGTCCGTGGCCGCGTCGCCTGGTTGCTGCGACTCACGACGTGAAGACAGAGTGGACCCGAGCCCTGTTCGACTCCTTCGGCTCAGGCGGCCTACTGGCCCGAGAAGCGCCCGAGTTCGGACGTGAGCACCTGCTGTGGGCCCTGGCCCAGCTCCGGCATACGAACGGCCGTACTGGGCGGATGTTCACCGGGGATACGACGATCGCGGATGAGCTGGGCTACAACACGAACGATCACCCTGGGAAGCGCTGCCGCGATGTGCTGACACGGTTCGGGTTCTTCACCCAGCAGGGCAAGCAGGGGCGCGCAGCCAATCTCTATCTGTCGGTGCCGCTCGTGCTGCTGGATGACGAGGAGGCTTACCCCACGCTGGCAGGCTCGCTCCACGGTGAGGTCATCACCGTGGCCGACACCAAGCCGAGCAAGCCCAGGAAGACGCCAACACCGAAAAACGGACCGTCACGGCCGGCTGAACCCTCCGAGGTCGAAAGCGTCGAAGCCTGCCCGGCACATCCGGAAGGGGACTGCCCGGACCTCTCCGACCCGTTCAGTTCCGTCCCGAACTGGGGGCCCGGGGCCTGTCGGGCCGCTTTGAGCGTCCAGTAGCCACATTTTCCCGTTGCAGCGGGGACTTAGTTTGAAGCTGGTAGTTCGAAGCTCATAGAGCGTAGGTAGTAGCGAGTAGGGGCCCCTTTGCCGGGGCCCACCCTCATTTCCTCTCCAAGTCCAGGACCTTCGAGTGTCCTGAACCTGCCGAGGCAAGTGGAGTTCGGCAACTGGTTGCCAACGACACATGGGAGGACCTCATGCCTCCCGCTGAGGGAGCACATACCCGAAGGTGTTTGTCCCGCCCTGCCTAGGGTGCGCCGATGCGTGACGCGTGTCTCATTTCTGGCTCACGGTGTCCCACTTCGGAACCATTGACACCGACATCATTATTGAGAACAGATCTCCTGTGGCGTCCCTCTCACTTCCCGCCTTCGGCGGGCGGTTACGAGTAGCAGGACACATACGTCATTAGTGAGAGTAAAACTCACGGGAAATCTAGTTGACCCCGGCCCTTTCGGCCGGGGTTTTCTTTATGCCTACCGTCGCGCATTTATGCATGACCGGAACGGAGCTAGCAATGTTCGATCGCCACTTCTTCGCTGCTCGCCGTGTGGCGCTAGGGATGTCCGTTGAAGCCCTGGCGGAAGAAATGCGTGTGGCCCCGTCGACTGTGCGCCGCTGGGAGTCCGGTGAAACATGCCCGAGTCTCCGCACTCTTGTACTGGCCGCCAGGCACCTGCGTACCCCGATGGTCTCGCTCATGGGCGAGACGGAGACCAGCCGGGTTGCCTAATCCAAACCATTAGTTAGGAGGTCGCCATGAGCGACGCAGAACCGATTCCCGAGGCTATTTCGGCCGACCCTTCCGCCCCTGTTCGGGCTGAGGTTGAGCGGGAGTATTCCGGAAAGTTGGCGCGGGCCGAACTCAAAGGCTATGCGGCCCAGGCCGGGATCAATCTCCCAGATGGATTCACCGACTACTTGGATGGATCCAAGCTGCTTGGTGAGGACGGCAAGCCTTCGGCCGAAGCCATGGACAAGGCCCTGGCACCTTTCAAGGCCAAGGAACCGGCATTCCCTCATCTCGTGGGGGCTCTCCCCAACCGCAGCGGCAGCCCATTTTCCGAGCGCCCCCGTGTTTCCCTCGACGTTCGTAAGCGATAACTAGGAGTACATTTATGAGCCTTGCATATCAGCAGCCCGGCACCATCACGTTCGTGCCGGAAATTTGGGATGCCGACCTTCTTACGCAGTTTGATCCACTTCTGGTCTGGGCCTCCCCGATTTGCAGCAACAACAAGTATGAAGGGGAGATTCGACAGAAGGGCGATGTTGTCCACATCAATAGCCTTCTTCGCCCGACTGTAGGCGATTACACGATCGCTGATGGCATGACTGCCCAGCGGCCGGAAACCGTGGACCAGGCGCTGACCATTACTGAGGCGAAGTTTCTTCAGGTTCTCGTGGAAGATGCGGAACGGGTTCAGCTCGCCGGGGGTCTGGACTCGCCCATTAACCAGCAAATGATTCGCGCTCTGGCCCGTGAGGCTGACACCTTTATGGGCAACATCATCGCCACTGGGGCGACGGCGCTTCCGGCCGTTACACCGACCGCCGACAAAATCCCTCAGAGCCTGTACAGCGGCATCCTGGACATGATGCTGGCCCTGGACGACAACGACATCCCGGCAGGCCGCTACGTGGTCGTCTCGCCGCGTGTGAAGCGGTACCTCATCGAGCATCCGGCCGTGGCCAACGCTGCCGCGTACGGCGAGGGTGGCGTGACCGCGAACGGTGTGGTTGCTCGCCTTGCTGGCTTCACGATTCTGACCACTACGGCTATGCCCGTTGGTGTGGACATTGTGGCTGGTCACTCGGAGTTTGCCACCTACGCAAGCCAGTTCAGCGGTTTCCGTGAGGGGCAGTCGGAGAAGTACCGGGCTGACTACATCGACACGCTGCATCTGTACGGCGGGAAGATCGTGCGATACCCGGAGCTGGACACTAAGAAGTCCGACAGCACTTTTGATGAGTCCAAGCCGACCAAGGGAATCGTCAAGGCCGCTGTCACGTGGCCTACTGCCTAACCCGCGATTAGTTCGGGCCCCTGCCAATCAGCGGGGGCCCGTTCTTCTCACCGTCCGTCGGCCAGAAGCCTGCGCCGGCCGTCGGCACCCCGTAACGGAAACCGGAGGGTCCAATGCCAAAGATGCGTAACCCGAACGCGCCGCACTCTCGCTACAAGGGACTTGATGTGCTGCCGAACGATCACGGCTTGCCCGTTCCTGATCTTCCTTCCGTGAGGGACTGGTCAGATGCCGAATCGGAGCAATGGCACCAATGGTGGAGCAGTCCTCAGTCCGCGCGCTGGGATGAGTCCTATGTCCCGACTGTGGCAGTCATGTTGACCTATTACGGCAAGATCCTTGACGGCACCGCTACCCGCGATCACCTCACAGAGTTCCGCCAGTTGGCTACGGCCCTTGGCTTGACGGCTGACGGCATGAAGCGGCTGGGCTGGGCCTTCGAGGGGGACGAGTGAGCAGGCGAGCAGCCAAGGCCGGGGCGGCAGGAAGCCACGACGGCACACACCGAGCTGGCTACGAATGCCCGTGGGGTGAGCCCCAGTGCTCGGAATGCGTCCAGGAGTCTGCAATTCACATCGGATGGCAAATCATTGGGAGATCTGAACCGTGGGGCGGCGAATTGAAGCACCGGCCGAGGAAGTGTTATGTATGCCGTTCTGAGGGCTTGGGGATTTGATTGGCGAACGCGATCGAAGGGAGGCACCCCCGGTGGGTCCTATTCGAATCTAAATAGGCATTACCCCCGCCATTCATAAACAATTGAGTAATGCGTCAGTGATCAGTTAGTTATCATTCCGTGATAGTGGTACGGAAGAATGGTGGTCAAGCGGGAAGCCGTAGAGCAACGCTCCGGCCGCTCGCTGAGACTTTCGGCCCTATCAAAGGAATGCAGCGCTATGCGTAAGACCGTGCTCATGCCCGTGGAAAAGGTTCTGTGTGACGCTCACATTGCGCGTGATGGCAGTGAGGAAGAAGCGGGAACGACTCTTACTCTGGGCGCGCACACGTGGGACCTCTGCCTTGAGCACGACATTCTGTTCGGCAGGTACCTGATGGACGCTCTTGGTGTTCCAGAGACTGCCAAGGGCGCGCCGGTTGAGTCCGTGCCAGTTGTTGAGGCTGTCTCGGAGCCGGAGCCGGAGCCGGAGCCGGAGCCGGAGCCGGAGCCGGAAGCGGAACCCATGGTGGAGCCTGTCCCATCCGTGATGATCGCCGGTGAGGTGCCCGGATACGAGTGGGACGACGCGCGGGAAGCGGTACGCAACCTTGGCTATCAGGTGGTCGGCCGTGCTGATGGCAGCACGGTTCTGCTGATCCTGGGTGAGGGTGGCGACCGGAACGCCACCAAGCTGCGCGACGCTTCCGAGCGTGGCATCCCGGTGATGGACGTCCGGGAACCGGGACGTTTCAAGTCGGTTGTTCGCTCAGGTGAGTTGGTCGGTGGCGACCCGCTTCCGGAGCCTGCCAAGGTCGACCGCTCCGGGATGAGTGAGCGAGAGCGTAACCGTGCCGTACGAGCGTGGGCACGAGAGAACGGCTTCACCGTGCCTACGAAGGGCCGAATCCCCATGCACGTGCGCCATGCCTGGGAGCACCGGGACGCGTCGGAGGGAAAAGCGGCAGCGGCCTGAGTGCCGCGCTCACTGTGCCGGGCGTCGAGTGCGCCCGGCCTCCCCGGCCAGAGGCCACACAAGCAACCCTGTTCGAGATTGAGGCAGCATGAGCACCCCCGTTCTGTACGGTCCCATCGGTCGCGCGGTCCGCAGGATCTCCCCGTTCCTGGAAGCGGACCCCTTGGGGGTGTATGTGGCCGCCCTGTCGATGTGGTCGGCCGCTATCGGTGGCTCGGTCAAGGTATCTTCCCGTGGCCCCCGGCCCGTGCTGCTGTGGTCCGCACTGGTGGCCGGTACCGGGCGCGGCAAGGGAACCGCGCTCCGGGCAGCGCATCACGTCCTGGACAAGGCTCTGGGTCGCTTCCTGGCCACGCACACCACGTCCGGGATCACTTCCGGGGCGAGTCTCGTCAACCACCTGTGGGAGCAGCAGGAAGCGACGGCCGAGACCGAGCACGGGCGGGATGTGCGGACTCTGGTGGTCGAAGAAGAGTGGTCGGAAGTGCTCCGCAGGGTGAAGCGGGACGCATCGTTCACAACCAAGCTGCGGACCGCATGGGACGGGGCAGCGTTGCGCAACACCACCAAGGATGAGGCGCAGGAAGTACGCGACCCCGCCATGGTTCTGCACTGTCACGTCACACCCTCTGACTGGTCCAAGTACGTGGGGGAGTCCGAAGCGGCGGGCGGCTCGTACAACCGCATCCTTCCCTTCCTGCTCGGATCCGTGCCGCTCTTGGACGACGACCGGGTGAGCCTGCCCGAGGTGGACGGGCGAGAGCTGGCCGACGCTTACGGGTGGGCCACGGCCAGGCCGCGAGTGATCACGCTCGGGGAGGACGCCCGGCCGCTGTGGCAGATCGTGCGCCGGTACGCCCGCATCCTGGGTGAGACCCTGCCCGAGGGACAGGCCGTGTTCATCGAACGGACCGCAGAACAGACGCTCAGGGTTGCGGCCTGCCTGGCAGCGTCCGAATGCTCGGAGACGATCACGGAGGAAATGCTGTCCGCCGCCTTCACCCTGGTACGCCGGTCCGTCCAGGACGCCGTCCGCATCACCAAGGGGGCGACCTCCCCGAAGGTGAAGCGACAGCCGCTCAGCCTTGAGGACAAGGTCCGGGCCCGCATCGAAATGCACGGAGGTCGCGCAACGTCCTCTCAGGTACTCCCGTATGTCGGAGCGACGGCCGCCGAGGTCAAGGAACTGCCCGGAATCGTCGTCAACGTGGAACGGGCGGGGAAGAGTGGTCGACCGGCCACCGTTTTCACGGTCCGCGGTGACAGTTCCGAAAGCGGGGCGTCGACAGAAACGGTTGCGGAGGTGACGCCGGCCGAGCCGGAGCGTGAGGAGAACCGCGCGCGCGTCGTCCGCCTGGACGCCTACCGCCCGGCAGCCAAGCAGGCCCCCGAGCACGCGCCGAAAGTGAAGCGGTCGGAACCGCTCGCAGACTTCAATCCCTTCCGTGCCCTGCTCTAGCCAATCAAAGAAACCGCCCCGGCCCCGTCATGGTCGGGGCTTTCTCCGTTTTCGGAATGGGGATGTCTCGAATCGCCTATCCCTCAATCGACTTGAGCCCCTGGTATGCCTCCCGCAGATCTGCACTCTCCGGGAGTTGTCGAGCCTCAACGGCCGTAACGACTTCCAATGCGCGCCAATGATTTGAGGGAACGACCCTCCCGGACAGAATGGCTTTCTGTGCCGAATCGCACGCTTCGTCGAGCCGGTCTTCCTTGAGAAGGACTAAAGCCAGATCGATATTCGCGGAGGCTACGCGTCGAGGCCACTGGCTTACGTCATCGCTCGGGCTTAGTTTCTTGATTACTTCCCTGGCGTATGGTTCGGCCGCTGAATCCCCGAGCCATGCGAGTGTCGTAGCCGTATAGGAAAGTGCCTTTCCAGGGTCATAGCGGTAATGATGCTCTGGCGTGTCGGGGGAACCGATAGCGGCAGAGAGAGCCTGCACACGTTCAATGGCCGCGTACGTCTCTTTCCCGTTTCCTAGCCGTGCGCTTGCTCGGCCCTCTTGTGCTGTGGCCTGAATGATTGCGGAGCCATCAGCCGGAGCTATCTCCTGTGCGGCCCGGGAGAGGTCAACGGCCTGGACGTAATCCCCTTCGGTGAGAACCCTCCAAGCCTCGGTCTCGTAGCACCATGCCTCAATTTCACGGTGTCCTGATTCCCTGGCGAGCGTGGCGGCTGTCTCTAGAAGGGCAGTAGCGGCATCGTCCTGCATGAGGTCGATATGAGTCGTCGCCCCGAGCAGGGAAAGCCAGCCCCCGACGACTAGCAACCGGCGATGTTGCGAAAGCGTCATCCGGCCATCGAGCAATTTACTGACATAGGCAGCGTGCTTGCGCACCTGCCTTAGCAAGTCTTCTGGATTTGCTTTGGGGTAGGCCATGGCGAGACCGTCAAAGGCGCGCTCTAGACGCTCAAGGGTGGCATTACCTACATCGCTTGCCTGTGCGCGTCGGGCCAATTCCCAAGCGTCCATCTCGTCGTCACGAGCGCCGCCGTCTTCTACTTCCAGGGATAGGCCCAGATATTCGTTAATGGCTTGTGTCAACTCGGAAGACGGAGCCTGTTTTCCGTTGAGTACCCGACTCAGATAAGCAACGTCGTAATGGAGTTCCTTGGCCGCACCTCGCAGGCTCTTCCCCTGTGCCTTGAGCGCCGTCCGTACCTCAGACCCGAAGTCGATCATGGTGCAGCTCCCGTTGACTGTTGACGGCCATGGTAGTCAACGCTGGTCAACTGCCCCATGTATGCGCGGAATCGGTTGAGTGGACAGACGCAACAACAGAAGACCCCCGCGACGGGCGAACGTCCGGGGGCGCGGCCACCAACCACCAAGGGGTTGACGACAGTGCCCAAAGCTACAGCCAGACTGCCGGAAGGGTGGAAGCCGCTTGAGTCGGCACCCGCCAGTGACGGCACGCGGTACTGGTATGCAACCGCGCCGTTCTCTGCGGAAGCGCTCAGGGAGCAGTACGGCGAAGAAGCGGCCGGACTGGCTCAGACGGTCGACGGCCCTTCCTGGCAGCACCTTTGCACCGAGGCGTGGAGCCAGGACGAGCAATACAAGCGGCTGACTGGCGGTGACGCGTGACGACCCCCGCGAAGCGTGCCAGTCCTCGCCTGAGCGCCTTACCGGCCCCCGAGTTGGTCAGCCTGGTTGAAGGCTCGGAGCGGCCCGCAGGTGACGGCTGGTGGGAGGAGTACGGCGGCACCCTTGACCCGGCGTCCGGCGTGATTGCCTTCCCGCCGAACTCCCTGCCCCCCTGCCCGTTCCCGTGTGAGCGCTGCGCCCGGCAAGTGGACGCGTGACCCGGACCCCACGGCATAGGTTGAGTCTGGCACCGCAAGCGTCAACACGCTTGCCCTATTGAAAGGGTGCGTATGAAGCGAATCATTGCCCGAGTGTGGAAACTCATTCGCGGCCCTCTGCAATGGCGCGTCCTGTGGTTTGCGCACGCCAAATTCATGATCGGTGTGACAGGTGTGGTGCGGAACGAGGCGGGAGAGGTCCTGCTTCTCAAGCATCGAATGTGGCCAGCAGACCGGCCATGGGGACTTCCGACCGGCTACGCGATCAAGAGCGAGGAGTTCCCGAAGACCATCGTTCGAGAGGTGCGGGAAGAAACCGGCCTTGAAGTCGTTCCGGGGCGACTGGTTCAGGTAACCAGTGGCTACAAGCTTCGCGTGGAAATCGCGTACGAAGCGCTGCACGTGGGTGGAACTCTCAAGCTCGACAGCTTCGAGATTCTGGAGGCGAAATGGTTCAGCCCGGACGCGCTCCCGGAGGGGATGCAGGAGTCTCACATTCAGCTCATCAAGGCGGGTGCGGCGACTTAACGGAACTCACCCCCAATGAGTCCGTAACCGGAGCTAAGGCAATGGCGGCACTGGCCGCCATGCGTGCCGACGCGTCCTCACTCACGGGAAAGCACCCCGATCACGTATTCCGGCCCTTGTCGGAAATGCTCAGCCGGTGGGCGGCAGACGGAATCGACACCGCGCTGTTCCATGCGGGCGTCGAAAACGCCAAACGCCGGTACACCGGATACGGGCTAACGAAGATACTGCCGTTCAATCGGGTGTTGGTCGGCTGCGAATCCTCGCGGGTCAGTGCCTTCGGTGGATTCCACCACCCGGATCAGGGATACCGACACCTTCAAATGGTGGCCGTCATCACCATGTACGGGCCCATGGAGGGCCGAAATCCCGAGCGCCCTGCGCTGGCCCTTCTCGATCTGCTGCGCGCGTACGCCCATGACTGCCTTCACTACGGGTCGCGTCGGCGGTATGTGGAAGTGGCCGGGGTGCCCGTCCGCACTCAGTACGGGATCAACTACCGCCGCACAAGCGGACAGTCCTACTCGGCTGCCGACCAGCGCGGAAGCCACCACACGCGGAACCTCGGGATCGTCATGGAAGGCGCGTGCGACAAAGAGGCGCGCGCCGTCACCGGGCAGACGGCAGCACGCTTCGGCGTGACGGAACCCTCAGACGTCCTCGGTGCACTCGCGTTCCGGGACGCCACCGGAACGCTGAAGGCGGAGGACGCCGGGCGCGTGGTGGCCGTGCCGGGAAGCGAGGAGCAGACCCGGTATGCGGCGGCACTCAACGGTTATGAGAAGGGCGTCAATCGCCGGTACGCACACTTCCTTGAGGAGTTCGCTCCGGGGGAAGAGAGCGAGTGTCACGTGCGCCTTCTCGCGGCCATGATCAGCGGTGACACGACGGCGCTGGGAGCGTGGCTGGACGAGCGACACGGCCCCGGCACCTTCACGGGCCTGTTCCGAACGCCGGGGTACTTCGACCCTGGCCTGACCGCCTGACCGCCTGACCGCCTGACCGCCTGACCGCCTGACCGCCTGAGCGGTCCCTCAGCGGCCCCGTCCGTGCGTCCATCCCCCGTGGCGCATGGGCGGGGCCTCCTGCTGGTCAGGGCCGCCAGGACACACGGTGCTCCTGGAGGTGGAGCCATGTGGTAAACATTGCGTCCCAGCCGTCCGGGAACTTCACGAGGGTTCCCAGTTGGACCGGCTCTGTCGACGGGTAGTCGTCCAGGAGGTCGCCCACTCCCGCGCGGCAGACCACGATGCAGGCGTGGCGGTGGCGGGAGGCGAGGACGCAGAGGCGGCCGGTCTCCAGGTGGAAGGCGGTGGCGTCGGGGCGGCCGGAGAGCGGGTGGAGGATCACCGTGACGTCGAACTCCATGCCCTGGAGCCGGTTCGCGGTGTCCACCGTGACGTCGGCCACGCCCAGCTCGGCCAGCGCCGCCCGGACCGCCGCCGCCTGGTCCCGGTGGGCGGTGCCGACGGCGATCCGGCCGGCGGTCACGGGAGTGGGGTGCGGGGAGCGCTCCGAGGTGGCCGCCCCGCCCCGGTCGAGCAGGCGTCGTACGACCGTCGCCACCGCCCTGACCGCCTCGGGGTCGGTGCGGGGCGTGTGCCGCGCCGGCAGCTCCAGCAGACCCCAGCCCGACTCGGCCGCCTCGTCGATCACCCGGTCGGGACCCGAGCCGTCCGAGGGCACGCCGAAGGAGAGCCGCCGGTCGCCGTGCCCGGTGCCGCTGCGGAACGGGGTGTACGGGTAGAACGCGTCGGAGACGAGAGGGGCCGCGGAGGCCGGGAGACGCCAGGAGACGGGGAGGCGGTGCTGGGGGAGGTCGGGGTTGTGCGCCAGCAGGGTGGTCACGGCGGAGCCCGACGGGTCGTACGACAGACCCGCCCACTGCTCGCTGCCCACGATCGCGAACGGGTCCAGCTGCCCCGGGTCGCCCACGAACAGCGCCCGCTCGAACAGCCCGGCCACGGCCAGCAGCCCGTCCGAGCGCATCTGGTACGCCTCGTCCACGATCGCGTGCCGCCACGGCTCGTCGACCTTCACATGGGCCCATTTGGCGGCGGTGGAGATGACCACCGGCAGTCCGGCGAGGTCGGCCGCCTTCGCGGACTTCCGTACGTTCTCCAGGCCGTCCAGCGCCTTGTCGTACGGGTCCGTGTCGCTGCTGTGCAGCCGTCCCACCGGTAGCCCGGGGCTCTTCTCGGCGAGCCGCAGCACCAGATCGTCGACCTGCGCGTTGGTCTGCGCCACCACCATCAACGGGCGCCCCGCGTCCGCGAGTTCCAGCGCCGCCCGGACGACGAGCGTGGACTTCCCGGCGCCGGGCGGGGAGTCCACGACCACTCCGCGCGCGGTGCCGTGCAGCGTGTCGTGGAGGATCGCGTCGGTGGCGCGGGTCGCTGCCGTACCGGGGTCGAAGGCGGCCTCGGTGGTCACAGGACGTCCTCCCGGGTGACGGAGTCGGGGGCTTCGGGTACCTGCTCACCGGGCGGTCCGCCGTGCGTCCACGGCGTCTCCTCCGGGTCCGGCAGCCTGGCGCCGCCCCGCTGCTCGTGCGCGAAGAGGGTGAAGCAGAGCAGGTCGCCCTTCTCCGGCACCGACCCCTGCTCCGGCTCCTTGCCGCGGCCCATCCGGTCGACGATCCGCAGCACCAGCAGCCCGTCCTCCGGCCGCTCCACGCACTCCGCCGCCTGCGGCTTCCCGCCCAGCGACCGGTACACCTTCGCCCGCTCCCCGAGATGCGGCCGGTCGTCCGTCCGTACGGTGACCAGCGGGCGCGGACTGGGCCGTCGGCCCTCGCTGTACGCCAGGGTGACGTCCACGACCTCGCCCGCGAACGCCTCCCCGGCCAGCCGCCGCCCGGCCATCACCAGCGGGTCGTCCAGCGCCTCCTGCGCCTCCAGCCGGGCCTGTTCCCGCTCGCGCGTGGCCAGTTTGTTCGCCGCGGTCACCGCGTCGTCGCGCCGCGGCTGCGGGGGCTCGCCCGCGGCGACCCGGTCGCGGTGGCCGGTGAAAGACCAGCGGTCGCGCGTCCACCGCTCCTCGCCGTGCGCCCCCTCGGGCAGCTCCCGCAGCAGGTCGAGCCCCCGCCACACGGCCTGCCAGGTGGGCAGGGTCCGGCTCAGCACCAGCTCACGGATCTCCCGCTCGGCGGCGGCCAGCGCACCCAGCCGGTCGTCGGCCTCCAGCCCGTCCTCGGCCGCGGCGAACGCCGTCCGCGCGCGGTCGTAGCGCTCGATGGCCGGCGCGAGCAGCTTGTTGTCGAAGGCGGGGTCGGTGGCCGGTCCGGCGGGCGGGCACAGCAGCTGTCCCGCGGCGTCCCGGCCCAGCTCCGCCCGCTCGGCCGCCTCGGCGCCCGTGAGGCCCGAGTGGGGGTCCCCCCGGTCGAGCGAAGCCGGGACCGGGGGAGGGTCGATCCAGGCGAGCAGAGCGCCCAGGTGCTGGTCCTCCAGGCTGGACTGGCCGGTCGCCCAGTGCCGGCCGAGGACCTCGGTGAGGGCGAGCAGCAGTGAGGAGCCGGGCACCCGGGCCCGCTCCCCGTAGTGCGTCAGCCACCGGCCGAGCAGCGGCACGCGCGGGGGCGCCGGATGCGGCGACTCCGGGTCCTGCTCCGCCGTGCGCCGGAAGCGCATGGAGCGGCCGAGGAGGCGGACGTGCTCGATGCCGGCGCGGCTCGGGACGATCAGCTGGGGCGCGTCGGCGCACAGCTCGACCTCGACCTTGACGCGCTTGCCGGTCTCCGGGTCGGTCTCGTTGCGCTCGGCGGCCTCGACCGCGTCCGCGTAGGAGTCGATGTACGGCAGGACGACGTCGGCGAGTTCGGCGAGGAACGCGAACCGCAGGTCGCGGTCGCGGGGCTGCGGTACGACGAGCAGCCGCGGCGCGTCCCGGTCGGTGCCGACGAGCGCGCCGAGCGGGGCTCCGGCCTCACCGGCGGTGGTCAGCGGCACGAACACCAGCGGCCGGTCGGACAGATGGCGGTGCCGGACGGTGGCCATGGGGTGGGCGTGGCCGCTGGTGACGGCCTCGAGGCGGGCGAGGGTGGCGATCAGCGACACATCGCCTCCCGGCCGGCGAGCGCCTCGCCCCGCAGCTGTGCGGCGCGGCGCAGGGCGGCCACGGCCGGGTCGTCCGGGTCACCCGACTCGCCGCGGGCGGCGGACAGGACGTCCTCGACGGTGCTCAGGCCGCCCAGTTCGGCGCGGAGCGAGCGGCCCAGGGTGGTCACCGCGCCGGCCGCGCGGGAGCGGGCACGGCAGTGGAACGCCAGCTCGCAGGCGGCCAGGCACTCGGGCGCGTAGGCCGCAGGGACCGCCTCGACGGCCGCCGTGAGCTGCTCGGCGGGCAGCTCGGGGGAGAAGCAGGTGCCCTCGGGGAGGGCGTCGGCGATGTCCTGGATGCGGGTGAGCCGGGCCAGTTGACGGCGGGTGACCGCGCGCTGCTTGCGGACGTCCACGGCGGACGCGGTGGGCAGGTTGGAGAAGTCCTTGGGACAGACGAGCAGGACCCGGTGGCGGACCCGGGGCGGCGGGTCGAGGCGGGCGGCGACCTCCTCCAGGGCCAGTACGTAGACCGCGGCCTGGCGGGCGGCGGCGCCCACCTTCGCCGGGTCGGCCGAACCGTCCAGCATCGGGAAGGACTTGATCTCCACGACCGTCCAGCCGCCGTCCGGGTGCACCACCACCGCGTCGGGCTCCAGGAAGGCGGTGGAGCCGGCGACGTCGAGGGCCAGCATGGGGTGGTCGAGGAACGTCCAGGTGCCGCGGGCCTGTTCGGTGGCCTCGCGCAGCGCCAGCGCGGTCCGCGCGGTACGGCCCTCGGGGCCGGAGGCGGTGAGGTCGGGGGTGCTCTTGGTGGTGGGCGGTTCGGCGCCCGCGTCCAGCCGTTCGTGCACGAGCCGCAGCAGTTCCGCGCCGCCGTCCGCCTTCACCTTCGCCTCGAAGGCGTTGCCGCGGGTGAGGGCGAACTGGGACTGGCCGAAGGCCGAGGGGGAGCCCAGGGCCCCCGCCAGCGCCGCCTTGTTCACCCCGGCGCCGTCGAGGATCGCGCGCCGCTTGCAGCCGGGGTTGGCGGCGAGGGCCGCGAGGGCCCGGGCGTCCAGCGCCTTGGCCGGTACGTCGGGGCCGCGCAGCTCAGCGAGCCGCTGCCGGAGCGCCGTCCCCCGCGTCCGAGGGGGAGGCACCCGGTTCGGTTCCTGCCCCGAACCGTGACTCGCGCTGCCGTGGAATTCGTTCACCCGTCGAAGTCTGGCATTCGCCACTGACAATCGGGGCGCTTGTGCCGGAGGAGGCGGTCGGGGCGGTGCCCGCGGCCGCCACGGGGAGGGCCGCCGAGGAGACCGTCGAGGAGGCCGTCGAGGAGCCTGCCGGGGAGGCCGTCGTCTGGGCCGGGATCCTGGCCGCGAGGGACGGGACCCGGGCGGCGGACGCGGTCCGCAGCCGGTCCGCGGTGCGCGTCACGAGCGGGGCCAGCAGCAGGCCGACGCCCATCACGGCCGCGCCCGCGACCGCGTCGAGGAAGTAGTGGTTCGCGGTGCCCATGACCACGATCGTCGTCAGCAGCGGGTAGAGCACGGCGGCCGTGCGCGCCGTGCGGGTGCGCCCGTGGCGCCACAGCATCACACCGCACCACAGGGACCAGCCGACGTGCAGGCTCGGCATCGCCGCGTACTGGTTGGTCATCCCGCCGAGTCCGCGCGGCGCGCTGGCCTCGCCGCCCCACCAGCCCCACGAGCTGTACTGGGCCATGGTGTCCACGAAGCCGTGCTCCGCCGACAGCAGCCGGGGCGGGCAGGTGGGCAGCAGGGTGAAGCCGATCAGACCTATGAAGGTGGACGTCATCAGCCAGGTGCGGGCCGCCCGGTAGCGCAGGCTGCGGGAGCGGAACAGCCAGACCAGGATCGCCGGGGTCACCAGGTAGTGCAGCGACGCGTACCAGAAGTCGGCCGGGACGCCGAGCCAGGCCTCGCTGGTGAACAGCCGGTTCAGCGGGTGCTCGGCGTTGATGTGCAGGAGCTTCTCGACGCGCAGGATCGCCAGCCCGTGGTCGACGGCGGTCGTCACGTCCCCGCGCGCGAGCAGCCGGCCCGCCGAGTAGCAGGCGTACACCAGCAGGATCAGCGGCAGCTCCGTCCACCAGCGCAGCCGGATCCGCGGGGCCGCCTCGGTGCCTGGTGTCTCGGTCTGCGGCATCCGATCGCCTCCCCCTTCGTCTCGCTGATGTGCTGCTGCGCCCGTGGTCGCGGGACGTGTCACTGTACGGCGTTTGCGCGCACCCCCCACGGGGCGCCCCCGGCCCTCAAAGACGCCGGGATCGCCCGGCGGGTTGCCCCGTTTCAGGGTGAGCGATGATGGAGGGGTCCCGGCTTCGGTTCCTCCCCTGAGACGTCCCAGGGTTTCCCCGGAAAGGTCCCCCATGGCACCGCGCATCCTGCTGGCCCGGCACGGACAGACCGAGTGGTCGCTGTCCGGCAAGCACACCGGCAGGACCGACGTACCGCTGCTGGAGGAGGGCCGCCGGGGCGCCAAGCTGCTCGGCGAACGGCTGCACCGGACGCCGTTCGACGGGCTGCGGGACGTCGAGATACGCACCAGTCCGCTGGCCCGCGCGCGGGAGACCTGCGACCTCGCCGGCTTCGGCGAGCGGGCGGCGCGGTGGGACACGCTCATGGAGTGGGACTACGGCTCCTACGAGGGCATGACCCCGGCCGACATCCAGGCGGTCCGGCCCGGCTGGCTGATCTGGCGCGACGGCGTCCCCGAGGGGGAGTCGCTCGCCGAGGTCACCGCACGCGCGGACGAGGTCGTCGGCTGGGCGCGGTCGGCGGACCGGGACGTCCTGGTCTTCGCCCACGGTCACATCCTCCGCTCCATCGGCGCCCGCTGGCTGGGCCTCCCGCTGGACTTCGCCGCCCGTATCCGGCTGAACCCGACCTCGCTGTCGGTGCTGGGCTGGGCGTACGGCGAACCGGCGATCGAGAGCTGGAACGACCTCGGTCACCTCGTGCCGTAGCGCCTGACGGCGGTCACACCGAGCGCGGTGTCGACGCGTGACGGTCCAGGAACTCCTGCACCCCGCCGGCCCGCCGGTGCGGCAGCAGCACCCGGGCCGTGCCCGCCAGCATCCCCTGGATCCGCGAGGACTGGACCTGGCCCAGCAGCTCCAGCACCCGCAGGCCCGCCACCGCCGCCTCGCCGGGCCGCCCGCCGCGGGCCAGGTCGTCGGCCAGTTCGGCCGTGTACAGCGCGATGTTGCGGGTGAAGTGCGGGTCCTGGAGATCCGCCGCGCGTCCCGCGTGCCGGGCCGCCCGGATCCAGTCGCCGAGCGCGGACCAGCACTGCGCCTCCAGCCCGGCCAGCTCGGCCTCGCCGTAGAACGTCATCCACTCGGGGTCGGCGTCCGAGGCACCCCGCTCGTAGAGGGCGTGGGCCCGGGCGAGGGACTGTTCGCAGCCGGACCGGTCGGCGAGCCCGGCCCAGCCGCCCGCCTCGCGCAGCGCGAGCAGGGACATCAGCCGGGGGGACCCGAGGGGGCGCGCGACGCGCTGGGCGGCCTGCGCGGCCCGTACGGCCTCGCGGGGGCGCCCGGCGTCGCGCGCGAGGAACGCGGTGTTGCAGAAGGCGTGCGCCTCCAGCGCCTGGTCGCCGGTCATCCGGGCGGTGGCGAGGGCCTCCGCGTAGTGCGAGCGGGCGTCGTCGAAGCGGCCCGAGTCGTGTGCCAGCCAGCCCACGGAGATGGCGAGTTCACCGGCGCCCGAGTGCAGCCGGTCGGCGGTCGTCTGCCGGGTGGTGCCGGCGTCGAGCAGTGCGTAGGCGGCGCGCAGCGGGGCGGCGGCGCGCCGGTAGAGGCCGTCGGCGCCGTGCCGGTCGTCGAGCAGACGGATTCTGCGGACCGCGTCCTCGAGGGCGCCCGCCTCGCTCGACCCGACGCGGCGCACCCGGCGCCCGGCGGCCGGGGCGGGGGAGCTCCCGGCGTCCGGGCGGGGCCGGGGGGACGGGACGGCGAGGCCCAGAGGGCCCAGTGAGGCGGAGGCCACGGTGGCGCCTCCGCCGGTCATGAATGCGCGACGCAGCACGTCGCTCTCCTCGTGGTCGTGGTGCGTGTCGTACGGGTCCTGCGTGTCATACGGCTCACGCGCCCCGCGTGTCTCACCCGCCTCCCGCGTCTCACTGGTGGTGAGCGCCGGGCTCGTGGTGGGCGCGAGGGGCGCGTCCCCGGCGGCGCGCGCTCCTCGTCCGCGGACGGACGCCCGGGGCGCGAACCCCAGGTCGGCGAGCGTCCGGCCGGGGAACATGTGCAGGAAGACCCGCTCGTACGCGTAGTTGGGGCAGCGGATCTCCCCCGCCTCGACCCGCCCGATGTAGCGCGCGTCGCAGCTGACCCGCTCGCCGATCTCGCGTGCGGCCCGCCGTACCAGTGCGGCGAACTCGGCCGGCGAGCGTTGTCCACGCAGCTGCCGGAAGGCGAGGTTGGGCCGTGGTGGCCGGTCGGGCCGGGGTGGGGTCACCGTTGACGACGCCATGGCCGGGTCCTCTCATGCGAACCGTCGAACCATGCCGGAATCGGGTGACTTAGCCGATTTTCAGCAGTGATCACCCTGATGTCCAGCGAGCAAGAACGTACCTGCTGTGATGGGGCGGCCACGCGGTGTTTGGCTACAAACCGGATATCTCATCCACGATCTGCCATGAACTGCCATCCTTTGCGGCGGACTTCCGCCGTAGCCGTTGACGCGGTCGTGCGTTGAATGCTGTGGACTGCAGGAGCGGGCTGTGTGGTGGAGGCCGGGATGGAGACCAGCCGGAGCAACGATCCTTGTGCGCCGTCGTCGGCGTTCGGGCCCGCGGGCCCGGCGTGCGACCTGGTGACGGTGCCGACCCGGCAGGGGCTGGAGGCGGTCGACATCCTGCGCCGGGGCGCGGCCGAGGCGGTGGGGCCCGTGCTGCACGACGACGGCGGCGACACCCTCGGCTTCCTGGTGCCGCCCGGCACCGCCGCCGCCTGGGACCTGCCGGGAAGCGTCTGCACGGAGACGGACACCGACGGGCGCGGCCTGAGACTCGACCCCGAGCCGCCGGTCGAGGGCTCGGACTGGCTGGTGCCGCCCGGCGAGGCGGACCTCGCGACCGATCCGGCGGTGCTGCGCCGGGCGCTGGGCGAGGCGGCCCGGACGATCGAGGCGGCGGACAACTGCCGGTGAGGTGACCCGCCGCGCATGCGCGAGCCGGCCGCGCCGCCTGCGAAGATGCCCCCATGGGGAAGTCCAGGAACACCCGGCGCGAGCGCGGCGCCGACCCGGCGGCCGTCGTCGAGCCCGTCGACGGGGGGCTCGCGGAGCTGCTGCCCGACCGGGACCGGGCGCGGGCCTGGACCCTGCTCATCGACGGGGCACCGCAGTCGCACGTGGACCTCGACGACCCGGCGTATCTCTCCTTCGAGTACCAGCGCCGCTTCGGCCATGTCGTCGACCTCGCCGCGCCGCCCGGCCGGCCGGTGCACGTCGTGCACCTCGGCGGCGGCGCGTTCACGCTCGCCCGGTACGTGGCCGCGACCCGCCCCCGCTCCACCCAGCAGATCGTCGAGCGCGACGCCGCCCTGGTCGCCCTGGTGCGCCGGGAGCTTCCGCTGGATCCGGGCGCCCGGATCAGGGTCAGGTCCGTGGACGCGCGGGAGGGGCTCGGCAAGGTGCCGGACGGCTGGGCCGACCTCGTGGTCGCCGATGTCTTCAGCGGCGCCCGCACCCCCGCCCACCTCACCTCGGCCGAGTTCCTCGACGAGGTCCGCAGGGCGCTGAAACCGGGCGGTCTCTACGCCGCCAACATCGCCGACGGCCCGCCGCTGGCCCATCTGCGCGGCCAGATCGCCACCGCCGCCGCCCGCTTCGCCGAGCTGGCCCTGGTCGCCGACCCCACCGTGCTCCGGGGGAAACGGTTCGGCAACGCCGTGCTCCTGGCCGGCGACCTCCCCCTGCCGGTCGCCGAGCTGACCCGCCGGGCGGCCTCCGACCCGCATCCGGCCCGCGTCGAGCACGGCCGCCCGCTGCTCGACTTCACCGGCGGCGCGGCCCCGGTCACGGACGCGGCGGCGGTCGCCTCGCCGGCCCCGCCGCCCTCGGTGTTCCGCTAGGCGTGGTGGTTTTTGTTGGTTCGCACCCCGGGAACGCCCACCCCTGGGAAAGCGCTTTAGAACGTATGCCTGTCAGAACGTCTGTACGTCTACCCGCGGCGGCCCGTCGTGCCAGGTGCAGAACACCGACACCCGGTCCGCGCCCGAGGCGAAGTCCACCCGGATCCAGGACTCCGTCTTCCACACCTGCACCGACCAGCCGGCCGCCGGGGTGGCGGACACCAGGGTCGCGTAGGTCGCGGTGAGGTCGAGGACGACCCGGCCGCCGTCGGTGTCGTAGCTCTTGACCGTCCCGGCCGGGGTGGTCCTCGGGGCGGCCGGGGTGGTGGCGGCGCGGCTCGGGGCCGCGGACGCCGAGCGGGCCGCCGGTGAGGCGGAAGGGGAAGAGGAGGGGGACGGCGTGGGCGAGACGGCCGGGCCGGTGCCCGGGGACGGCGGGGGGTCCGACGCGCCGGCGGAGGAGGTCACCTCGCTCACCGTCAGCGGCAGGGCGCGCGGCGGGTCGTAGGCCGTGCCCGCCATCACGGTGTGGACGCCCCACCACGACAGGGTGACCGCCGCGCCCGTGGCGAGCGTCCAGGCCAGTACGTGTAGGAGTCCGCTCCGCATAGCGGGCCATCTTGCCGCACCTTTCGCACTGGTGTCGCACGGACGGGTCACCGCTCCTCCACAGCCGCGGAGTTGTCCACAGGCTCCGGCCGGGTCCGCGGGCATGGCGTACGGTGCGGCGCATGGCAAGTGTGCTCGTGGTCGAGGACGACCAGTTCGTCCGCTCGGCGCTCATCCGGCATCTGACCGACGCCGCGCACCTGGTGCGCAGCGTCGGCACCGCGCTGGAGGCGCTGCGCGAGGTCGCCCATTTCCGCTTCGACGTGGTGATCCTGGACCTCGGACTGCCCGATCTGGACGGCTCCGAGGCCCTGAAGATGCTGCGCGGCATCACCGATGTGCCGGTCATCATCGCCACCGCGCGCGACGACGAGACGGAGATCGTCCGGCTGCTGAACGCGGGCGCGGACGACTACCTGACCAAGCCGTTCTCGGTCGAGCATCTGTCGGCGCGGATGGCGGCGGTCCTGCGCCGGGCCCGCTCCGGGGCCGGCGAGCCCCCGCCCTCCAGCGTCCTGCACGTGGGCGGTCTGAGCGTCGATCCGCTGCGCCGCCAGGCGGAGTTGGACGGGGCGCGGCTCGACCTCACCCGCCGGGAGTTCGACCTGCTGGCCTTCCTGGCCGGCCGGCCAGGTGTCGTCGTCCCGCGCCGGGAGCTGCTCGCCGAGGTGTGGCAGCAGGCCTACGGCGACGACCAGACGATCGACGTCCATCTGTCCTGGCTGCGGCGGAAGTTGGGGGAGACGGCGGCCAGCCCGCGCTATCTGCACACCCTGCGCGGTGTCGGCGTGAAGCTCGAACCGCCGGGGGAAGCGGGGCCCGTGCGATGAGATGGGCACTGGTCAGGGTCTGTCTGGCGGTCACCACGATGGTCGTGGTCGCCTTCGCCGTGCCCCTCGGACTCGTCGTCAGGGAGATGGCCCGCGACCGCGCCTTCTCCAACGCCGAGCGGGAGGCCGCGGTGGTGGTCCCGGCCCTGTCCATCACCACGGACCGGGAGGAGCTGGAGCGCGTCGTCGCCTCGGCCGGCTCGGACGACGGGATGGCCGTGCACATACCGGCCGGTGACGGCCGGGCCGCCGTGGACCTCGGCCGGCGGCGGGCCGCCGAGGCGGACGTCGTCGCCGTACGGAAGCTGGGGCGCGCCTCGACCGCCGAGGTGCCGGGCGGCTCGGTGCTGCTCCAGCCGGTCGCGCTGGGCCTGGGGACGGTGGTGGTCGAGGTGTACGTCCCGGAGTCCGAGGTCACCAACGGCGTCGGCACGGCGTGGGCGGTGCTGGCCGGGGTCGGGATCGCGCTGGTCCTCGGCTCGGTCGCGGTCGCCGACCGGCTGGGGGTACGGATGGTGCGGCCGGCCCGGCGGCTGGTGGAGGGGGCGCACGAACTGGGGGAGGGGAAGCTCGGGGCCCGGGTCCCGGAGGAGGGGCCGGACGAACTGCGCCGGGCGGCGGTGGCGTTCAACTCGATGGCCGACCAGGTGGTCCAGCTCCTGGCGAACGAACGCGAGTTGGCGGCCGACCTGTCTCACCGGCTGCGCACCCCGCTGACCGTGCTCCGGCTGAACGCGGCTTCCCTCGGCGACTCCCCGGCAGCCGAGCAGACCCGTACGGCGGTGGCCCAGCTGGAGCGCGAGGTCGACACGATCATCCGTACGGCCCGGGAGGCCAAGCCGCAGACGACGGCGCCCGGCGCGGGGGCGGGGTGCGACGCGGCGGAGGTGGTCCGGGAGCGGATGGCGTTCTGGTCGGCGCTCGCCGAGGACGAGGGCCGCAAGGTCCGCACCGCCGGGGTCGACCGCCCGGTCCGCATCCCCGTGGCCCGCGCCGATCTGGCCGCCGCCCTGGACGCCCTCCTCGGCAACGTCTTCCGGCACACCCCGGAGGGCACGGCCTTCGCGGTCGACGTCCACAACGGCGGGGACGCGGTGATCGTCCTGGTCTCGGACGCGGGCCCCGGCATCCCCGACCCCGAGACGGCGATGGCCCGCGGCCGCGGCTCCGGCACCACCGGCTCCACCGGCCTGGGCCTGGACATCGTCCGCCGCCTCGCCGAATCGACGGGCGGCGACGTCCGCATCGGCCGCTCGGTCCTCGGCGGCACGGAGATCCGCGTCTGGCTCCAACTGGACGGCCGCGCACCCCTCCGCAGAGGCCACAGAGGAGCAGTCCGCAAACGCCGCCGGACGGCGGCCGGGTGAGCCGTGGAGGCAGCCGAATTGGTCTCGACCTTTAATCGGCTCCGATGGCCGGCTTAAGCGCGGCCTAAGTTCCTTCACCCTCGCCCCTCTCGGGCGTTTTGCCCGGTTCGGGATCGCTAGCGTGCTGCCGCATCTCACCCCATGAGCAGTGAAGGCGGGCACGTCCATGAGCAGTCACCGGCGCAAGGTCAGCGGCAGGAATCAGGTGATCGGCGGGGTCGTCGCCGCGGCGGTGGTGGGCGGTGGGGCCGTGTTCGTCGCCGGGACCGCGCAGGCGGCCGGGGTCGGGGCGGCGTACACCAGGACCAGTGACTGGTCGACGGGGTACACCGCGCAGTACGTCGTCACCAACAACAGCGGGCGGGTGAAGGCGGACTGGAAGCTGGAGTTCGATCTGCCGGCGGGGGCGCGGATCGGCTCGCTCTGGAACGCCGAGTCGGTGGTCGGCGGGCGGCACGTCACCGTGACCCCGGCCACGTGGGACACCGACGGGCTGGCCGTCGGGGAGTCGGTCACCGTCGGGTTCGTGGTCGACGGCAGCGGGGATCCGGTCGGTTGCCGGATCGACGGGACCGCGTGCTCGGCGGATCAGGGGGCCACCCCCGAGCCGAGCGGACGGCCGACGGGGAGCACCACGCCCACGGTCACGCCCACCGCCACTCCCACCGCGGCACCCACGCGGACGTCCGCACCGGCCTCCACGCCCACCTCGGCCCCCGCCTCGCCCTCCCCGAGCACCGGCGCGGGCAGCGGATCCGGTAGTGCCGCCTCCGCCCGCTTCGCGCCGTACGTCGACACCTCCCTCTATCCCGCCTTCGATCTCCTCGCGCACACCGCCGCGACCGGGGTGAAGGACTACACCCTGGCGTTCGTGACCGACGGCGGCGGCTGTACGCCGAAGTGGGGCGGGGTGACGGACCTCGGGAGCGACGGGGTCGCGGCCCGGATCGGGGCGCTCCGGGCGAAGGGCGGCGACGTCCGGGTCTCCTTCGGCGGGGCGAGCGGCTCCGAGCTGGCCACGGTCTGCTCCTCGGCGGACGCGCTCGCGGCGGCGTACGGGAAGGTCGTGGACGCCTACCGGCTCACCAAGGTCGACTTCGACGTGGAGGGCGGGGCGCTGCCGAACGCGGCGGCGAACACCCGCCGCGCCCGGGCGATCGCGAAGCTCCAGCGGCAGCACCCGGGACTGGACGTCTCCTTCACCCTCCCGGTGATGCCGGAGGGGCTCACCCAGGACGGCGTGACTTTGCTCTCGGACGCCAAGGCAAATGGTGTGAAAGTCGACACTGTGAATGTCATGGCGATGGACTACGGTCCGGCGTACAGCGGTGACATGGGCACCTATGCCGAGCAGGCGGCCACCGCTACCCAGGCACAGGTCAAGAGCGTGTTCGGGCTGAGCGACAGCGCGGCCTGGAAGGCGGTCGCGGTCACTCCCATGATCGGGGTGAACGACGTCGCCACGGAGGTCTTCAAGGTCGAGGACGCCACCCAGCTCGTCGCCTTCGCGAAGTCGAAGGGGCTCGCGTGGCTGTCGATGTGGTCGGCGGCGCGGGACCGGCAGTGCCCGGGTGGGGCCAAGGGCTCCGCCGACGCCACCTGCAGCTCGATCGTCCAGGGCGACGCGGCGTTCTCGAAGGCCTTCGCCACCCTCGAATGATCATGAAAGTGACCAGGCGAATGATCAAGGCGTGTCGATTACGTTTCGACAAATGAAGCCATCGGCTCTTGACGCATGAGTGGACATACGGCTGTTATTGCGCCACCCCGTGTTCGGTCAAGTTGATTTCTGGTCGATTAAGACCGGAAGTTTTCAGCCCGACCTCCATGGCCGAACCTTGCTGTCAGGAGCCGCTTCATGCACGACCTCTCCCCCTCCGGCCGCCTCCACCTCCCCTCCCCGAGCCGTCGCACCCTGCTGCGCGGCATAGGCGGCGCGGCCGTCCTCGGCGCCGGCATCCCGCTGCTGTCGGCCTGCGGCAGCGGTAGCACCTCCTCCGACCCGAAGACGGTCAGCCTCGGCTCCAACGCGTCCGACGCGGTCCCGAAGAAGGCCTTCGCCGAGATCTACGCGGCCTTCAAGAAGCAGTCCGGGATTGCGGTCGACGTGAACACCAAGGACCACAACACGTTCCAGGAGCAGATCAACACCTACCTCCAGGGCACCCCGGACGACGTGTTCAACTGGTTCGCCGGCTACCGCATGCAGTTCTTCGCGGCCAAGGGTCTGACCTCGTCCATCGACGACGTGTGGGCGAAGATCGGGGACAACTTCCCCGACGCCATGAAGAAGCTCAGCAAGGGCGCGGACGGCAAGTACTACTTCGTGCCGCTGTACACGTACCCCTGGGCGCTCTTCTACCGCAAGAGCGTGTTCCAGCAGCACGGCTACACCGTCCCCACCACCTGGGACGAGCTGGTCGCGCTCTGCAAGCAGATGAAGAAGGACGGCCTCACCCCGATCGCCTTCGGCGACAAGGACGCCTGGCCGGCGATGGGCACCTTCGACCAGATCAACTTCCGGCTCAACGGCTACGACTTCCACGTCGAGCTGATGGCGGGCAAGGCCGCCTGGACGGACGCCAAGGTCAAGGCCACCTTCGACCACTGGGCCGAGCTGCTGCCGTACCACCAGGAGGGCTCCCTCGGCCGCACCTGGCAGGACGCCGCCCAGACCCTGGTGTCGAAGAAGGCCGGCATGTACCTCCTCGGCTCCTTCGTCGCGCAGCAGTTCACCAACGCGGCCGACCTGGAGGACCTCGACTTCTTCGCCTTCCCGGAGATCAACTCCGCGTACGGCCAGGACACCGTCGAGGCCCCCACCGACGGCTTCATGGTCTCCAAGGCCCCGAAGAACAAGGAAGGCGTCACCAAGCTCCTGGAGTACCTCGGCACCCCCGAGGCCGAGCAGATCTACCTCAAGGCCGACTCCAGCGTCGTCGCCGCCTCCAGCAAGGCCGACACCTCCTCGTACACCGCCCTCCAGAAGAAGGCGTACGAGATGATCTCGGGCGCCAAGAGCCTGACGCAGTTCATGGACCGCGACAGCCGCCCGGACTTCACCTCGACGGTCATGCAGCCCGCGCTGCAGAAGTTCGTCCGCGACCCCAAGGGGATCGACAGCCTGCTCACCTCCATCGAGCGCCAGAAGAAGACGATCTTCGCGTCCTCGTAAGGTGAGGGTCCTTTCAGCATCATGAGCATCGACACCGCGAAGTCCCCGGAGGCGGCCGCCGAGCCGCCTCCGGGCGCTGCACCCGAGAAGAAGCGGGTTCCGCAGGGCCACCGCCGCCTGCTGACCCGCCGCGACCGGCTCACGCTCGGCCTGATGGCCGGCGTGCCGACGATCCTGCACGTGACCCTCGTCTGGCTCACGGCCCTCGCCTCCATCGCCCTCGCCTTCACCACCTGGGACGGCATCGGCTTCGACTCCATCAAGTGGGTGGGGCTGGACAACTTCAAGGAGCTGTTCACCAACAACCCGCAGTTCTGGCCCGCCGTCCAGCACAACGTCATCTGGTTCGTCGTGCTGATCCTGGTCCCGACCCCGCTCGGGCTCTTCCTCGCGGTCCAGCTCGACAAGAAGATCCGCTTCAGCCGCGTCTACCAGACCGCCTACTTCCTGCCGGTCGTGGTCTCCCTCGCGGTCACCGGGTTCGTCTGGCAGCTCGTCTACAACCCCGACACCGGCCTGATCAACAGCATCATCGGCGCCAACAAGCCCGGCCACTACATCGACTGGATCGGCGACCCCCACCTCAACCTCTGGGCGATCCTCGTCGCGGCCTGCTGGCGGCACACCGGCTACATGATGATCCTCTACCTGGCCGGCCTGAAGGGCGTCGACCCGTCCCTGCGCGAGGCATCCTCGCTGGACGGCGCCAACGAGTGGCAGACGTTCAAGAACGTCATCTTCCCCACCCTGCGCCCCACCAACACGGTCGTCCTGGTCGTCACGATCATCGAGGCCCTGCGCGCCTTCGACCTCGTCTTCGTCTTCAACAAGGGCGCCCAGGGCACCGAACTGCTCTCGATCCTGGTCACCAACAACATCATCGGCGAGTCCAGCCGCATCGGGTACGGCTCCGCGATCGCCGTCGTCCTGCTGCTGATCTCCCTCGCGGTGATCATCCCGTATCTGATCTCGACCTTCCGGAAGGAGCGGAGCGCATGAGCACCCCCACTCTGCCCCTGAAGCAGCGCACCCCCGTGCGCCCCGCCCGGATCCTGCTGCACACGTTCCTCATCGTCACCTCCCTGGCCTGGCTCGCGCCGCTGCTGTGGGCGCTGTTCGCGGCGCTGCGGCCGTACGCCGAGACCAGTGAGAAGGGGTACGTGTCCTGGCCCGACAAGCTGAGCCTGGACAACTTCACCAACGCCTTCACGCAGTCGGACATGGTCCACTACTTCGGGAACACGCTGCTCATCGCGGTCCCGGCGGTCCTGGTGACCCTGTTCCTGTCGTCCTGCGTGGCGTTCTACGTCAGCCGCTTCGACTTCCGGGTCAACCTGTTCCTGCTCCTGGTCTTCACCGCGGGCAACCTCCTCCCGCAGCAGGTGATCATCACCCCGCTGTACCGGCTGTACCTGCTCGTCGACCTGCCCGGCATCACCGTGAGCGGCAAGCTGTACGACTCCGCGCTCGGCCTGGTCCTCATCCATGTCGCGTTCCAGTCCGGCTTCTGCGCCTTCGTGCTCAGCAACTACATGCGCTCCCTGCCGCACGAGCTGACCGAGGCCGCACTCGTCGACGGCGCGTCCGTGTGGCGCCTGTACTGGCAGATCGTGCTGCCGCTGTGCAAGCCCGCCATGGCCGCCCTCGCCACCCTGCTCTCCATCTGGATCTACAACGATTTCTTCTGGGCGATCGTGCTGATCTCCACCGGCGAGAACATGCCGATCACCTCGGCCCTGAACAACCTCTCCGGCCAGTACTTCACCGACCCCAACCTGGTCGCCGCCGGCGCCCTGCTCACCGCGATCCCCACGCTGATCGTGTACTTCGCACTCCAGCGGCAGTTCGTGAGCGGCCTGACGCTCGGCGCCAACAAGGGCTGAGCCCTCCCGTCCGAAAGAGACCCCCGTGCACCACCCCTTCACCCCGGTGGCCGCCGTCCCCGTGGATCCACGGCGTGCCCGTGTCCACGAGGAGGGCTGGCAGTCCCGGAGCCCGAGCGGCGCCTACGCCCTCGACGCCCGCCCCCACCGCCCGGCCGACGCCGCCTCGGCGACCGGCGGCCACCGTCCCGGGGTCACCGTCCCCGCGGGGGTCTTCCAGGGCGAGGGCCTGCTCGCCCTCGACCCCGGCGACGGCTCGCCCGTGCGGCTGTGGGCGGCACCGGACCCGGTCCACGAGGTGCCCTCCCTCCGCCTCACCCCGGCCGGACCGGTGGCGGAGATCAGCGCCGACCGCCCGGTGAAGGAGTTCACGGGCCCGGACATCCAGGCCGTGCTGGCCGAGTGGGCGTCCGGCCTCGGCGTCCCGGCGCCGCGCCCGGCCCCCACGGTCTGGTGCTCCGGGCACGCGTACCGCACCGGGGCCGGCGGGGTCTCCGGGACCACCGAGGCCTCCGGGGCCACCGAGGACGACATCCACGAGAACCTCCGCGCGATGGACACCCTCGACCTGCCGATCGACGTCGTCCTGATCGACGACGGCCACCAGAAGGCCCTCGGCGACTGGCTCACCCTCTCCGGACGCTTCCGCTCCCGCCGCGGGATCGCGGAGGCCGTCCGGGCCCGGGGCCGCCGCGCCGGCATCTGGACCGCGCCCTTCCTGGTCGACCCCGGCAGCGACCTCGCCGCCGGGCACCCCGACTGGCTGGTCCGCACCGCGGACGGCGGCCTCGCGCACGCCGGCCGCCCCCGCGGCCGCGACCTGTACGTCCTCGACACCACCCACCCCGGGGCGGCGGCGTACCTGACGGAGGTCTTCCGTACCCTGCGCGCCGAGGGCTACGACTGCTTCAGGGCCGACTTCCTGTCCGCGGGCGCCCTGGACGGCGTACGGCACACACCCGTGGACCCGCTGACCGCGTACCGCGACGGGATCGCGCTGATCCGGGCCGCCATCGGCCCGGAGGCGTACCTGCTGGGCTCCGGCGCGCCGATCCTGCCGTCGATCGGCCTGTTCGACGCGATGCGGGTCGGCCCGGACACGGCACCGCACCGCGCCCCCGAGGCCGGCGACTTCAGCCGGCCCGGTCAGGACGCGGCCGAGTTCACCGGCGCCGCCCGGCAGTGGCAGCACGGCCGGTTCTGGACCAACGACCCGGACTGCCTGCTGGCCCGTCCGGTGGTGGAGACGCGCGAGCGATGGGCCGCGCACATGGAGGCGACGGGCGGCCTGAGGGCCTCGGGCGACCGTCTCCTCTCCCTTGATCCGTGGGGCGTGGACACCACGCGCCGGCTGCTGTCGGGAGGCGAGTGATGGAAAGAGAACTGAAGGTCCCCGGGATCGCGTACGGAGGCGACTACAACCCCGAGCAGTGGCCCGAGGAGGTCTGGGCCGAGGACGTGCGCCTCATGGCCGAGGCCGGGGTGAACATGGTCAGCGTCAACATCTTCTCCTGGGCGCTGCTGGAGCCGAAGGAGGGCGAGTACGACTTCTCGCGCCTCGACCGGATCCTCGACCTGCTGTACACCCACGGCATCGCCGCCGACCTCGCGACCCCGACGGCGGCCCCGCCGGCCTGGTTCTTCAAGGCCCACCCCGAGGCGCTGCCGGTGGACCGCGACGGCCGCGGACTGGCGTACGGCAGCCGTCAGACGTTCTGCCCGTCGAGCCCCGCCTACCGCGAGGCCGCCCTGCGGATCGCGCGGGCGCTGGGGGAGCGGTACGCCGCGCATCCCGCGGTCGTCATGTGGCACGTCCACAACGAGTACGGCTGCCACAACGCCGAGTGCTACTGCGACACGAGCGCCGCCTCGTTCCGCCGCTGGCTGCGGGCGAAGTACGCCGACGACCTCGCGGCGCTCAACGACGCCTGGGGCACCACCTTCTGGAGCCAGTGGTACTACGACTGGGACGAGATCATCCCGCCCCGGGCCACGGGCGCGGTCCCCCACCCCGCCCACCGGCTGGACTGGCGCCGCTTCTGCAGCGACGAGCTGCTGTCGCTGTGCACGGCGGAGCGCGAGGTGCTGGCCGAGGCCGCACCGGCGCTCCCCGCCACCACCAACTTCATGGTGATGTACAACTTCGACGCGCTGGACTACTGGCGCTGGGCTCCGGCGCTGGACATCGTCTCCAACGACCACTACCTGCGCTCGACCGACCCCGAGTCCGAGATCGACATCGCGATGAGCGGTGATCTCGTACGGTCCCTGGCGGGCGGCCCCTGGCTGCTGATGGAGCATTCCACGGGCGCGGTGAACTGGCAGCCCGTCAACCGGGCCAAGGGTCCCGGCGAGTTGAAGCGCAACGCGCTCGCGCATGTGGCGCGCGGCGCCGACGGCATCGCCTACTTCCAGTGGCGGGCCGCGAAGGCGGGCGCCGAGCAGTGGCACTCGGCGATGCTGCCGCACGCCGGCACGGACAGCGCGATCTGGCGGGACGTGGTGGCACTCGGCGCCGACCTCAGGGCGCTCGCCGAGGTACGCGGCAGCACCGGCACCGCCGAGACGGCGATCGTCTGGGACTGGGACGCCAAGTGGGCGCTGGAACTGCCCTCGCAGCCCAGCGAGGCGGTCCGCTTCCTGGAGCTCGTCCGCTCCTGGTACGAGCCGCTGTGGCGGGCGGGCGTCGCCGTGGACTTCGTCCGGCCGGACGCGGACCTGTCGGCGTACCGGCTGGTCCTGGCCCCCAGCCTGTACCTCGTGGACGACGCGGGCGCCGCGAACCTCACCGCGTTCGCCGAGCGCGGCGGCACGCTGGTGACCGGCTTCCACAGCGGGGCCGTGGACCAGAACTGCCATGTACGGCTGGGCGGTTACCCGGGCGCGTTCCGCGAGGCGCTGGGGGTGCGGACCGACGAGCTGTTCCCGCTGCTGCCGGGACAGGAGGTCGCGCTGGACTCCGGGGGCTCGGGGGCGCTGTGGTCCGAGCGGGTGCGGCTCGCCGGAGCGCAGGCCGTCGCCTCGTACACCGACGGTCCGCTGGCGGGCGTCCCGGCGGTCACCCGGCACGGCTACGGCACCGGCACCGCCTGGTACGTGGCGACCCTGCCCGACGCCGAGACCCTGGCCGCGCTGCTGCACCGCATCCGCGAGGAGGCGGACGTACGGCCGGTCCTGGACGCCGTCCTGCCGCCCGGGGTGGAGGCGGTCCGCCGTCGGGGCGCCGAGGCCGACTACCTGTTCCTGATCGACCACGCGGGCGCGGGGGCGGAGATCGCCGTCGCCGCCGACGCGGTGGAACTGCTGGGCGGCAAGCCGGTACTGGGCGGTTCGGTGTCCGTGCCCCCGGGCGGGGTGGCGGTCGTACGGGAGCCGCGCGCGGTGTAGTGCCGCTGGACGAGGCCCCCTTGTCGCCGACCTGGGGGCCTCCTACCCTGCTCTTCTCGCGTGTGTCGCCCGTCGGCGAGGGGAGCTTGCGTTGCCCAGGAGACCGTCCGACGAGGAGATCCTGAAGGCCGTCGAACGGCAGCTGGCGGCCCGGCGCCGGTCCACCACCCGGCTCACCGACCCGGGCGCGGCGACCCTCGTCTGGGAGTCGCTCCTGGAGTGCGAGATCCACCGCTCGATCGAGGAGCGGGGCAAGGAGACCCGCCGGACGGCGAAGGGCCCGCTGAGCAGGAACGGAGCGATCGCCGCACGCCCCACCTACACGGACCTCGACGCGTACGTCGTGGAGCCGCCCGCGGACCCCTCGCACCACCAGGTCGTCCACCTGGTCCGGGAGGGGACCCTCGACGAGGTGCCGTGCGGGGACTGCGTGGACGGCCGGAAGGACTGCGCGGCGTGCGAGGGGCGGGGCAGGACCGACTGTCCGCCCTGGACCGACTGCGAGGCGTGCCGCGGCGGTCCGGACACGTGCTGGGAGTGCGACGGCACCGGCACGCCCCGCACGCGCCGGGCCCGGGACGGCACCCGTCCCCGCAAGGAGGGGACGCGGGAGCGGGCCGCCGAGTGCAAGCGGTGCCACGCGGCGGACGTGGCCTGCCCGAAGTGCTCGGGCGACTGGCGGCGGGAGTGCGCGGCCTGCCGCGGGCAGGGTGACGTGGTCTGCGGGACGTGCGACGGCGACCGGCGGGTCGAGCACAAGGAGTGCGACGCCACGGGCCGCCTCACCGTCTGCACCGGCGCCACGATCACCCATGAGCCCCGCCGTGACGCCCTGCCCGCCAAGCGCCACCCCGGGCAGGTGAGGACCGGCGACTGGTACCGGGCGACCCTCACGAGCCCCGACGACGACCTCCCGGACTTCCTGGAGGACGGCCACGCCAAGCGGCTCGCGCCCCTCCTCGCGACCCGGGCCCGCGAGGTTCGTCGCCACGTCACCGTCGCGCTCCTCCCCCTCGCCAGGGTCGAGACCCCCGCCGACCCGGACCACGTCTACTACGCCTTCCGCCTCCCCTCCGGCGAGATCAAGGTCATCGACCGCTTCAGCCGGCAGCGCAAGGCCGCGCTGCTGTGGGCGGCCGCGGCGGTCGTCGCCCTCGCGGTCACCGTGACGCTCACCCTTCTGCGCTGACCCAGTCGACGAGCTGGACGATGACCCCGTTGGGGTCGGTGACCTGAAAGGCGCGCTCGCCCCAGGGCTCCTCGGTCAGCGGCATGGTGACGGTGACGCCCTCGGCGGTCAGCCGGGCCAGCTCGGCCTCCAGGTCGTCCACGACGAAGGCGAGGATCACCCCGTCGGCGTGGTCGTCGCGCTGGTCCTCGGGCAGCGACGCGAGACCGCGCCGCAGATAGACGACGTTCATGCCGGCGTCCGGCCGGCTCAGCGACACGAACCCGTCGGCCGCCGCCTCCTCCCGGAACCCGAAGTGCTCGGTGAGGAAGGCGCTGGACGCGGCCACGTCGTCGACGTTCAGGGAGATGGCGGAGGCGGTGATCGGCACGGGTGCTCCTTCGGAGAGGGCGGTGACGGTGACGGAAACTCCGTACTTTGTACACTGTACTGCGTACGAAGATAATATGCGGGGGAGTCCACGCATGGGGGAAACTGACCCCGTGCCTGTCGAGAGAAGCAGCGCCGGAGACCCGGCCCGCACCCTGGAGTTGCTCTGGCGCGTCCCCGCCGACGCCCCCCGACGCGGACCGCGGCAGCGGCTCAGCATCGACGCGGTCGTCGACGTCGCGATCGGCCTGGCGGACGCCGAGGGGCTGGAGGCGCCGACCATGCGACGGGTGGCGCAGGGGCTGGGGGTGGCGCCGATGACGCTCTACACCTATGTGCCGGGCAAGGCGGAGCTGCTGGACCTCATGCTGGACGCCGTCTACGCCCGGATGCCCCGTACCGACACCGCGGGGCGGCCCTGGCGGGAGCGGCTGACCGCCGTGGCCGAGGAGAACAGGGCGCTGTTCGAGGCGCACCCGTGGGCCGCGGCGGTCGCCACCGGCCGGCCGCCGCTGGGGCCGGGGCTGATGGCCAAGTACGAACACGAGCTGTCGGCGCTGGAGGGGTGCGGCCTCGACGACGTCGAGCGGGACGACGCCCTGACCTACCTCCTCGACTTCGTCCGGGCCCACGCCCGCTCGGCGGCCGAGGCGCGCGACGCCCGACGGGACAGCGCGATGGACGACGCACAGTGGTGGGCCGCGAACGCCCCCCTGCTCGCGCAGGTCCTCGACCCCGCCGCGTATCCGACCGCCACCCGCGTGGGCACGGCGGCGGGCACCGCGCACGGCAGCGCCCACCACCCCGAACACGCGTACACCTTCGGCCTGGCCCGCGCCCTGGACGGCTTGGCCGCGCTCGTGGAGCGGAGGGGTGGGGGCGCGACGGGAAGTCTCTCGTGACGGCGGATGACGACGCCCGGGGATTCCGGGCGGGGCAGTCGGGGCTGATCGTGCGGGTTCCGGAGGCGGAGCCCCTGGTACGAGCCTGGCGCGACCGGCTTGACCCCTCGGCCTCTGCCGGTGTTCCGGCTCATGTCACGGTGCTCTTCCCGTTTCTCGACGCGAGCCGCATCGATGAGGGTGTGGGTGCCGCGCTCGGCGAGGTATTCGGCCGGTACGAGTCCTTCGAGGCCCGCTTCGACCACTGCGGCCGGTTCCCCGGAGTGCTGTATCTCGCCCCCGAAACGGGCGCCGGCTTCAGGTGCCTCACCGAAGCGATCGCGGAACGGTGGCCGGAATGCCCGCCGTTCGGCGGGCAGTTCGACGAGGTCGTCCCCCACCTGACGGTCGCCCAGGGCCAGGACGAGGCGGTCGTGGAGAGGGCCGAGGCCTACCTGCTCGCCGGTCTCCCCGTCGTCACGCGGGTCTCGGCGGTCGACCTGCTGGTCCACGACGGGACGCGATGGCGCCGACGGGCTTCCTTCCCGCTGGCGTACCCGGGTTTCAGCGGGTGAGGGCGCCGGACTTCAGGGCGCGCAGAAGCTCCGCGAGGGCGTCGGGGGTGATGGCGGCGAGCTCGTGGGGGTGGTCGCTTTCGCGGAGGTGGAGGTGAGAGGGGGCGGACTCGGCCAGTTCTATGCAGTTACCCTCACCGCCCGAGCTGAACGAGGACTTCTGCCAGGTGAGTTGGGGCATGCGTTCCTCTCACAAGGTGTACATCACGTGCTGGACGAGGCTCAGCGAATCCCGGGACTCGTGCGACTCCGGTGCAGACTCCGGGTCGACCGGGGGCAGCGCCAGTTCTGAGAGTCGCTCGAACATTTTGGCGTACTCATCGAGCTGCTTTCCATCCCGCAGGAAGAGCGACTGGGTCGGATGCTCCAGGTAGACCGTGTCCAGCTCGGGGGCAGAAGCGCCGTAGAGGACGAACGACTGGGTGTGAGCCGCGTAGTTTCCGGCCTCGAACGGGAAGATCTGCACGGTCACATGTGGCATCCGAGACAGCTCGATCAGCCGCAGAAGCTGCCTGCGCATGACCGCAGGTCCGCCCACACGTGTGTGGAGCGCTGTCTCGTGGATGACCGCGTGATACGTCAGCGGGGATCCGCCGGCCAGCACGCGTTGTCTCGCCAGTCGGAATTGGGTGTAACGGGAAGCTCGTTGGGCATCCGATTCGGTGGTCGCGAGGACGGCACGGGCGTACTCCTCGGTCTGCAGCATTCCCGGGATGAGCATCGGCTCGTGCGTCCGTAGCACGGTTGTACGGGACTCGAGCTCGGCCAGATCCCGAGCCGCCGGACCGATCGTGTCGCTGTACTCGCCCCACCAGCCTCTTCCGCTCTCGTGGGCCATCTCCATCAGGCTCTCGAAGTAAGCGCCCTCGGGGCATCCGTAAGCGCGGAGCAACCGGTACAGGCCGTTGCGGGGAACGTCGACCCTGCCGCTCTCGATGTGGCTGATCCGGGTGCGTTCGGCCTCGATCACCTCGGCTGCGACATCCCCTGACAGCCCGGCCCGTACGCGGAGTCTGCGCAGTTCCACGCCCAGGCGTCGCTGGCGTTCGCTCGGGTTCGTCCTGGGTGGCATGCGGCGCAGTGTCTCTTGGTGTCCGTGGGATCGTCCACCCGCTTGGGTGCCCGTCACCCATGAGAGCGTAAGTCGGCGTACACGGTTGTAACTTCACCAAGCGTGCTTCTACCGTCGACGACGAGCCCACGAGGAAGTACCCCCGCCCTCACCCCACTTGCCGAGGCCCGGACCTGGTCACCGCGTGGAACCCCACGGCACCATCGACACGGGAGCCCCCATGGAAGACCCGCCCAGCGTCACCCTCACCTTCCCGCCCCACCCCGTCTGGGTCCGCGCCGCCCGCGACACCGTCCGTACCCTCCTCGCCAACTCCCCCCATCCCGAACTCGCCGACACCGCGGTGCTCCTCACCTCCGAGGCCGTCACCAACGCCGTCAACGCCTGTGCCGACAAGGGCTGCGCCGACCCTGTCACCCTCCACGCGGGCTGGGCGGATGGCGCCCGCCTGCGTGTGCTCGTCCAGGACGCCGCGCCGGGCCTGCCCGTCGTCCGTACGTCGGCCGCCGATCCGGATGACGAAGGCGGCCGCGGCATACAGCTCATCTCCTGCAGCGCCGATGCCTGGGGCGTCTGCACCCATGGACCCGGTCCGGGCAAGGGAACCTGGTTCGAACTGGGACATCGCTGATCCCGGTCCGCTGGATATACTCGAAGAAGCTTCGGATATCCAGGAGGTTCCCATGCCCAAGACGCTGATCGACATCGACGAGGAACTGCTGGCCGAGGCGGCCATAGCTTTCGGTACCAAGACCAAGAAGGACACGGTCAACGCCGCACTCAAGGAAGGGGTGGAGCGCAAGAAGCGTGCGCTCGCCCTGGCCCGGCTCGCGGCGCGGGCGGACGCCGGCGACTTCGACGTGTTGCTGGAGAAGGAGAACTACCGTCGATGAGCGCGGCCGCCTACCTCATCGACACCAGCGCCCTCGTGCGCATCCTGAAGCGGCCGGCTCGCGCCCTCTGGGAGAAGCCCTTGGAGGAGGGCCTGATCGCCCGCTGCCCGCTGACCGAGGTCGAGTTTCTCTATAGCGCGAGGAATGCCGAGGACCGGGCCGAACTGGTCCGGGACCTGGACGCGGTGTTCGGCTGGACGCCTCTGGACGACCGGGCCGTCACGCGAGCATGGGACGTACAACGGGAACTCACCGAGAAGGGACGGCACCGCTGTGCCGGCGCCGTGGATCTGCTCGTCGCCGCCACCGCCGAACTTCAAGGGCTGACCGTGCTGCACTACGACAACGACTTCGAGACGATCGCGTCGGTGACCGGGCAGCCGACCCAGTGGCTCGCGGCACCGGGCACCCTCTGAGCGGTCCCCGGGAAAACCACCGGGGCGCGGCACGCCCCCTCGACGTGCCGCGCCCCTCCCCTTCCCCGGGTCAGGTGGTTTCGGGTGACGGGGACGGGAGGGTGCCCGTGCGGGCCGCCTCGCCGTACCAGTGCGCGCTCGACTTCGGTGTCCGGGTGAGCGTCGCGTAGTCCACGTAGACCGCCCCGAACCGCTTCCCGTAGCCGTACGCCCACTCGAAGTTGTCCAGCAGGGACCACAGGTAGTAGCCGCGCACGTCCGCGCCGTCGGCGATGGCCCGGCGCACCGCCGAGAGGTGGCCGTGGAGGTAGGCGATCCGCTCCGGGTCGTGGACCCGGCCGTCCGCGTCGGGCTTGTCGTCGTAGGCCGCGCCGTTCTCCGTGATGGAGAGGGGCAGGCCCGGGGCCTCCTTCGTGTACCGCATGATCAGCTCGTGCAGGCCCGACGGGTCGATCGTCCAGCCCATCTCCGTGCGGTCGCCCGGGGTCTGGTGGAACGCGACGTCGTCCGCGGCGGGCCAGGGCGAGTGGTCGCTCGCGCCGTGGCCGTCCGTGCGCGGGCCCTTCGGCTGCTCCTGCGCCGCCGAGACCAGCGTGGGCGTGTAGTAGTTCAGGCCCAGCGCGTCCAGCGGCTGGTGGATCGCCCGCAGGTCGCCGTCGAGGACGTACGACCAGTCGGTGAGGGCGGAGGTGGCCGCGAGCAGCGACTCCGGGTACGCGCCCTTCAGGATCGGGCCGTGGAAGACGCCGTTGGCCAGGTCGTCGATCTTCGTGACCGCCGCCAGATCGGCCGGCGACTGCGAAAGGGGGCGTACGACCGAGGAGTTGAGGCTGATCGCCACCGAGTTGCGGGCCGGCATCACCGAGCGGAGCGCCGAGGTGCCGAGACCGTGGGCGAGGTTCAGATGGTGGGCCGCGCGCAGCGACGCCGCCGGGTCGGTGCGGCCGGGCGCGTGCACCCCGGACGCGTAGCCCAGGAACGCGCTGCACCACGGCTCGTTCAGGGTGATCCAGTTCTCCACCCGGTCGCCCAGCGCCTCGCCGACGATCTGCGCGTACTCGGCGAACCGGTACGCCGTGTCGCGCTCCGGCCAGCCGCCCGCGTCCTCCAGCTCCTGCGGCAGGTCCCAGTGGTAGAGGGTGACGGCGGGCTTGATGCCCTTGGCCAGCAGCTCGTCGACCAGCCGGCGGTAGAAGTCCAGGCCCACCTGGACGGCCGGACCCCGGCCGGTCGGCTGGACCCGGGACCAGGAGATGGAGAAGCGGTACGCCGTCAGGCCCAGCTCCGCCATCAGCGCGACGTCCTCGCGGTAGCGGTGGTAGTGGTCGACAGCGATGTCACCGTGCTCGCCGCCGAGGGTCTTGCCCGGCGTATGGCTGAAGGTGTCCCAGATCGAAGGGGTGCGGCCGTCCTCCCGCACCGCCCCCTCGATCTGGTACGCGGAGGTCGCCGCGCCCCAGAGGAAGGCGGGAGGAAAGGTCACAGGGGTGACGGGATCAGTCATGGAAGCGCTCCCATGGATGGTCGTCGAGGCCGTCGAGGCCGACGAGATTGGGGGGAAGTGAGGTGGACAGGGCCGGGGCGGCGGTGACCCGGCCCCTGGATCGCAGGAGGTCAGCCCTTCATCAGCCCTTCACCGCGCCCTGCATGATGCCGCCCACGATCTGCTTGCCGAAGATCGCGAAGATCACCAGCAGCGGCAGCGTGCCCACCAGAGCGCCCGCCATGATCAGGGACTGGTCCGGGGTGTATCCACGGCCGAGGCCCGCGAGCGCGACCTGCACGGTGGGGTTGCCGGTCTGGCTCAGGACCAGGAAGGGCCACAGGAAGTCGTTCCACGTCTGGACGAACGTCAGCATGCCGAGCACCGCCATCGCGGGGCGCGCCGTGGGGAACACCACGTGCCACACGACACGCCAGCTGCTCGCGCCGTCCACCCGGGCCGCCTCGATGATCTCGTCGGGCAGCGCCTGGATCAGGTACTGCCGCATGAAGAACACACCGAACGCGCTCACCAGCGACGGCAGGATCACCGCCTGGAGCTGATCGGTCCACTCCAGCTTGGCGACCATCATGTACAGCGGGATGACGCTCAGCTGCGGCGGCACCATCATCGTGCCGATCACGATCAGCATCAGCGCGCCCTTGCCCTTGAACCGCAGCTTGGCGAAGGCGAAACCGGCGATCGTGGAGAGGAACACGATCGTCGCCGCCGAAGTCCCGGCCACGAAGGTCGTGTTGACGAAGGCCTTGCCCAGGTTCGCGTCGTTCCAGGCCACGTCCACGTTGTGGAAGAGGTTGGAGCCGAACACGAACGGCGGCGGGTTCTCCGCCAGCCGGTTGTTGTCGCGGGACGCGGCGATCGCCGTCCACAGCAGCGGGAACAGCGACACGATGGTGAACACGCCCAGGACGAGGTAGGCGATCGGGCCGCCGTGCATCTGCCCGCCGGCCCGCGCGGACCTGGGCCGGCGCACCGTGCGGGCCGTCGGCACGGCGCCCTCGGGTTCCGCGGACTTCGCGGTCGTTGTCGTCGTCGTCACGGCCGGTACTCCTAACTACTGGCGCGCAGCCGGCGCGAGATGACGTAGTTGACGATGCCGATCAGGATCAGGATCAGGAACATCGTCCAGGCGATCGCCGAGGCCCGTCCCAGGTGCTGGTTCACCCAGCCCTGCTCGTACAGGTACAGGCCCAGCGTCTGGAACTGGTGCTCCGCGCCGCCCGAGGCGCCCTTGTTGGCGTCGAACAGCAGCGGCTCACCGAAGACCTGGCTGGCGCCGATCGTGGAGACGACGACCGTGAACAGGATCGTCGGCCGCAGCGACGGCAGCGTCACGTGCAGGAACTGCCGCCAGCGGCTGGCGCCGTCCAGCGCCGCCGACTCGTACAGGTCCTGCGGGATCGCCTGCATCGCCGCCAGGTAGATCAGCGCGTTGTAGCCGGTCCACCGCCAGATGATGATCGACGAGACGGCGATCTGTGACGGCCACTTGTCGTTCTGCCAGTCGATCGCGTCGATCCCGACGAAGTGGAGGACCCAGTTGATCATGCCGTAGTCGCGCCCGAAGAGGAGCACGAAGACCAGCGAGGCGGCCGCGATCGAGGTGGCGTACGGCGCGAGCATCGCGACCCGGTAGAAGGTCGAGGCGCGCAGCTTGTAGTTGAGGATATGGGCGAGGCCCATGGCCATCAGCAGCTGGGGAACGGTCGAGATGATCCCGATCGTCAGGGTGTTCCGCGCCGCGTTCCAGAAGAAGTCGTCGTCGAAGATGCGCGTGTAGTTGCGCATCCCCACCCAGGTCATGTCGGTGGGCGCGGTCAGCTCCACCTGGTGCAGCGACGCCCAGCCGGTGTAGACCAGCGGGAACAGGCCGAACGCGAGGAACAGCAGGAAGAACGGCGAGACGAAGGCGTACGGGGACCAGCGGATGTCCCGCTGCCAGCGGCGCGAGAGCCGGTCACGGCGCCGCCGCTCGGCTTCCGTGGCCGCCGCGGGCACGCGGCCCGGGGCCGCGCCCCCCTCCTTGGCGGGGGGCGCGGCGGTGTCGTGGCGGGTGGCCATACGGGTCACTTGTCCAGGTTGTTGTCGATGGTCTTGGTGGCCGTCTCCCAGGCCTCCTTCGCCGACTTGCCCTTCGTGACGAGGAAGACGCCGTTGTCGGACAGGCCCTGCTGGATGATCTGGTCCTTCGGGCCGATCACCTGCACCGGGGCGGTCTTGGCGGCCTCGGAGAAGACCGTGCCGACCGGCGAGTCACCGGTCATCGCGTTCTTGGCGCCGGTGACTTCGGCCATCGTGTACGTGGCCGGGGCGCTCGGGAAGTTGCCCTGCACCTTGAAGAGCTTCGCCTGCTGCTCGGGCGCGGTCAGCCACTTGACGAGCTCTTCGGCCTCCTTCACGTGCTTGCCGCTCTTGGGCACGCCCAGGAAGGAGCCGCCCCAGTTGCCGGACTTGGGCGCGACGGCCACGTCCCACTTGCCTGCGTCCTCGGCCTTGGCGTTGGCCTTGATGGTGCCGAGCATCCACGGCGGGCAGGCGATGGTGGCGAACTTGCTCTGGGCGATCGTCGTGTTCCAGGGCTGGGTGAACTGCGACTGGGCCTGGACCAGGCCCTCCTCGGCAGCCTTCGCGCTCAGATCGAAGGCGGCCTTCACGGCCGGGTTCGACTTGTAGATGATCTCGCCGGAGGAGTCGTAGAACTTCTCCTTCTCACTGCTGAGGACGGCGTTGAGCAGGCCGCCGGGGGAGTCCATGAAGAACGTGCCCGCCTTGGCCTTCTTCTTGTACTGCTCGCCGGCGGTGACGAACTTGTTCCAGTCGCCCGCCCACAGCGCGCCGACCTTTTCGCGGTCGGTGGGCAGACCGGCCTGCTCGAAGAGGTCCTTGCGGTAGCAGATGGCCATCGGGCCGACGTCGGTGCCGAGGCCGATCGTCTGGCCGTCCTTGGTGGTGGCCTGCGACCACTTCCAGTCCAGCCACTGGCTCTTGTCGACGCCCGAGACCTTCGACATGTCCTCGAACTTGGCCGCCTGGGTGGCCACGACCTCCGCGATGTTGCCCACCTCGATGGCCTGGACGTCCATCAGGCCGCTGTTGGTGGTGAGGTGGTTGACGAGCGCCGGGTAGTAGTTCTCGTTCTTCTCCGTGACGTTCTCGGCGATCTTGATGTCGGGGTGGAGCTTCTCGTACTCCGTGTAGAGCCCGGCCTCCTTGAAGCCGAAGGTGCCGAAAAGCCCCAGGGTGATCGTGGTCTTGCCCTTGCCGCCGCCGGACGACGAACCGTCGGTTGCGTCGTCGCCGCCGTCGTCGGCACAGCCGGCCAGCAGCCCGGCGCCCAGCGACGCGACCGCCGCGAGGACCACCACCCGGCGGGCGGTTCGGGTACGTGCGCGCATTGCGTCCTCCTGTTGCCCTGACGTGCCGACCCCCCGGCCAACTGCATTGTTGGGCCCGTTGTTTCTCGCTGCGGCTCGGGCGGGGAACGTGCGGGATGTGTATGTGTCAGGTACCGTGGGAGCGCTCCCACAAGTGATGTGTTGAAGAGTCGTCGGTTCGGGCGGGGGTGTCAAGGGCGGGAACACGGAGAGATGCGTTCAGTTATCCGGCTGTTAGCTAACCCCGGCGAGTGGTGCACATTTCGTCCAGTTCGGCACATAACCGACCGATGGGCTCCGGACGGGCCGAGCGGTCGGGACTGTTAGATTCCAGGCCAGCGTGATGACGACGGCGGGAAGGCGGAGCCCATGGCAAGCCACGGAGCGCGGGGCCGCAGCGGTGGCAGGCCCACCCTCGAAGAGGTGGCCGCCCGGGCCGGCGTGGGCCGCGGCACGGTCTCCCGGGTGATCAACGGGTCGCCCCGGGTCAGCGACGCGACCCGGGCGGCGGTGGAGGCGGCGGTCGCGGAACTCGGCTACGTCCCCAACACGGCCGCGCGCGCCCTCGCGGCCAACCGTACGGACGCGATCGCCCTGGTCGTCCCCGAGCCGGAGACCCGGTTCTTCGCCGAGCCGTACTTCTCGGACATGCTGCGCGGTGTGGGCGCCGAACTCGCCGACACCGAGATGCAGTTGCTACTGATCTTCGCGGGCAGCGACCGGGAGCGCCAGCGCCTGGCCCAGTACCTCGCGGCCCACCGCGTGGACGGGGTCCTGCTGGTCTCCGTCCACGCCGACGACCCGCTGCCGGACCTGCTGGCCCAGCTGGAGATCCCGGCGGTGATCAGCGGTCCGCGGTCCGCGGGGGAGACGCTGCCCTCGGTGGACTCCGACAACTACGGCGGCGGCCGCTCGGCCGTGGAGCACCTGCTGGCCCGGGGCCGCACCCGGATCGCCCACATCACCGGCCGCCTCGACGTGTACGGCGCCCAGCGCCGCGTCGACGGCTACCGCGACGCCCTGCGCGACGCGGGGTACGCGGCGGACGAGGGGCTCGTCGAGCCCGGCGACTTCACCGAGGAGGGCGGGCACCGGGCCATGCTGGCGCTGCTCGCCCGCGACCCGTCGCTGGACGCGGTGTTCGCCGGCTCGGACGTGATGGCGGCGGGCGCCCGCCAGGCCCTGCGGGAAGCGGGCCGCCGTATCCCCGAGGACGTGGCCCTGGTCGGCTACGACGACTCGGCCATCGCCCGCCACATGGACCCGCCCCTGACGAGCGTGCGCCAGCCGATAGAGGAGATGGGGCGGCGCATGCTGGACCTCCTCCTCACGGAGATCGCGGACCGCCGCCCGGCGGCCTCCCGCGGCCTGGAACGACGCCAGGTGGTTTTGGCTACGGATCTGGTGGGGCGGGCCTCGTCCTGACGCCGCGGCATCAGGTGCGGGGGAGGGGTGGGGCGTCGAGGCGCCAGCGGGTCTCGCCGTCCTGTTCTTCCTCGGTGGGGGAGAGGCCGGCCGTGCGGGCGACGGCGGCCGAGGCGTGGTGGGCGGGGTGGATGTGGGCGGTGATCGTACGGACGCCCTGCTGCCGTAGCCGTCGTACGAGCCCTTGTGCCGCCTCGGAGGCGAGGCCGCGGCCCTGCCACGGGGTGCCGACCACCCAGGCGATCTCGGCGTGCTCCGCGCCGCTCAGCGTGGCCTGGACGGTGCCGACGAGACACCCCTCGCCGGTGAGCCGCAGGACCCAGTTGTGCCAGGAGACGGCCGGGTCGGGGGAGCCGGCGACGAGACGCGCGTAGCGGGTGCGCAGGGCCTCGGGGGTGCCGGGCGCGCCGCCGATGAAGGTGTGGAGGGCGGGGTCGGCGAGGACGGCGGCCATCTCCGTGGCGTGCGTCACCTGGAGGGGAAGGAGGGTGAGGCGGCGGGTGGTGATCGGGGTGGTGGCGCTGTGGATGGTGGTTCCCCCTGTTCCCGGTACGGCCTGGAAACGCATCAGCCGGTGACCTCCCTTTCGGGAAGTCACCGGCTGATGACTCAGGGTGAGTGACGGGACTCGAACCCGCGGCATCCTGGACCACAACCAGGTGCTCTACCAGCTGAGCTACACCCACCAAGACCGGCTGTTGACTTTGTGTCGTCTCCGACCGGCCGAGAAAAAGTGTACAGGGTCCGAAGGGGTGCTCGCGCACGGCTTTTCCCGGGGCCGTCCGAGGGCCGCTCCCGGCGCCCTACCGGGCGGGCAGCACGTGCTTCGCGGCGATCGTCCTCGCGGTGTCGGAGTCGGGGCCGGGCTGCGGTACGAAGACGGCCTCGCGGTAGTAGCGCAGTTCCGCGATCGACTCACGGATGTCGGCGAGGGCGCGGTGGTTGCCGTTCTTCTCGGGGCTGTTGAAGTACGCCCTCGGGTACCAGCGGCGGGCCAGCTCCTTGATGGAGGAGACGTCGACGATCCGGTAGTGGAGGTAGTCCTCCAGGGTCGCCATGTCGCGGGCGAGGAAGCCGCGGTCGGTGCCGACGGAGTTGCCGCACAGCGGGGCCTTGCCGGGTTCCTTCACATGCTCGCGGACGTAGGCGAGGACCTGGGCCTCGGCCTCGGCGAGGGTCGTGCCGCCGGCCAGCTCGTCCAGCAGACCGGACGCGGTGTGCATCTGGCGCACCACCTCCGGCATCGTCTCCAGTGCCTTGGACGGCGGCCGGATGACGATGTCCACCCCCTCGCCGAGGATGTTCAGCTCGGAGTCGGTGACGAGGGCGGCAACCTCGATGAGCGCGTCGTCGGACAGCGAGAGGCCGGTCATCTCGCAGTCGATCCACACCATGCGATCGTTCATGCGACCACCCTAAAGCGGAGGTCCGCTTTTGTGGCGCCCCTGTGCTGCGGCGGGCCCTCACTGGGGGCTCCGCCCCCGGCCCCCCGGCCTTCGCCCACCCTCCCCCACGCTCGACTCGGTGGGGACAGAAGGTGCCCGAAGGAACGGGTAAGGGCGGCGAGGGCGAACTCGTCGCCGCCCGCCGCCCCGTCCGTCTAGCGCGTCACATCCCGCTGCGCTGCCCCGGCAGGCTCGCCCGGGAGGTCGCGTACGCCTCGCGTGCGTGGTCCGACGCGAGGCCGGGGCCCAGGGCGCCCGAGCCGGCCGTGCGCCTGATCTGCGGCGGGACCGGGCCCGGGCCCTCCGGGTGGAGGGACGGCGGCGGACCCGCCGGCGACGGCGGTTCGGCCTCCAGGATCCGCTCGCCCTGCGGACGGCGCGCCCGGTACGCCGCCCGGTAGGCGGCCGGGGACGAGCCGAGCTGGCGGCGGAAGTGGCCGCGCAGCGCCACCGGGGAGCGGAAGCCGCAGCGGCCCGCGACCTCGTCCACCGAGTAGTCCGACGTCTCCAGCAGGCGCTGTGCCTGGAGGACCCGCTGGGTGATCAGCCACTGGAGCGGCGCGCTGCCGGTCAGGGACCGGAAGCGACGGTCGAAGGTGCGACGCGACATGTACGCGCGCGCGGCCAGCGTCTCCACGTCGAACTGCTCGTGGAGGTGTTCCAGTGCCCAGGCGACGACCTCGGCGAGCGGGTCGGCGCCGATCTCCTCCGGTAAAGACCGGTCGAGGTAGCGCTCCTGGCCGCCCGACCGGCGCGGCGGGACCACCAGACGGCGGGCCAGTGCCCCGGCCGCCTCGTTGCCGTGGTCCGTCCGCACGATGTGCAGACAGAGATCGATGCCGGCGGCCGTGCCCGCCGACGTCAGGACGTCGCCGTCGTCCACGAAGAGTTCTCGTGGATCGACGTGCACCGACGGATAGCGCTTGGCCAGCGTCGGTGCGTACATCCAGTGGGTGGTGGCCGGGCGGCCGTCCAGCAGGCCCGCGGCGGCCAGCACGAACGCGCCGGTGCACAGGCCCACGATGCGGGCACCCTCTTCATGCGCGCGCCGCAGCGCGTCGAGCGCGTCCTCCGGTGGCGGAGAAGTGATCGAACGCCAGGCCGGCACGACGACCGTGCCCGCCCGTGAGATCGCTTCCAGGCCATGCGGCGCGGTCAGTTCCAGGCCCCCTGTGGTCCGCAGCGGGCCTTCCTCGCCGCCGCACACCAAAAGGCGATAGCGCGGCACGCCGGCGTCCTGGCGGTCAATCCCGAACACCGACAGCGGAATGGAACTCTCGAAGATGGGGCCGCCGCTGAACAGCAGCACCGCGACGATCTCCTTGCGGCGTCGCCCGGAAAGTTTCCGGGCCGCGGCTTCCGGCGCGGCAGTGGAGTCGTGGCTCATCCTGCTAAGCCCCCCTCGGTGGTCGCGGCTCCTCGGTTGTGTCGCTCCTGCACGTTTCCCCTCGGTCCTGCACGAGTCCCCCGCCGTAGACAGTCAAGATCGAATCTACTGTGTCGCGCGACGCCGGAGTGGCCAGTTCAGCACCCGGCGGATTGTCGACTTGGCAACTTGGCGTGAAGCATTCGATCACGAAGCGTTGCACTCGTGGAGCGTGCAGGGAAGTGCGCCTCGTCGTAGTGGCCAATCCCCGTAGGGTGCGCAGGGCTCTCAGGGGGTTATACGCGCAGGTGGCACGGGGGGTGGGGGGTGGTTACGGCAAGGGATGCACAGGAGGCGGAAGTTGGCTGAAAAGCACCGGTCCGGTGCGTGAAAACCGGTCAACCGGCCGGTGAGTTTCCCCCGGAGTGACGACCGCCACGACGGGACCCCGTTCCGGTGCGCTGGCGGTGCCCCCGGTGGTGCGCCTGCGGCGCGTGTTCCGTGGCCCCCGCGCCCCGCGCATCCTCCTCCTCGGCGAGCAGCCGGGCCGCGCCCCGCTCGGACTGCCTCAGCAGCAGCCGGCAGACGGCGGTGACGGCGGCCAGGCCCAGGGCGGTCCCGGCGGCGCCGGCGAGGGAGGTGCCGTACCAGAGGAGGACCACCGGGACGAGGACACAGGAGAAGGCCGCCCAGCGGATCAGATCGGTGGTCGCGCGCTCGCTGCCGGGACGGGGCGCGGACGGCGGGCGCGACGGGCGCATGGAGCGGGTTCCTCCCTGGGGCGGCGGGTGGGGCGGCGGGTAGGGTGCGGCCGGGGCGGTCCCGGCGCACGGTGCTCAACGCGGGCGGGGCCGGTCGGTCACTCCGGAGCCCCCTCCGGTCGGCCACGGGTAAGTGAATCCTGTGCAAACCGCCTGTACGGGGCAGCAACCATTGCGTTACGGGCGCCCCCTCGTGCATGCTCCCTGGAACCCCCACCGAGGGTGCTCGGGGTCTGGGCGTAGGAGGAGTGGCGCCGTACCCTTGGGGGTATGGGGTTGGGAAGACAATTCCCGGACACAGCTCCGACGCTCAAGCCGTCCAGCCCATACAAGGATCGATACGCCGAGACAGCCATGGCCGGTCACGAATTCTTCGAACCCGCGGACCGCAAGCGGCCCGTCGCCGACCCCACGGCGGCCGAGCCCCTGGCGGCGGAAGAGGCACGCCCCACCTGCGATCCCGCCTTCAAGCACGGCGTGGTCGTCGGCTTCGACGGCTCCACCTCCAGTGAACGCGCCCTCGCGTACGCCATCGGCATGGCCCACCGCTCCCGCGCGGGCCTGATCATCGTCCATGTCGCCAACCGGCTGCCCACGACCGTGTGGGCGGGCTGCGAGCCGCCGGTCTTCGTCGACGTGCCGGACCACCGCACCGAGGTGCTCGGGCTGGAGCTCGCCTGCGCGGAGTACCTCGCCGAGGTGCCGTGGATCCTCGTCGAGCGCGGCGGTGACATCTGCCACGAACTCGAAGAGGTGGGACGGGAGTACGAGGCGGACGCGATCGTCGTCGGCTCCACGCACGGCATCGTCGGACGCATCTTCGGCTCCGTCGCCGGACGCCTCGCCAAGCGGGCGAAGCGGCCGGTCATCGTCATCCCGTAGCCCTCTCGCGACCCTTCCGCACCTCTCCCGCGCTCCCTCCGTGCGGTCTGCGCGCGCCCCCCGAATTCCCCTGCTCCCGCAGGTGTTTGTGCCCTTGTGAAGGGCATATATCGGTCACCGCGCATCGCACAACCGCATGAAGGGAGCCCGCCGTGGACAATGATGTCTCCGCGGGAAGCACCACCACGATCGTCGGCCGACTCGCCCTGGGCATCACCCTGTTGGCGTTCGGACTCGGGTACACCGACCTGATCGACGGCGTGACGGCGGCGGACGCCGTGACCATCGCTCACTACATCGGCGGCGTCGCCCTGTTCGTCGCCGGACTGCTGGCCCTGCGCGACCGCGACACGGCGGGCGGCACGGCCTTCACCGTTCTCGGCGCGTTCTGGTTCACCTGGGCCGTCTCCGCCGGCTCTCAGGCCTCCGACAACGCCGCCGGGCTCTTCCTGCTCCTGTTCGCCCTCGTCGTGCTCTCCCTGGCCGCGGCGGGCGGGGACCAACTCACCCGGGGGACCTACGGGTTGTTCCTGGTGGCGCTGGTGCTGATGGCCGTCGCCGCGTTCGCCGGCAACGACTCGCTCACCAAGGTGGGCGGATGGTTCGCCGTCGCGGCGGGAGCGGTCGCCTGGTACGCCGCCACGGCGGCGATGGCCCACTGGCCCACCGCGCTCCCGCGACGGGCTGCCGGCCGCGGTGTGACGGCCGCCGGCTGAAACGGCAGCCGACGCCGGGGAGTTCGGGCAGCCCCCCGGCCGACCGGGCGGACCCCCGCGACCGACGAGGTCGCGCGGGGTCCGTTCCCTGTTCCCCGCCTGGAATTAACCCCTCCGTCGCCTCCGGCGCCAGACCTGTGATCAGGGCCTTTCCGGTGTTCCGAAGTCGATGACAGAACCAGACCCCCGCTCTAGCATCGCCGGATGCGTATGTCCCAGCTCCATGACGCCAACGCCCGCATGCTGGCCCACGCACCATCCGTCCGGCCGGTCTCCACGGGTGACATCATCCGCACCCACCGCAAGAAGTTCCCCTACCGGGGCTTCGCCGAGATCGACTCCCCGTACTGTCCGCCGTTCGTCATGTTCTGTATGAACGACGACGCGGTCGCCCTCGACACCCTGTGGAACGGCAGGTTCGGCTACGAGCCCGGCAGCCTCTCCACCTGGGCCCGGCTGGCCGCCCGGAGCACGACCATCGCCGACGTCGGCGCGCACGTCGGCTATTTCTCGATGATCGCCGCGCTCGCCAACCCCGCCGCGCGGATCCACGCCTTCGAGCCGGTGGACATGATCCACGCCCGGCTCTCGGAGAACGTCCGCGCGAACGGCGTCCAGAACGTCAAGCTCCACCAGGCCGGTGTGTCCGGCGAGGAGGGCTGGGCGGAGATCAGCGTCCGCTTCTCCGGGAACCTGCTGTCGACGGGCTCCACCCTGGAACACGCCGCGGCCGACGCCCAGCTCAAGCGCATCCGGCTGCGCACGCTCGACGAGGTCTTCGCCGACACCCGGCTGGACCTCGTCAAGATCGATGTGGAGGGCCACGAGCCGGCGGTCCTGCACGGCGCCCGCCAGGTGCTCAAGCGCGACCGGCCGACGGTGATGCTGGAGGCGCTGCGCGACGCTCCCCTGGAGACGCTGACCGCGGAGTTCGACCCCCTCGGCTACGACTGCCACTGGGTCACCGAGGCCGACGGCACCCTGGTGCCCTGGCACGAGCCCCGCCCCCCGAAGACCCGGAACCTGATCTTCACCCCACAGAACTGAGAACGCGCCGGGCACCGGCCTCGGATCACCGGGCCGCGCTGACGGAGGTCACCGGGGGTCGCTCCGGTCCGCCGGCCGGCTGAGGGGGGCATCGGGGCGCGCCGAGGACAGCCATCGGGCCGCGCTGACCGGAGTCACCGGCCCAATGCCGGGAGCGCATGTCGGCGCGGGGCTGGTGGACCCGGGGACCGCCGAAGCGGAGCAGCGGTTCGGGGCGGGTCCGCCCGGACGTCGAGCGCGTGGTCGGCGTGGGGCGGGTGGGTCCGGTGGCGGTCGCCGAGGCGGTGGTCCTGCGGCGGTTTCGGGGCGGGTCCGCCCGGACGTCGGGAGTGGGTCGGCGCGGGGCTGGTGGACCCGGGGACCGCCGAAGTGGAGTGGGGCGCCCGGATGTGGTTCCGGCGCGGGGCCGTCGTGGACGTCGGGAGTGGGTCGGCGTGGGGCGGGGGCCGTCGTGGGCGTCGAGAGCGCGCCGGGTGTGAGGAATCGCCCGGCGCGCTGTGTCTCGTGCCGCGGACGGCTACTCGACCGTGACCGACTTCGCCAGGTTGCGCGGCTTGTCGATGTCGCGGCCCAGGGCCTTCGCCGTGTAGTAGGCGAGGAGCTGGAGCGGGATGCCCATCAGGATCGGGTCGAGCTCGTCCTCGTTCTTCGGGACGACGATCGTGCGGTCGGCCTTCTCCTGGTGCTCGTGGGCCACCGCGAGGATCCGGCCGCTGCGGGCCTTGATCTCCTCCAGGGCCGCGCGGTTCTTCTCCAGAAGGTCGTCGTTCGGGACGATCGCGACCGTCGGGAGCGCCGGCTCGATCAGGGCGAGCGGGCCGTGCTTCAGCTCGGAGGCCGGGTAGGCCTCCGCGTGGATGTAGGAGACCTCCTTGAGCTTCAGGGAGGCCTCACGGGCCACCGGGTAGCCCCGGACGCGGCCGATGAAGAGCATCGAGCGGGCCTCGGCGAACTCCTCGGCCAGCTTCTTGATCTCCTCCTCGTGGGAGAGGATCTCCGCGATCTGGCCCGGCAGCTTGCGCAGGCCCTCGATGATCCGCTTGCCGTCGCGGACCGAGAGGTCGCGGGTGCGGCCGAGGTGCAGGGCGAGGAGGGCGAAGGCCACCGTCATGTTGGTGAAGCACTTGGTGGAGACGACGCAGACCTCGGGGCCGGCGTGGACGTAGATGCCGGCGTCCGCCTCGCGGGCGATCGCCGAGCCGACCACGTTGACCACGCCGAAGACCCGCGCGCCCTTGCGCTTCAGCTCCTGGACGGCCGCCAGCACGTCGTACGTCTCACCGGACTGGGAGACGGCCACGTAGAGGGTGTCGGGGTCGACGACCGCGTTGCGGTAGCGGAACTCGGAGGCCGGCTCGGCGTCGGCGGGGATCCGGGCCAGCTCCTCGATCATCTGGGCGCCGATCATGCCCGCGTGGTACGAGGTGCCGCAGCCGAGGATCTTCACCCGGCGGATCTGCCGGGCCTCACGGGCGTCCAGGTTGAGGCCGCCGAGGTGCACGGTGGAGAAGCGGTCGTCGATACGGCCGCGCAGCACGCGGTCCACGGCGTCGGCCTGCTCGTGGATCTCCTTGTGCATGTAGGTGTCGTGGCCGCCCATGTCGTAGGAGGCGGCCTCCCACTCCACGGTGGTGGGCTCGGCCGTGGTGCGGGTGCCCTCCGTGGTGTAGGTGCGGAAGTCGTCGGCCTTGAGGGTGGCCATCTCGCCGTCGTCCAGCGTGACTATCTGGCGGGTGTGGGTGACCAGCGCGGCGATGTCCGAGGCGACGAACATCTCCTTCTCGCCGATGCCGAGGACGACCGGGGAGCCGTTGCGGGCGACGACGATCCGGTCCGAGAAGTCGGCGTGCATGACGGCGATGCCGTACGTCCCCTCGACGACCCGCAGGGCCTGGCGGACCTTCTCCTCCAGGGTCTCCGCCTGTGAGCGGGCGATGAGGTGGACGAGGACCTCGGTGTCGGTCTCGGAGAGGAACTCGACGCCGTCCGCCTCCAGCTTGCGGCGCAGGTCGGAGGCGTTGTCGATGATGCCGTTGTGGACGACGGCGACCTTGTGGTCGGCCGACATGTGCGGGTGGGCGTTCACGTCGGAGGGGGCGCCGTGGGTGGCCCAGCGGGTGTGGGCGATCCCGGTGGTGCCCTTGAAGCGCGCCGGGACCTTGGCCTCCAGGTCGCGGACCCGGCCCTTGGCCTTGACCATCTTCAGACCGGCCGTCTTCGGCGTGGTCACGACGATGCCGGCCGAGTCGTAGCCGCGGTACTCCAGCCGCTGGAGGCCTTCCAGCAGCAGCGGGGCCACGTCACGCTTCCCGATGTATCCGACGATTCCGCACATATAAGAGGTATCCCCAAGCTGTTGTGTAGCTGTTTCACCCGTAGACGATGCGCCGCAGCTGCCGTACGGACAGCTCCGGCGGCGCGACCGCCCGGTACTGAAGGTCCGCCGCGATCCGTTCGAAGATCTCCGCGTTCACCAGGCCGTCGGCCTGGAGCTCGCGGTGGCGGCGACGGACGTAGTTCTCGGTCGTCTCGTCGAAGAAGGCGAGCACGTCCTGGATCACCCGCAGCGCCTCGCCCCGCTGGAGGGGCGTGGACCGCATCAGATGATCAACCAGTTCGTCGTGCACCCGGTAGATCCTGAGGTACCGAAGCGGGTTTCGCAAGAAATCTGCCCGATTTCGGGCAGGGCCCTGTTAAGGGGCCTTGGGGGAACCTTGAATGTGTTATGAGCGCCTGTTCGCGAACCGTCCATTTGGCGTCTTGCGGTCCGTCGCCCGGGGCGACGAGTTTCAGACGTCATGGACACTCCTCGCATGGGCGTACCCGACCAGCTCGCCGAGCGCATGAGCATGGCCGAGCAGCACGAGTACCTGCGCGCAAGATTCTCCCGGCGCACGATGATCAGGGGTGGCGCGGTCACCCTGGGCGCCGTCACCGGTGGCGCGTTCGTGACCGGGGCCACGGCCCAGGCCGCCGTTCCCACGCAGCCCCTGTCGCACACCGAGGAGGTCGACGGCTCGCTCGTCGCCCCCTTCGGCCGTCACCTCGCCTGGGGCAACGACCCCCGCACGGAGATCACCGTCTCCTGGCAGGTCCCGGTCGCCGTGAAGAAGCCCTTCATCCGCATCGGCGCCCACCCCTGGGACCTCTCCCGCAAGATCGAGGCCGAGGTCCGCAGCCTCTACACCCCGGCCGGGGTCGGCGCGTCCGGCGACCACACCCAGTACTACCTGCACGCCGAGCTCACGCATCTGCGCCCCGGCCGCACGTACTACTACGGCGTCGGCCACCAGGGCTTCGACCCGGCCGAGGCCCACCTGCTGGGCACCCTGGGCACCTTCACCACCGCCCCCGACCGCGCCGAGCCCTTCACCTTCACGGCCTTCGGCGACCAGGGCGTCAGCTATCACGCCCTCGCCAACGACAGCCTGATCCTCGGCCAGAACCCCTCCTTCCACCTGCACGCCGGTGACATCGCCTACGGCGACCCGGCCGGCCAGGGCAAGGCCACCGACACGGGCTTCGACTCGCGGACCTGGGACCAGTTCCTCGCCCAGACCGAGTCCGTCGCCAAGTCCGTGCCGTGGATGGTGTCGTACGGCAACCACGACATGGAGGCCTGGTACTCGCCCAACGGCTACGGCGGCGAGGAAGCCCGCTGGAACCTCCCGGACAACGGCCCCGACAAGGCGAACCTGCCGGGCGTCTACTCCTTCGTCTACGGCAACACCGCGATCATCTCGCTGGACCCGAACGACGTCTCCTTCGAGATCCCGGCCAACCTCGGCATCTCCGGCGGCACGCAGACCACGTGGTTCGAGGCGCAGCTGAAGAAGTTCCGCGCCTCCAAGGACGTCGACTTCATCGTCGTGTTCTTCCACCACTGCGCGTACTGCACCTCCACCGCGCACGCCTCGGAGGGCGGTGTCCGCCAGGAGTGGGTACCGCTCTTCGACAAGTACCAGGTGGACCTGGTCATCAACGGCCACAACCACCAGTACGAGCGCACCGACGTGATCAAGGGCAACACGGTCACCAAGAAGCTCCCGATCGGCGGCACGGCGTACCCCGAGACCGAGGGTGTCGTCTACGTCACCGCGGGCGCCGCGGGCCGCAGCCTGTACGCGTTCACCGCCCCCGACTCCTACGAGGGCCACCTCAACGAGGTCGACTCGGTGGCGTCCTTCATCAACACCAAGGACGGCAAGGTCAACGAGACCGTCGCCTGGTCCCGGGTCCGCTACCTGAACTACTCCTTCCTGCGTGTGGACGTCACCCCCGCGTCGAAGGGCCGCTACACCACCCTGAAGGTCCAGGGCATCGCCGAGACCGGCGACCGCATCGACCACTTCACGGTGGCCCGCAGGGCCAAGTAGCAAGGCCGGGCAGCACAGCTTCAGGCGGTCCTCCCCGGCGTCACAAGCGCCTGAGGACCGCCTGTTTGGCGAGGGTGAACTCCTCGTCCGTCAGCACCCCGTCCCGGTGCAGCGCGCCCAGCTCCCGCAGCCGCCGCAGCAGCGCGTCGTGGTCGTCGGCGGCGGCCCGGGCGGCGGGGATCTCCGGCTCCGGGCCGGACGGCGGTACGGCGGCCCGTACGGCGTCCCCGGCGGCGGTGGCCGGATGCGACAGCCGGGCCTGCACGGCCGCCGCGACCAGCGCCATCAGCGGATCCTTCTTGAAGCCCCACAGCTCCACCGCGTTCGGGTCGTACTTCGGCGGCGCCTTCGTGGGCGCGTGGCGCACCGTGAACCGCAGATGCCCGTTCTCCAGGCCGACCGCCGGCTGCCACTCCACGCCCACGACGTCCTCGACCCGGATCACCCGGGTCCCGGCGGCCGCCTTCGCGTCCTCCGTCTTCCAGTTCCACTCCAGCCGCACCTGCTCGCCGTCGAAGCTCGCGGTGCCGTCCCCGGCGGCGAAGGACAGCGGCACGGCCGGACCGGGAAGCAGGAACGCGTCCACCGGACCGGCCGGCACCCCGTCCAGCAGCAGCGCGTGCCGCACCTCGTCCACGAGGTACTCGGCGACCCCGAACCGGTCGGACTCCACGAGCAGCTGGTACGGGTCGTGCGGTTCGGTCAGCCGGCCGCCGGTGGCGTGCAGCAGAGGATCGGCGCCGTCCCGCAGCCGGAGTCTCAGCCGCCCGCCGCGCTTGCCCTGCTCGAACGAGATCCCCGCCAACGCCCCCAGCGGGACCACGAGTTCACCGAGTTCCTTGCGCAGCAGCCCGACGCCCTTGTCCCGGCCCGGCGTCAGCCGCAGCGCGTCACCGTCGAAGACCCAGGTGCCGTCCTTCTGGAGGATTTCCGCCATGGGGTGATTCTGGCACCGCGCCGTCAGAGCCCCAACGCGTTCGCCGTCGCGTCGTCGACGCCGTCGAGGGAGAAGCGAACCGCCGTGCCCAGGGCGGCAGTCGACCGCATCCGGACCTCCCCGGAGCGCACGCCGAGCGCGATGCCGGGGTTGTCCTGGCAGACGAGGGCGAACGCGTCCCCACCCGCCGCCTCGGCCAGGAACGCCTGGTCCTCCGGGAAGGGCGCGTCGGCCACCTCGTTCGCGCACGGCCGCTGCTGCATCCCGTCGCCCGCGACCCGCTCGCCCGCGATGTCGAGGCAGAGCAGCGACGCCATGTTCACCAGGGCCACCGCGCCGTCGTCCAGGGCGACGACCCGCCACCGCTGGTCCTCGCCGCCGTCGCAGACGGCCAGGACGGGATCGGGGGCGGGCACCGGGCCCTGGCTCCGGGACTGCGCCCCGTCGTCGGAGGAGGCGCTTCCCGCGGGGCCGGTGACACAGCGCCCGTTCGCCACGTTCCTGAGGACGACCGGGGCGGCGGAGGCGGCGGTCGCCGAGGGGGAGGGCGACGCGGCGGAAGGCGACGCGGCGGAGGGGGAGGTCCCGGCCGCGGCCTGCTCGGCGCCCGCGGCGGGCTCGGAGCCGGAGAGCTCCCGCAGCACGGCGGTGGTCAGGACGGAGGTCAGGACCACCGTGACCGCCACGGTGCACACCGTCCGTCTGCGCCGACGGCCCGGGGGACGGGAGACCGCCTGCTCCTCCGGTGCCGCGGGCGGCCCGGCCGGCCCCCTGCCCGCCGCCGCTGCCCGCCCCGCCGACCGCGCCCGGCGATAGGCCGCACCGCCCCACACCAGCACCTCGTCCACCAGCAGCCGCCGCGCCTGACCGGCCTCGCCCGAGGCGAGTGTGCGCAGCAGCCCCAGGTCATGGGTGCAGAACCGGCAGATGTCGAGGTGCTGCCGCAGATCGGCGGGGGCCTCGCGGTGCGTGCCCCGGGCGATGGCGCCCAGCATGCCGCCGTAGTGGACACAGCGCGGGTCGGCGGTGCGGTCGGCGCGCACCCGCAGCACGGTGTCGACGAGCCGGCCGCGGGCCGACTGCGCCAGCGACTGGGCGAACTCCTCGGTGGTGTGCAGCAGCCGGGCCGCCTGCGCCGACTCGCCCTCCTCGGCCAGACACAGCCACAGCGCGGCCCGCGACTGGTCGGCGAGCTGCTCGAAGGCGGCCAGGAGCACCGAACCGTGCTCCACCCGGCGCAGGGTGTCCACCGGGCCGAAGATGTCGGCGGCCTGCCGGGACCAGGCGCGGAACTCCGGGCGCAGCAGCGCCGAGCGTTCGTCGCCGAGCCAGCCGTGGGCGGTGCGCCGTACGTCGGCGAGCAGGGCGGTGCGTAACGCGGGGCCCGGCTGCCGGGGCCCGCGCGCGAGGACCTGGGCCGCCAGGTCGGTGGCGTCGCGCGGTTTCGCGCAGAAGGCATCCGCGTAGGCGTGGACGGCGCGGGCGTGTTCCGGCAGGGGCCCGGCCGGTGGATGGTGCGGGGCTTGCTGTGCAATGTGCTCGGACATGACGTCGGCTCCCCGAAAGCAGCGGGCACGGCAAGGTGTGGACCGTAGTGCCGCTCCCTGTCAGGGGACTGTGCGGACGGACGGGTTCCCCCGAGGACCGTACTCGGGGGAACCCGCCGCCCTGATCAGAACCCTGTGACGGGATTTTTCAGGGTGCCGATCAGCTGGAGGGCGCCCGCGGGGTCGGCCAGGTCCACCATCTGCCGGTTGTCGCGCAGCTGGAGCCGGTTGAGGCAGGACAGGGCGAACTCGGGGGCGAACAGGTCGTACTGGCGGAACTTGTCGGCGAGTTCGGGGTTCGCCTCCTGGTAGGAGCGGGTGACCTCGGCGACCGTGCGCCAGAAGCCGTCCTCCTCCAGGACCCCCTCGGCGGCCAGGTTCGCCGCGAGGAAGCGGAAGAAGCAGTCGAAGACGTCCGTGAAGACCGACAGCAGTTTCTGGTCCTCGGGCACCTCGACCCGGATGCGCCGCACCTCGGGCGGCAGCACCGCGTCCGGGTCCAGCACCGCGATCTCCTCGGCGATGTCCTTGTAGATCGCCCGCTGCACGACCCCGTCCCGCAGCACGAGGATCGTGTTCTCGCCGTGCGGCATGAAGACCAGGTCGTAGGCGTAGAAGCTGTGCAGCAGCGGGGTGTAGTACGCCTCCAGGTAGTGGCGCAGCCACTCGGCGGGGGCGAGTCCCGACTGCTCGACGAGCGCGGCGGCCACCGACCTGCCCTCGTGGTCCACATGGATGAGGGCGGCCATGGTCGCGAGCGACTCGCCGTCCCGGAGGGAGGGCACCGGGCTCTCGCGCCACAGCGCGGCGAGCATCTTGCGGTACGGCGAGTAGCGGTCCGTCGCCGCCTCGTACTCCAGATGCCGGTAGCCGACGGCCGCCCGCTCCCGGATGATCGACAGACCGGTCGACCTCAGTACCGGATCGTTGTCGATGAGCTGCGCCAGCCAGTCGTTGATCGCCGGCGTGGCCTCCATGTAGGCGGCGGAGAGTCCGCGCATGAAGCCCATGTTGAGGACGGACAGGGCCGTCTTCACATAGTGCTTCCCCGGGTGCGAGGCGTTGAAGAAGGTCCGGATGGACTGCTGGGCCAGGTATGCGTCGTCGCCCTCGCCCAGGCACACCAGGTTCCTGCGCGCGATCTCGGCGGCGAAGGTGACGGAGAGCTTGTTCCACCACTGCCAGGGGTGGACGGGGATGAGGAGGTAGTCGGCCGGGTCGAGCCGCTGCTCGCGCAGGATCCCGTCGAACCGCTCGACGGTCGCCGCGCCCAGCTCCTCGCGCAGGAAGGTCTCGTACGCGATCCCGACACCCGCCGTGAAGGCCGCCCGGGAGCGGTGCGCGGCCAGCCACACCAGCCGGACCGGGTGCGCGGTCTCGGGGGCGTACGACAGGTACTCGTGGACGCCGAAGCCGAGCCGCCCGTTGTTGGCGACGAAGCAGGGGTGGCCCTCGGTCATGCCGGTCTCGATGGCCTGGAAGCCGGCGTGGACCAGTTCCGCGGAGGTGATCGGCGGTTTGGTGAGCTTGTAGCAGGTGCCGGAGAGGGTGGAGGAGATCTCCTCCAGGTAGACCGGCAGGATCTCGTCGCTCAGCCCGAGGGTCTTCCGCAGCTCGATGAAGAAGTCGAGTGCGGCGAGGGGGAGTTCGGCGCCGTCCCGGGTGCGGGTGATCGAGTCGGCGTCCACCTGCCAGTGGTCGAGGGCACGGCGGACGGCGGTGAAGCGGTAGGACGTCAGACCGTCGTCGCTGCGGACGACGTACCGCCCGTCCGTCTCCTCGGGGGAGACCCCGGGGGCGGTCTCGGGGGTGAGGAGCCGCTCGTGGGCGAACTCGGCGAGGGCCTTGCGGACCAGGAGGCGGTTGGCGGTCTCCCAGCGTTCGGGGGAGAGGTGCGCCACGGTGTCGGAGAGGCTCATACGGCGGCTCCCGTCGCGGCGAGGAACCGCTCCCGGGTGCAGAAGCTCAGCAAGGCCCTTTTCTCCGGCTTCTCGATCTCGCGTGCGGCGACGAAGCCGACGGCCTCGTTCAGGGCGTGGACGGCGCCGTTGGCCACATCCGGCTCGACGACGACCCGCTCGACCGCCGGGTCCTCGAAGAGGTGCGCCATCACGGCGGTGATGACGGCGCGGGTGAAGCCGTGCACGGGAGTGTCGGTCGCCGGGGTGAGGAAGTGCATGCCGACATCGCCCGGCAACGGCTCGTACAGGCCGACCAGTTCACGGTGGACGGGGTCGTACTTCTCCATCAGGAAGACCGGGGTGCCGTTCTCGTCGAGGCCGAGCAGCGCGTGGTGGTGCGGGTCGGCGGCGATCTCCATGTAGGCGCGCTCGACGTCCACCAGGGAGGCGTCCTGCATCATCCAGTAGGCCGCTTTGGGATGCGTCACCCAGGAGTGCAGCAGCTCGGCGTCCCGCAGCGGGTCGAGCGGGCGGAAGGTGAAGGTCATACCGAGAACTCCTGGAACGCGATGGTCTTCTCGACCGGGTAGTACTCGCTGCCGAGCAGCTCGCGGATGATGGTGCTGTTGCGGTACGGGCCCATGCCGAGGTCGGGGGACGTGATGGAGTGCGTGTGCACGCCGGCGTTCTGGAGGAACACGCCCCGGCCGGTGGTGTCGACGGCGTAGTTGCGGGCCACGTCGAAGCGGCCGTGCGCGTCGAAGCACAGGCGGTCGCGGACCGGCTCCAGGAAGGCCGGCGGCTCGTAGTGGTAGCCGGTGGCCAGCACCAGGCCCTCGGTGGCGATCTCGTAGTCCTTGCCCTGCTCGTCCTGGCGGAAGCCGAGCCGGTACCTGCCGTCCTCCCAACGGGCGCTGTTCAGCGAGGAGTTGGTGAGGAGGCGGGTGGGGACGGGCCGGTCGCCGTACTCGACGTCCTTCTGGTAGAGCAGATCGAAGATCGAGTCGATGAGGTCCGAGTTGATGCCCTTGAACAGGCCCTTCTGCTGCTTCTCCAGCCGGTAGCGGGTCTCCTCGGGCAGCGCGCGGAAGTAGTCGATGTAGTCCGGGGACGTCATCTCCAGGGTCAGTTTGGTGTACTCCAGCGGGAAGAAGCGCGGGGACCGGGTGACCCAGTTGAGCTGGTAGCCGTGGACGTCGATCTCGGCGAGGAGCTCGTGGTAGATCTCGGCGGCGCTCTGTCCGCTGCCCACGATCGTGATCGACTTCTTCGTCTGGAGCTCCGCCTTGCGCCGCATGTACTCGGCGTTGTGGAACAGCCCGCCGTCCAGGCCGCGGCAGACCTCCGGGACGTACGGGGTGGTGCCGGTGCCGAGGACCAGCCGGCGGGCGCGGAAGACGTCCCCGGCCGTGGTGCGCACGGCGTACAGCGCCTCGCTCTCGTCGTACGTCACCTCGGCGACGGTCGTCGAGAAGCGCACGCTGCTCAGCTTGCCGGCGGCCCAGCGGCAGTAGTCGTCGTACTCGACGCGCAGCGGGTAGAAGTTCTCGCGGATGTAGAACTGGTAGAGCCGCCCCTTCTCCTTCAGATAGGTGAGGAAGGAGTACGGCGAGGTCGGGTCGGCCAGGGTGACCAGGTCCGACATGAACGGCGTCTGGAGGTGGGCGCCGTCGAGGAACATCCCGGCGTGCCACGCGAAGTCCGGCTTGGACTCCAGGAAGACGCCGTCGAGCGCGTCGATCGGCTCGGTGAGGCAGGCGAGGCCGAGGTTGAAGGGGCCGAGCCCGATCCCCACGAAGTCATAGGTGCGGCTGGCTTCAGGAAGCGCGGTCAAGGGACTCTCCCAGGTACTGCTCGGCGTGGCCGGCGATCAGGTCGAGGACGGCGGCGATGTCGGCCGCGGTCGTCTCGGGGTTGAGCAGGGTGAACTTCAGGTGGTGGCGGCCCGCGACCTTGGTGCCCGCGACCACGGCGGCACCGGAGGCGAACAGGGCCTTGCGGGCGTAGAGGTTGGCCCGGTCGATCTCGGCCGGGTCGGTCACGGCCCGCGGGATGTAACGGAAGACCAGGGTGGACAGCGAGGGCCGTACGACGACGTCGAAGCGCGAGTCGGCGGCCAGCAGGCCCCAGCCCTCGACGGCCAGGTCGCACACCTCGTCGAAGAGCTGTCCGACACCGTCGGCGCCCATGGTGCGCAGGGTCATCCACAGCTTGAGCGCGTCGAAGCGGCGCGTGGTCTGCAGGGACTTGTCCACCTGGTTGGGGATACGTTCCTGCACCATCCGGCGCGGGTTCAGGTACTCGGCGTGGTAGGTGGCGTGCCGCAGTGTGGCCGCGTCCCGGACCAGGACGGCGGACGAACTCACCGGCTGGAAGAAGGACTTGTGGTAGTCGACGGTGACGGAGTCGGCGCGCTCGATGCCGTCGATGCGGTGCCGGTACTTCAGGGAGGCGAGCAGTCCGCAGCCGTAGGCCGCGTCGACGTGCATCCAGGTGCCGTACTGGGAGCAGAGCTCGGCGATCTCGGGCAGCGGGTCGATGGAGCCGAAGTCGGTGGTGCCGCCGGTGGCGACGACGGCCATCGGGACGAGACCGGCCTCCGTGCAGCGCTCCAGCTCACGGGCGAGCGCGACGGTCTGCATCCGCTTGTCGTGGTCGACGGGGATCGACACGACCGCGTCCTGCCCCAGCCCCAGCAGTTTCGCGGACTTCTTCACGCTGAAGTGGCTGACCTCGGAGGCGAAGATCCGCAGTTTCGCCAGGCTGTCGCTCTTGGCCTCCTCCCGGGCGAGCAGCAGCGCCTGGAGGTTGGACTGCGTGCCGCCGGAGGTGAACACCCCGTCGGCGGCCGGGCCGAGGCCGATGCGCTCGGTCGTCCAGTCGATCAGTTTCCGCTCGATGAGGGTGCCGCCGGCCGACTGGTCCCAGGTGTCCAGGGAGGAGTTGACGGCGGAGAGCACCGCCTCGCCGAGCACGGCGGGGATGACCACCGGGCAGTTGAGGTGGGCGAGGTAGCGGGGGTGGTGGAAGTAGACCGCGTCGCGGAGGTAGACCTCCTCCAGCTCGTCGAGCACCGCGGCGGTGTCGTGCAGGGGTTGGTCGAGGTCGATGCCGTCGATGCGGGGGGCGAGGGCGTCGACCGTGACGCCGGTGAACGGACGGTCGGTGGCGGCGAGTTTGGCGGCCACCCGCTCGACTCCTTCGGTCACGGAGCGGCGGTACTGCTCCGCGGTGGTGTCGTTGAGCAGGTGCGAGCGCATGGGGAACCTTCCGGGGGTGGGGAATGGTCCGCTGCGGAACGGACCGAGGGGCGGAGCCCCGGGTTCAACTTAGGTTAGCCTAACCTAAGTTTCACTTGGAGGGCTCCGCCCCTCTTATGACGGTGATCACGTCACTCGGCCGCGACCCGGGACCCCGCGTCAGCTGACCTTCTTCGCCTTCTCCAGGGCCTCGGCGAGGTTCTCGAGGAGCGGCACGCACTTGTCGTACGACAGGATCGGCTCCGGCGACCGCCCGATGACCTGACCCGCCTTCACCGCCGGCAGCTTCTTCCAGGTGGCCTCGGTGATCGCCGACGGCTGGAGCGCCGAGGTCCGGTCGTCCATCATGATGATGTCCGCCGCGTACTTGTCGACGTTCTCCCAGCTCAGCGACTCGTACCAGCCGCCGCCCTCCTTCTTCGCGCTCTCCGGCGGCTCCACGAAGTTCACGCCGAGCGCCTTGAAGTACTCGAGGTCGATGGAGAGGTTGGAACCGGAGACGTAGAACAGCTCGGCGCTGGCGGACCCGGCCATGACCTTGAGGTCGGGCTTGGCCTTCGCCGCGGCGCGCAGCCGCGTCGCCGCCGCCTCGAACCGCTTCTTCGCGTCGGTCGCCTTCGCCGCGGTCATGTCCGCGCCGAGCGATGCGGCCAGCTCCCACATCCGCTCCAGCGGAGCGGTGAGCTGACGGTCGTACACGGAGACGCCGACGCTCGGCGCGAGCTTGGCGATCTTGTCCTTGGACGCCTCGGGGACGTACCAGAGGGTGCCGGCGTCGTCGAACATCGTGGAGATGAGGACGTCGGGCGCGAGGGCGGCGTACTTCTCCACGTTGAACTCGTCCCAGACGTTGCCCAGGATCGTCACCTTGGAGATGTCCATGTCGCCGGCCTGGACGTCGGCCTTGCCGTCGGTGGTCTTCGTCGGGCCGAACACGCCCTTGACCTGGATGCCGTAGTCGAAGAGGGCGGCGCCGACGCCGGTGAACGCGACGATGTTCGCCGGGATCGCGTCGGTCTTCACGGTGGTGCCGCGGTCGTCCTTGAAGGTCCAGGGACCGGACTTGGCGGAGGCGCTCGCCGAGGAGTCCGAGCCACTGCTCTTCGCGTCGTCGTCCCCGCAGGCCGCGAGCACGGCACCGAGGCCGAGGGCGCCACCGGCGGCGAGGATGCCGCGGCGGGTGAGGTGGTTGGCTCTGGCGTTGGGCATGAAGTGGCTGCTTTCGAACGTGCGGATCACCGCCGGACAAGTTCGAAGGTAGGTTAGCCTAACCTCAGATCTTGTCCAGGGCGGGGGTGATCTGATCCCGAAGCTGTGGGATGTCTGTGCACGTTCCGATTCCGTCAACTTGCCGGAATTGACGGCAAGTTGACGGTGTAAAAAGGGTGACTTCCGGTCAGCCCGCGAGCCCCAGCTCACGGGCGATCAGCATCCGCTGCACCTCACTCGTCCCCTCCCCGATCTCCAGGATCTTGGAGTCGCGCCACATCCGGGCCACCGGATACTCGTTCATGAACCCGTACCCGCCGTGCACCTGGGTGGCGTCCCGGGCGTTGTCGACGGCGATCGTCGACGAGTACAGCTTCGCCAGCGCCGCCTCCTTCTTGAACGGCTCGCCCGCCACCAGCCGCGAGGCCGCGTCCCGCCACGCCAGCCGGGCCGTGTGCGCCTTCATCTCCATGTCGGCGATCTTGAACTGGATGGCCTGGTTGGCGCCGATCGGCCGCCCGAACGCCTGCCGCTCCCGGGCGTACTTCACCGACTCGTCCACACAGCCCTGCGCCAGCCCGGTGGCCAGCGCGGCGATCGCGATCCGGCCCTCGTCGAGGATCCGCAGGAACTGCGCGTACCCGCGGCCCTGTTCACCCAGCAGGTTCGCCGCCGGCACGCGGACGTCGGAGAAGGACAGCTCCCGGGTGTCGGAGGCGTTCCAGCCGACCTTGGAGTAGGGCTGGGCGACCGTGAAGCCCGGGGTGCCCGCCGGGACGATGATCGCGGAGATCAGCGGCCGCCCGTCCGGCTTGCGCCCGGTGACCGCCGTGACCGTGACCAGTCCCGTGATGTCCGTGCCCGAGTTGGTGATGAAGCACTTGGTGCCGTTGATCACCCATTCATCCGTCTCCGGGTCGAGACGGGCGGTCGTCCGGGTCGCCCCCGCGTCGCTGCCGCCGTCGGGCTCGGTCAGCCCGAACGCGCCCAGCATCTCGCCCGCGCACAGCCGCGGCAGCCACTCGCGCTTCTGCTCCTCGGTGCCGAACAGATGGATCGGCATCGCGCCCAGCGAGACACCCGCCTCCAGGGTGATCGCCACGGACGAGTCGACCCGCGCCAGCTCCTCCAGGGCGATGCCGAGCGCCAGATAGTCGCCGCCCATCCCGCCGTGCTCCTCCGGGAACGGCAGCCCGAACAGGCCCATGCGGCCCATCTCACGGACGATCTCGTACGGGAACTCGTGCCGCTCGTAGAAGTCGCCGATCTTCGGCGCCACCACGTCGTGCGCGAACTCCTCGACCGTACGGCGGAGTTCCTCCAGCTCGGGGCTGAGACGGTGGTCCATGCTGATCACTGGTCCTTGTGGGAGAGGGCGCGGACGGTGCGGGACGGGCTGGGTCGGCCCAGGTGGTCGGCCATCCACACGCTGGTGGCGACGAGGCGGCCGAGATCGACCCCGGTGTCGATGCCGAGGCCGTGCAGCATCCACACGAGGTCCTCGGTGGCGAGGTTGCCGGTGGCGGACTTGGCGTACGGGCAGCCGCCGAGGCCGCCCGCGGAGGCGTCGACGGTGGTGACGCCGTGTTCGAGGGCGGCGTAGGTGTTGGCGAGCGCCTGCCCGTAGGTGTCGTGGAAGTGCACCCCGAGCACGTTCGTCGGCACGCCCTCCTCGTTGAGCAGGGAGAGCAGTTCGAGGACATGGCCGGGGGTCGCGACCCCGATGGTGTCGCCGAGGCTCAGCTCGTCGCAGCCCATGTCCCGCAGCGCCCGGCACACCCGCACGACCTGGTGCAGGGGGACCGCGCCCTCCCAGGGGTCGCCGAAGCACATGGAGACATAGCCGCGCACGTGCACCCCCGCGTCCTTCGCCCGCCGCACGACCGGCTCGAACACGGCGAGCGACTCGTCGAGCGTGCGGTTGAGGTTGGCCTTCGCGAAGGACTCGGTGGCGCTGGCGAACACGGCGACCCGGCGGGCGCCGAGCGCGAGGGCACGGTCCAGCCCGCGCTGGTTCGGCACCAGGACGGGCAGCGCCACGGGCAGCTCGGCGACCTGCGGGAACAGGTCCTCGGCGTCGGCGAGCTGCGGCACCCACCTGGGGTGCACGAAGCTCGTCGCCTCGATCGTCGTCAGACCCGCGTCGGCCAGCCGGCGGATGAACTCGGCCTTCACCTCGGTCGGCACGGCCGACTTCTCGTTCTGCAGACCGTCCCGCGCACCGACCTCGTGGATCCGCACCCGCGCGGGCAGATCCTGGGCGGGCACGGTCATCGGGAGCCCTTCAGCGGTCATTCGGCGACCTCCTCGTACGGGGTGACGACGGCCAGGACCTGGTCCATGGCGACCGTCGTGCCCGGGGTGACGTCCAGTTCGGCGACCGTGCCGGCGTGCGGGGCGGAGATGACGTGCTCCATCTTCATCGCCTCGACCACCAGCAGGCTCTGCCCGGCGGCGACCTCGTCCCCGACGGCGACCTTCACGACCGTCACCGTGCCGGGCATGGGCGCGGTGAGCGAGTCGGCACCGGCGTGCGCGGCCCCGGTGAGGGAGGCGGCGACCGGGTCGTGGTCCCGGACCTGCCAGGAGTCGCCGTCCCGGCCGAGCCAGTCGGCGGCGCGGTGGAAGGTGTGGCGGACCCCGTCGAGGGTGACCGAGACACGGTCGTCGGTGACGGTGTGGGTGCCGCGCGGTTCATGGACGACGGGTTCGAGTCCCGGCACCCGGAAGTTGAAGCCCACCGGTTTAGGCGTGCCCCCCAGCCGCCAGCCGCTCGGTACGGAGAAGGGGTCCGTCCACCCGCCGTCCGCCTTCGGCGTCAGCGCCTCCAGCCGGACGGCCGCCGCCGCCTCGTACACCTCCTCCGGCACGTCCGTGGTGACGAGGTCGTCCACCACCCGCTCCACCAGGCCCGTGTCCAGCTCGCCCGCCACCACCGCCGGATGGCCCAGCAGCCGGCGCAGGAACCCGGCGTTGGTCTGCACGCCCAGGGTCACCGTCTCCGTGAGGGCGGCGCGGAGCTTCCTGAGCGCGGTCGGGCGGTCGGGGCCGTAGGCGATGACCTTGGACAGCATCGGGTCGTAGAGGCTGCCCACCTCGGTGCCCTCGCTGAGCCCGGAGTCGGTGCGCACGCCGTCGCCCTGCGGCTCAGCCAGCCGCAGCACGGTCCCGCCGGAGGGCAGGAAGCCGCGTGCGCCCTCTTTGACGGACACGGTCTCCGCGCAGATCCGCGCCTCGATCGCATGCCCGGTGAGCCGTACGTCCTCCTGCTGGAAGTCCAGCTTCTCGCCTGCCGCGACCCGCAGCTGCCACTCCACCAGGTCGAGGCCCGTGACCAGCTCGGTCACCGGGTGCTCCACCTGGAGGCGGGTGTTCATCTCCATGAAGTAGTACGAGGAGGGGTCGCCGCCGGGGACGATGAACTCCACCGTGCCCGCGCCCCGGTACCCGCAGGAGCGCGCCGCCTGCACGGCGGCCTCGCCCATCGCGGCCCGGGTCCCCTCGTCGAGGAGCACGCTCGGGGCCTCCTCGATCACCTTCTGGTGTCGCCGTTGCAGCGAGCACTCGCGCTCGCCGAGGTGGACGACGGTGCCGTGGCCGTCGGCCAGGACCTGGATCTCGATGTGCCGGGGGCGGTCCACCCAGCGCTCGACGAGGAGCGTGTCGTCGCCGAAGGAGGCGCGGGCCTCCCGGCGGGCGGCGGCGATCTCCTCCTCCAGCAGGGTCAGGTCCCGCACCAGCCGCATGCCCTTGCCGCCGCCGCCCGCGGACGGCTTGAGCAGGACGGGCGCGCCCAGCTCACGGGCCGCCGCGGCGAGGTCGGGGTCCCGTCCGCCGGGGACGACCGGCACCCCGGCCGCCTGGACGGTCTCCTTGGCGCGGATCTTGTCGCCCATGAGGGAGATGGCCTCGGCGGGCGGGCCGACGAAGACCAGCCCCGCCTCCTCGCAGGCGCGCGCGAAGGCCGCGTTCTCCGCGAGGAAGCCGTACCCCGGGTGGACGGCCCGGGCGCCGGTGCGGGCGGCGGCCTCCAGCAGCCGCTCCGCCGACAGATAGCTCTCGGCGGCCGGCGCCGGACCGAGCCGTACGGCCGTGTCGGCCTCCCGGACGTGCCGGGCGTCGGCGTCGGCGTCGGAGAAGACCGCCACCGAGCGCACGCCCAGCGAGCGCAGCGTACGGATGACCCGGACGGCGATCTCGCCCCGGTTGGCGACCAGTACTGTCTCGAACATCGGTGGCAAGCCCCTCACATCCGGAAGACGCCGAACTGGGGGTCACCCAGGGGCGCGTGGGCACAGGCGGTCAGGGCGAGGCCGAGCACCTGGCGGGTCTCCAACGGGTCGATGACGCCGTCGTCCCAGAGCCGGGCGGTGGCGTAGTAGGCGCTGCCCTGACGCTCGTACTGCGCGCGGATCGGGGCCTTGAAGGCCTCTTCCTCCTCGAGGGGCCAGCTGTCGCCCCCGGCCTCGAGCTGGTCCCGCTTGACGGTCGCGAGGACCGACGCGGCCTGCTCGCCGCCCATGACGGAGATCTTGGCGTTGGGCCACATCCACAGGAAGCGGGGGGAGTAGGCCCGGCCGCACATCGAGTAGTTCCCGGCGCCGTACGACCCGCCGACCACGACCGTCAGCTTCGGCACGCGCGTGCAGGCGACGGCCGTCACCATCTTGGCGCCGTGCTTGGCGATGCCGCCGGCCTCGTAGTCCTTGCCGACCATGAAACCGGAGATGTTCTGCAGGAACACCAGGGGGATCCCGCGCTGGTCGCACAGCTCGATGAAGTGGGCGCCCTTCTGGGCGGACTCGGAGAACAGGATGCCGTTGTTGGCGACGATCCCCACCGGGTGGCCGTGGATCCGGGCGAAGCCGGTGACCAGGGTCTGCCCGAACTCGGCCTTGAACTCGGCGAACCGCGAGCCGTCCACCACGCGCGCGATGATCTCCCGTACGTCGTAGGGGGTACGGGAGTCCACCGGGACCGCGCCGTACAGCCCGTAGGGGTCGGCCTTGGGCTCGACGACCGGCGCGACCTCCCAGGGGAGCGGCCCGCGCGCGGGGAGCGTGGCGGCGATGGTGCGCACGATCCGCAGGGCGTGCGCGTCGTCCTCGGCGAGGTGGTCGGTGACCCCGGAGATCCGGGAGTGCACCTCGCCGCCGCCCAGCTCCTCGGCGGTGACGACCTCACCGGTGGCGGCCTTCACCAGCGGGGGACCGCCCAGGAAGATCGTGCCCTGGCCGCGCACGATCACGGCCTCGTCGCTCATCGCCGGGACGTACGCCCCGCCCGCCGTGCAGGAGCCGAGGACGGCCGCGATCTGCGGGATCCGGGCCGCCGACATCCGGGCCTGGTTGTAGAAGATCCGCCCGAAGTGCTCACGGTCGGGGAAGACCTCGTCCTGCATCGGCAGGAAGGCCCCGCCCGAGTCCACCAGGTACAGACACGGCAGCCGGTTCTCCAGGGCCACCTCCTGCGCGCGCAGGTGCTTCTTCACGGTCATCGGGTAGTACGTGCCGCCCTTGACCGTGGCGTCATTGGCGACGATCACGCACTCACGCCCGCTGACCCGCCCGATCCCGGCGATCACGCCGGCCGCCGGGGCCTGCCCCTCGTACATCCCGTCGGCCGCGAGCGGCGCGAGTTCGAGGAAGGGCGAGCCGGGGTCGAGCAGCCCGTCGACCCGGTCCCGGGGCAGCAGCTTGCCGCGCGCGGTGTGCCGCGCCCGCGCCCGCTCGCCGCCCCCGAGCCGGGCGGCGGCCAGCTTGCCGTGCAGTTCCCCGACGAGCTCGCGATGCGCCCGCTCGTTGGCCCGCCAGGCCTCCGACGCGGGGTCTGCCGCGCTCGTCAGCTCCGGTGCCTGCTCCATCCTGCGGTTCCCCTCACCCGTCGTCCGTCACGAGGATCGTCTGTTAATGAGCGTTAACCATTTCCTTCAGGTTAACGAGCGCTAACCTCCCTGTCTAGAATTACGTCCATGGCCACCAGAACCGACGCCCCCACCCGCCGCGAGCAGATCCTCAAGGAGGCCGCGCGGCTGTTCGCCGAGCGCGGTTTCCACGGCGTCGGGGTCGACGAGATAGGGGCCGCGGTCGGTATCAGCGGCCCGGGGCTGTACCGGCACTTCCCGGGCAAGGACGCGATGCTCGCCGAGCTGCTGGTGGGGATCAGCGGCCAGCTCCTGACCGGCGCGAAGCGCCGGCTGGCGGAGGCCGACGGGGGTGCGGCGGAGACGGTCCTCGACTCGCTCATCGAGGGGCACATCGACTTCGCGATCGACGACCGCCCCCTGATCACCCTGCACGACCGGGAGCTGGACCGCCTCCGCGACAGCGACCGCAAGCTGGTCCGCCAGCTCCAGCGGCAGTACGTCGAACTGTGGGTGGAGGTGGTCCGCGAGATCTACCCGGCCCTCACCGAACCGGCGGCCCGCTCGGCCGTCCACTCGGTCTTCGGCCTGCTGAACTCCACCCCGCACCTGGCCCGCCCCGGCTCCGTCCCGGGCCGAACGGCGACGGCGGCGCTGCTGCACCGGATGGCGCGGGGGGCGTTCGCGGCGGCGGGCGCCTGACGGCGGCGGCGCCGGCCTGAACCGGCCGTCGTCTCCTCACCGCGCGTGCTCCATACGGGTGAGCCCGAGCAGGGGCCCCTCGCCTGCCCGCCCGGGGTGCCGTCGGTTACAGCAGGTGGTCCGCCTTGCCCGCCTTGATCTCCAGGATGAGCGTGCGGAGGGCTTCGCGGGTGTCGGTGAGGGCGGTGTCCTCCTGGCCGGCGACAGCGATGTAGGCGTTGCCGTGGGGGTCGGTGCCTATGCGGAAGCAGTTGTTGCCTTCACCGCAGAAGGGGTCTTCCCAGGTGATGTCGGTTCGCATGGAAGTCCTCAGAGTTCACGGGCGATGTTGATGACGAGATCGCGTGACGCGGCAGGCGACAGCGCCGCGTCGTCCATCCAGTGCAGATGGGCACGGTACTTGTGGAGTTGGGCCTCCGCGCTGGTGAACACCGGCCCATGGGCCGAGTCCAGTTGCACGGTGTCGAGTGGTGGGACGGCCCCGTCGGCATACAGCACCGCGTGCCCCGCCCCGGGGAAGCCACTCACGCTCGCCGGGACGACCCGCACTTCGATGCCATCCTGTTCGGACCGTTCCGCCAGGTGCTTCAACTGATTCCGAGCCTCCTCGACGCCGCCGAACCGCATGCGTAGTGCCGCCTCGTGGACGTAGGCGAGGTAGGGCAGGGGCTCCGGCCGCTCGAAGACCTGTTGGCGCGCCATGCGGTGAGCCACGCGCAACTCGACGTCAAGTCGCCGGATCGGCGGCAGTACGGCGGTGAAGACGGCACGGGCGTATTCCTCGGTCTGGAGCAGTCCAGGTACGTGCATGAACTGCACGGTCCGTACCCGCGTCGCGTGCCACTCCAACTCCGCGATGTCCAGGAGGCCGGCGGGGAGGGTGCCCCGGTACTGCTCCCACCAGCCGCGCTCCTTGCTGTCGGCCATCGAGGCCAGTGCCTCGACGTAATCCTCGTCCGGGCAGGAATAGTTGCAGGCGAGGGTACGGACTCGTTCAGCCGAGAAAGGCCGGATTCCCGACTCCATGTTGGACAGCCGGGTTCGGTCGATGCCAAGCAGACCGGCGGCGTACTCGGTGGCGGCACCTGCTGCGAGGCGCATCTTCCGCAACTCCGCGCCCAGGCGCTTCTGCCGCTCGGTCGGTGTGCTTCTCGTAGCCATGTCGCCCTTTCGCTGCGCTGTGGTGCCCAAGTCTGCTGAGGGGGCAGGCCCCCGTCCACCCACAGTGGGGGTAATTATCTCCAACCGTATGGACAATGTGACTCTCGCATCCCTACATTCGGTAATGGCTCGATCGCAGATCCGTTACGACCCTCCGGAAGCGCATCACGCGTGCCTGCCCGTGTTCTCGTCCCCTGCGAGGAGCGGGCCCGCGTCAGGGAGACGAGCCGTCGGCATGGGTCCGTACCTCTACGTGACAAAGGAGTTGACGTGCAGCCAGAAGGCTCGTCCTGCCCGCCTCCCGCCCCCTCGGGGTTCTGCCTCTCCCCGACCCTCGCCCCCACCGAACTCCCCTTCACCCCACCCCTCCCTGAGTCGCTGTCGTGCAGCCTCACCCTCCCCGCAGCCTCGCAGAGCGCCGGCATCGCCCGTGCCGCCACCCGCACGATCCTCCGCGCGCACGGCCTGGCGGAGTTGACGGACGCGGTGGTTCAGGTGGTGAGTGAACTGACGGCCTGTGCCTGCCGGTTCTCACCGTCGGCTCGGGTGTACGTCTCGCTGCGCTACCGGGACGGCGCGATGCGCGTCACCCTGTACGACGACCACCCGCTGCACACCAATGCGCGCCTGGGGGCGGCCTGTGAGATCTCCCGAGGAGTGGCGCTGGGAGTCCTGGACCAGGTAGTGCGGGCCTGTGACGGAGAGTGGGGTATCGGAGGCGGCCGGGGGCAGAACAACGGCACCCGGATGTGGGCCGTGCTGCCACGCGAGGGCGCTCGCGCCTACGGGAGTGTGCTCGGCGCGGGGGACGCAAGCGATGGCAGTGCCTCCGCGCCCTGACCCGGCGCGATCACGCCGAGTCTCGGGCTTCGATATCCGACAGTCCCAGCGGCTGGAGTGCGGGAACCAGCCTCGCCAGGTACCAGCCGAGATCGCAGAAGCGAGAGGAGTCCGGCAGGAGCCTGGGGTGGATCCCGACGACGAACGAGACACAGGTCCGTCGTGGAGGCGCAGGGTCATGCCGACGACTCTGTCCTTCCACCGCCTGTCCGCCAGTTGGGAGATGACATCGTCCACGTCGGGAGCGGCCGCCTTCTGCCACTCGAACATGCCGTCCTCGTCGACGAGATACGGCACCTCGGTGTCCGACGGCACGCGCAGTCCGGCACCGAGCAGGGCATTCAGTACCTCCGAGACCGAAATGGTCTCTCTGAAGGTGAAGTCGATGTCTACGGTCCTGGACGCAAGCCCGCTCATTCCTCGAAGGTCATTCTGAATGGCTCCTGATTCACCTCTGAAATTCCAGAACAATCACAAGCGAAAAAAGCCGAATGGGCGGGAAGAGGAGGGTCTCTTCCCGCCCATTCGTAGCGATTGGCGCTGGCTACCGCGTCAGAAGGGCGTACGCTGTACCCGCCGCACGCACCACAGCACCCCACATGGGTGACGCCATGTATTCCACGTCCGGTTTCTCGGATCCCTCAGTGTCGAGCAGGTCATCGAGAGCGGCGGCCAACACTGCCATGACATCAACCTCTTCTCCGGACTTCAGAATCGTGCCGAGCGTTGCCGCAGGGTCCTCTAGTACCAACGTGTCGTCGAAGAGGATGTGCACGTTCATTGTGAAGTCGTCGTAGTAGCCAGTCATCCCGAGGCCTTTCGGCCTCACCCCGGGGCCGGGAAAATGGGGCGGGGTGCCCGTCCGGAGGACGTCGTTTTTGCTTGGTGCGAG